>NZ_JBEOSA010000117.1:0-12570 GCF_040302625.1 Kitasatospora sp. NPDC097643 | reverse complement strand
GCAGGGGGGACCCTGTGGGAGAGTAGGACGCCGCCGAACAATCATTCACAAAGAACCCCTGATCCATTCGGATCGGGGGTTCTTTGCATTTCCGGGAAATGTCGGGACGGTGCGGTCAGAGCTTCAGTTTGAATCCGAGGTGCGATCCGACGAAGCCGAGCCGCTCGTAGAAGCGGTGGGCGTCGGTGCGGGTGGCGTCGGAGGTGAGCTGGACGAGGTCGGCGCCGAGTTCGCGGGATCGCTGGACGGCCCACTCGATCAGCAGGGTGCCGAGGCCGCTGCCGCGTTCGTCGGCGTGGATGCGGACGGCCTCGATGATGGTGCGGGTGGAGCCCTTGCGGGAGAGGACGGGGACGACGGTCAGTTGCAGGGTGCCGATGACCCGGCCGTCGCGCTCGGCGACGGTGAGGTGCTGGTTCGGGTCGGCGTCGACGCGGGCGAAGGCGTCGAGGTAGGGGGCGAGGTCGTCCGGGCTCTCGCGGGTGGCGCCCAGCGGATCGTCCGCGAGCATGGCGACGATCGCCGGGAGGTCCTCGACAACGGCCTGACGGATGCAGAAATCACTCATGGTGGTGGATGACTCTAGCCGCCCCCCGTCACCCCCTCAGCACCCCCTCAGGCCCCTTCTCGGGGGTGATCCGGCGTCACCCGCCGGGCTTGGCCGTGGTGATGACGGCGAAGACGGCGCCGTGCGGGTCGTGCAGCTGGGCGAGCCGGCCGACGCCGTGCACGTCCACGGGGGAGATCCGGGGGGTGGCGCCCAGCTGTTCGGCGCGGGCGTAGCAGCCGTCCACGTCGGGGACCTCGAAGTACGGGAGCCAGTGCGAGGTGGTGCCGGCGGCGGTCTGCTCGGGGGGTAGCTGCATGATGCCGCCGTGGGCGTCGTCGCTGCCGCCGCCGGCCGGGGTGAGGACGGTGTAGAGCAGCGCCTCGCCGACCGGGACGTCCTGTTCCTGCCAGCCGAAGACCGCGCGGTAGAAGGACTTCGCGCGTTCGGCGTCGACGCTGTAGCACTCGGCCCAGCAGAGGCTGCCGGATTCGGTGACCACGTCCAGGCCGCGGGTGTCGTGCGGCTGCCAGACCGCGAACTCGGCGCCGGTGGGGTCGGTGTAGCCGGCCATCCGGCCCGCCGTGAAGACGTCGAAGGGGGTGAACCGGACGCGGCCGCCGGCCTGTTCGACGAGTTCGGTGGTGCGGTCGGCGTCGAGGGTGGCGAAGTACAGGGTCCAGGCGGGCAGGGCGCCCTCGTCGAGGAGCGGGCCGAGCGCGGCGACCGTGCGGCCGTCGAGCTGGAAGAAGCCGTAGCCGCCGGTCTCGGGGCCGGCCGAGTCGAAGGTCCAGCCGAACAGGGCGGTGTAGAAGGCGACGGAGGCCCGGGTGTCGGGGCTGCCCAGGTCGAGCCAGTCGGGGGAGCCGGGGCGGAAGGCGGTGGTGAGCATGGCGGCGGCTCCTCGGACCGGGCCCGTGCGGGAGCGGGCGGACGACCCCCCGGCTTCTTCCCTCCCAGCCTGGCACCGGCGCGGGGCCCCTGCACGGCAGGGGGAGGCCGCGGAGACCGGGGCCCGGACTTGTCGGACCCAGGCGGTACGGTGCGTAGCGGAAGGGTCCACCCGTAGCGGTCGAAGGGGGCCAGGTGGTCAGGCAGGCGCAGGCGGGGCGGGAGCCCGTGCCGCGCCAGCTCGCCCAGGTCGAGGGCGTGCTGGAGCGGATCACGTACGCCAACGAGGAGACCGGGTACACGGTGGCCCGGGTGGACACCGGCCGCGGCGCGAACGACCTGCTGACGGTGGTGGGCGCGCTGCTGGGCGCGCAGGTCGGCGAGTCGCTGCGGCTGCACGGGCGGTGGGGGTCGCACCCGCAGTACGGCAAGCAGTTCGTGGTGGAGAACTACACGACGGTGCTGCCGGCGACGGTGCAGGGGATCCAGCGGTACCTGGGTTCGGGGCTGATCAAGGGGATCGGGCCGCGGTTCGCCGAGCGGATCGTGGAGCGGTTCGGGGTGGACACCCTGGAGGTGATCGAGACCGACCCGGGCCGGCTGATCGAGGTGCCGGGGCTGGGGCCGAAGCGGACGAAGAAGATCGCGGCGGCCTGGGAGGAGCAGAAGGCCATCAAGGAGGTGATGGTCTTCCTGCAAGGGGTCGGGGTGTCGACCTCGCTCGCCGTGCGGATCTACAAGCAGTACGGGGACGCCTCGATCGGGGTGGTGCGCAACGAGCCGTACCGGCTGGCCGCGGACGTGTGGGGCATCGGCTTCCTGACGGCGGACCGGATCGCGCAGGCGGTGGGGATCCCGCACGACAGCCCGGAGCGGGTCAAGGCGGGGCTGCAGTACGCGCTGTCGCAGAGCAGCGACCAGGGGCACTGCTACCTGCCGGAGGAGCGGCTGATCGCGGACGGCGTGAAGCTGCTCCAGGTGGACGTGGGGCTGGTGATCGACTGCCTGGCGGAGCTGGTGGCGGCGGAGGGGGTGGTGCGCGAGCAGGTGCCGGGGGAGGCGGGTGAGCCGATCACCGCGGTGTACCTGGTGCCGTTCCACCGGGCGGAGATCTCGCTGGCCAACCAGCTGTTGCGGCTGCTGCGTTCGGACGCGGACCGGATGCCGTGGGCCGCGGGCGTGGACTGGGCGGCGGCGCTGGGCTGGCTGACGAAGCGCACCGGGACGGAGCTGGCGCCGGAGCAGGAGCAGGCGGTCCGGCTGGCGCTGAGCGAGAAGGTCGCGGTGCTGACGGGTGGTCCGGGCTGCGGCAAGTCGTTCACGGTGAAGTCGATCGTGACGCTGGCGCTGGCGAAGCGGGCGAAGGTGGTGCTGGCGGCGCCGACCGGGCGGGCGGCGAAGCGGCTGGCGGAGCTGACCGGGGCGGAGGCCTCGACGGTGCACCGGCTGCTGGAGCTGAAGCCGGGCGGGGACGCCGCGTACGACCGGGACCGCCCGCTCGACGCGGACCTGGTGGTGGTGGACGAGGCCTCGATGCTGGACCTGATCCTGGCGAACAAGCTGGTCAAGGCGGTGCCGCCGGGCGCTCACCTGCTGTTCGTGGGGGACGTGGACCAGCTGCCCTCGGTGGGCGCCGGCGAGGTGCTGCGGGACTTGCTGGCGGACGACGGCCCGATCCCGTCGGTGCGGCTGACCAGGATCTTCCGGCAGGCGCAGCAGTCGGGCGTGGTGACCAACGCGCACCGGATCAACGAGGGGAAGCCGCCGCTGACGGACGGTCTGCCGGACTTCTTCCTGTTCGCGGAGGACGACGTGGAGCGGGCGGCCGGTCTGACGGTGGACGTGGTGGCGCGCCGGATCCCGCAGCGCTTCGGCTACGACCCGCGCCGGGACGTCCAGGTGCTGGCGCCGATGCACCGGGGGCCGGCCGGGGCGGGGAACCTGAACACGCTGTTGCAGGCGGCGGTGACGCCGGCCCGGGAGGGGCTGGCGGAGCGGCGGTTCGGCGGGCGGACGTTCCGGGTGGGGGACAAGGTCACGCAGGTCCGCAACAACTACGACAAGGGGCGGAACGGCGTCTTCAACGGCACAGTGGGAGTGGTGACCACCCTCAGCGTGGACGACCAGCGGCTGACGGTGCTCACCGACGAGGACGAGGAGGTGCCGTACGACTTCGACGAACTGGACGAGCTGGCCCACGCGTACGCGGTGACGATCCACCGCTCGCAGGGCAGCGAGTATCCGGTGGTGGTGATTCCGGTCACTATGTCCGCTTGGACGATGCTCCAGCGAAATCTGTTGTACACGGCTGTGACCAGGGCTCGGAAACTGGTGGTGCTGGTCGGGTCACGGAAGGCGATCGCTCAGGCCGTGCGGGCTGTCAGTGCAGGTCGGAGGCATGCCGCCCTCGACCATCGGCTGGCAACTGGATGATTATCCAACAGGATGGTTGCCTCTAAGGTTCTCTTGACGTGAAGAGATTTACGGCAGAGCCTAGGGTGGTGCCGATCTTGTCCGGTTCGTACCGGCTACGGCGGCAGGTTTTGTAGGGGCGGGCCCTTCCGGGCCACCCCGGGTGCGCGGCTGTCCTCCGGATGGGGGAAGGTAGAGACGGTCAGGGCACCTTGGTAGAGGTTTCATTTCGTCGGTGAGGAAGACGTGAGCGACAACTCGGTAGTACTGAGGTACCAGGACGGCGAGTACGAGTACCCCGTCGTCGAGAGCACTGCGGGCAACGGGGGCTTCGACATCTCGAAGCTGCTCTCGCAGACCGGCCTGGTCACCCTGGACAACGGCTTCGGTAACACCGCCGCGTACAAGTCCGCGATCACCTTCGTGGACGGCGACAACGGCATCCTGCGCTACCGCGGCTACCCGATCGAGCAGCTCGCCGCACAGGGCGGCTTCATCGAGACCGCGTACCTGCTGATCAACGGCGAACTGCCCAAGGCCGACCAGCTGGCGGAGTTCAACCGCGAGATCACCCAGCACACGCTGCTGCACGAGGACGTCAAGCGCTTCTTCCAGGGCTTCCCGCGGGACGCCCACCCGATGGCCATGCTGTCCTCGGTGGTCGGCGCGCTGTCCACGTTCTACCCGGAGAGCCACAACCCGTTCGACGCGGACCAGCGCCACCTGTCGACCGTCCGCCTGCTCGCCAAGCTGCCGACGATCGCCGCCTACGCGTACAAGAAGGCGATGGGCCAGCCCTTCGTCTACCCGCGCAACGACCTGAGCTACGTCGAGAACTTCCTGCGGATGACCTTCGCCGTCCCCGCCGAGGACTACGAGCTCAACCCGGTCATCGTCAACGCCCTGGACAAGCTGCTCATCCTGCACGCGGACCACGAGCAGAACTGCTCGACCTCCACCGTGCGCCTGGTCGGCTCCAGCCACGCCAACCTGTTCGCCTCGATCTCGGCCGGCATCTCGGCGCTCTGGGGCCCGCTGCACGGCGGCGCCAACCAGGCCGTGCTGGAGATGCTGGAGAGCATCCAGAAGGACGGCGGCGACGTCGACGCCTTCATCACCAAGGTCAAGAACCGCGAGGCCGGCGTCAAGCTGATGGGCTTCGGCCACCGCGTCTACAAGGCCTTCGACCCGCGCGCCGCGCAGGTCAAGCTGCTCGCGCACGAGGTGCTCGGCCAGCTCGGCAAGCAGGACCAGCTGCTGGAGATCGCGCTCAAGCTGGAGGAGCACGCCCTCAAGGACGACTTCTTCATCTCCCGCAAGCTGTACCCGAACGTGGACTTCTACACCGGCCTGATCTACCGCGCCATGGGCTTCCCGACCAGCATGTTCACCGTGCTGTTCGCCCTCGGCCGGCTGCCCGGCTGGATCGCCCACTGGCACGAGATGATCAACGACCCGACCAGCCGGATCGGCCGTCCGCGCCAGATCTACACCGGCACCGCGATCCGCGACTACGTCGCCCTCGGCGACCGCTGACCCGAAAACCGGTAAGGGCCCGGCCGCACTGCGGTCGGGCCCTTTCGCGTCCCCGCGCGGTGCTCCCGCGCGGGGACGGAACCGTACGGCGCACGACTCCGGGGCCGGCCGCGACCGGGGACGGCCGCTCAAAGCGTCCCTGGCCCGCCACAACCCCGGCGCCGTGCGCGAAGGCCGTCGAGGTCGACGACCTGTCCCGGGGCCCGCCGGAGCCCCGTCGGCGGCAGCCGAAGGAAGCGCGGGGACACGATGCCGTTCGTCGCGTCTCCGCCCATCGGAAAACTGCCGCACTACCAACCTAAGACGTATCAGGGTGCGAGAAGTTACGCCCGGGGGGTGTGAGCTGCCTCTCGCCACGCTCCGTGTGCGCGTCGTGCCGCGCCCATATCACACGTTCCCGCACGCGCGACGTCACCCTCCCCGCAGTCACGGCAACCGAGCGTGATAGGAATCGTGGCATTCCGGTACGGACCGCCCGCACCCTCGCGGCGTGGTGGCGGAACTGGGGAGGGAGTGCGCAGATGGCCAGGAACGTCGTTGTCACCGGCGGTGGCACGGGAATCGGGTACGAGGTGGCGCGGCGGTTCGCCGAGGCGGGCGAACGGGTCGTGATCGTCGGCCGGCGCCGCGAGGTGCTCGAACGGGCCGCGGCCGACCTCGGCCCGAACGTCACCCCACTGGTGTGCGACCTCGCCGACCCCGACGCCGTCGAGGCCGCGCTCGCCGAACTCCCCGAGCGGATCGACGTGCTGGTCAACAACGCCGGCAGCCGGGAGACCGTGATCGGCGGCGGGCCGCACGCCCTGCTGGCCCGCTGGCGCGGCGACTTCGAGCGGAACGTGCTGACCGTGGTGCTGCTCACCGAGTCGATCCGCGACCGGCTCACCCCCGGCTCCGGGCGGGTGGTCACCATCAGCTCGATCGCCGCCCTGCGCGGGGCCGGCTCCTTCGGCGCGGCCAAGGCCTCGCTGCACGCGTGGAACCACTTCCTGGCCGCCCAGTTGGGGGCCTCGGGGATCACCGCCAACATCGTGGCGCCGGGGACGGTGGCCGGCACCGAGTTCTTCGGCCCGCGCCTGGACGAGGCCGAGGTCTCCCGCCGGGCGGCCCGCACCCTGCTCGGCCGGATCGGCGAGACCGGGGAGGTCGCGGCGGCGGTCTACTTCCTCGCCTCGCCCGAGGCCGGGTTCGTCACCGGCGAGATCCTGCACTGCAACGGCGGCGAGCTGCTCGGGCGCTGACCGCGCCCCCGGCACCGGACGCACGCGAAGGGCCCGTACCGGGAGCGGTACGGGCCCTTCGCGGCCTTTCGCGCGGGTCGGCGCTCGGGCAGGGCTCAGGCGGGGCTTCAGGCGGGCCGGAAGCGGCGCAGCCGGAGGCTGTTGGTGACCACGAAGACCGAGGAGAAGGCCATCGCGGCCCCCGCGATCATCGGGTTGAGCAGCCCGGCGGCGGCCAGCGGGATCGCCGCCACGTTGTAGCCGAACGCCCAGCACAGGTTGCCCCGGATGGTGGCCAGGGTCCTGCGGGCGAGCCGGATGGCGTCGGGGGCGACGAGCAGGTCGCCACGGACCAGGGTGAGGTCGCCGGCCTCGATGGCGGCGTCGGTGCCGGTGCCCATGGCCAGGCCCAGGTCGGCCTGGGCGAGTGCGGCTGCGTCGTTGACGCCGTCGCCGACCATCGCCACGACCTTGCCCTCGGCCTGGAGCCGCTGGACGGTCGCGACCTTGTCCTGCGGCAGCACCTCGGCGATCACGTGCTCCGCCGCGATGCCGACCTCGGCCGCGACCGCTCCGGCGACGGCCCGGTTGTCGCCGGTCAGCAGCACCGGCGTCAGACCCAGGCCGCGCAGCCGGGCGATCGCCTCGGCGCTGGTCGGCTTGACCGCGTCGGCGACCTCCAGGACGGCCCGTGCCTCGCCGTCCCAGCCGACCGCGATCGCGGTCCGCCCGCCGGCCTCCGCGGCACGCGCGGCCCCGGCCAGGGCGGGCGGCAGGTGCTGGGCCTGGTCGGCCAGCAGGGTCTCGCGCCCGGCGATCACCCGGTGGCCCTCGACGACGCCCCGCACGCCCCGGCCGGGGAGGTTCTCGAAGCCCTCCACCGACGGCAGCTCGGCGGTCCGTTCGCGGGCGGCGGTGGCGATCGCCCGGGCGATCGGGTGCTCGGAGGCGTGTTCGAGGGCGCCGGCCAGTCGCAGCGCCTCGGCCTCGGTGACGCCTTCGGCGGTGTGCACGGCGAGCAGGGTCATCTGGCCGGTGGTGACGGTGCCGGTCTTGTCCAGCACGATGGTGTCGACCTTGCGGGTGGTCTCCAGCACCTCCGGGCCCTTGATCAGGATGCCGAGCTGGGCGCCGCGGCCGGTGCCGACCATGAGCGCGGTCGGGGTGGCCAGGCCGAGGGCGCACGGGCAGGCGATGATCAGGACCGCCACCGCGGCGGTGAACGCCTCGGTGGGGCTGTCGGAGACCAGCAGCCAGCCGACCAGGGTGGCGAGCGCGATCAGGATGACCACCGGGACGAAGACGGCGGAGATCCGGTCGGCGAGGCGCTGGGCGGCGGCCTTGCCGTTCTGCGCGTCCTCGACGAGCTTGGCCATCCGGGCGAGCCGGGTGTCCGTACCGACCCGGGTGGCCTCGACCACCAGCCGGCCGCCGGCGTTGACGGTGGCACCGGTGACGGCGTCGCCGACGCCGACCTCGACCGGCACGGACTCGCCGGTCAGCATCGAGGCGTCCACCGCCGAGCTGCCCTCGACGACCACGCCGTCGGTGGCGATCTTCTCGCCGGGGCGCACCACGAAGCGCGTCCCGACGGTCAGCTCCGCGACCGGCAGCCGCAGCTCGCGGCCGCCCCGGAGCACCGACACGTCCTTGGCGCCGAGGTCGAGCAGGGCGTGCAGGGCGGCGCCGGCCCGGCGCTTGGAGCGGGCCTCCAGGGCGCGGCCGAGCAGGATCAGCACGGTGACGGCGGCGGCGGTCTCCAGGTAGAGGGTGGACGAGGCGTCGGTGTCGCCGATCGCCAGGCTGAACTCGTGGCGCATCCCGGGCATGCCGGCGTGGCCCCAGAACAGCGCCCAGAACGACCAGCCGAAGGCGGCCAGGGTGCCGAGCGAGACCAGGGTGTCCATGGTCGCGGCGCCGTGCTTGAGGTTGGTCCAGGCGGCGCGGTGGAACGGCAGGCCGCCGTACACCACGACCGGGCCGGTCAGCGCGAAGGCCAGCCACTGCCAGTTGGCGAACTGGAGGGCCGGGACCATCGACAGCAGGACCACCGGGGCGCTGAGGACGGCGCTGACCAGCAGCCGGTCCAGTTGGGGGTACCCCCGGCCGGAGGCTGGGGGAGGGTCGGCGGCGGGCGGCCCGGGCGCGGCGGGACCGGCCGGCTCGGGGGCGACCGGGGCCGGCGGCGGCGGGAGCTCGGCGGTGTAGCCGGCGTTCTGCACGGTGGCGATCAGGTCCTCGACCGTCACGCCGTCGCCGTAGTCGATCCGGGCCTTCTCGGTGGCGAAGTTGACGGTCGCCTCGACGCCGTCCATCCGGTTGAGCTTCTTCTCGATCCGGGCCGCGCAGGAGGCGCAGGTCATCCCGCCGATCGACAGCTCGACCCGGTCCCGGGCCGCGACGGCGAGCTCGCCGCGCTCGCTCATGCGCTGCGGCCGACCAGCTCGTAGCCGGCCTCGTCGACGGCGGCGCGGACCTGCTCGTCGTCCAGCGGGGCGTGCGAGGAGACCGTGACCGTGCCGGCCTTGGCGTCGGCGGCGACCTCGGTGACGCCGGTCAGCACGGAGAGCTCCTTGCTGATCGCGCTCTCGCAGTGGCCGCAGCTCATGCCGGTGACGGTGTAGGTGATGGTGCTGGACATCGGGGCCTCCGGAAGGTCTGTGCCGCCCGGGTCCGGCCCGGGCTTCCTACGCTCTCCGACACCATACCCATGCGGGGTATTTCTGAGGGGCGCCGGGTGGGGCGGATCACGTCCGCGACGCGCCCCGGGGCAGAGCGTATGCGCCCGGACGCGGAGCGCCCGAATCCGCGCCGGGTGGCGGCGGATCCGGGCCGGTCCGGCCCCGGTGGGCCGGGCGGTGCGGTGGGCGGATGGGTGCGGCTGCTGATCGTCCGTTATGTTCGATATGTGTTCTTGATCCGCCGTGCCCAGTCGCCCACGGACCCCACCGCCGCGGGACTGCCCCCGGGCCGGCAGCGCGGGGCCCTGATGGCCACCGACCTCCAGGACGTGCCGTTCTGGCGACGGGCGACCCCGGCCCTGGTCGCGGTCCTGCTGGTCGCGCTCGCCGACCTGCTCTCCGGCAAGGACCGCTACCTCGCGCCGCTGATGACCGTCGTCCCCGCGATCGCCGCGCTGACGCTGCGCCCCGGCGAACTGCTGGCCGTCTGCTCGGCCGGCCTGATCGCGGTCTTCGGGCTCAGCCACTACGACCAGGTCGACAACATCAACGACGCCCGCTTCCTCTACGGCGCGATGGTCAGCTACCTGCTGCTCACCGTGTTCTCCGCCTGGGTCGCCCGGCTCCGGATGCGGCGCGCGGCGGCCTTCGCGGCCGTCAGCTCCGTCGCCGAGGCCGCCCAACGGGCCCTGCTGCGGCTGCCCGGGCCGGTCGTCGGGCCGCTGCGGATGGCGGTGCGGTACGTCTCGGCGGCCGACGCCTCGCAGATCGGCGGGGACCTCTACTCGGTGCTGGAGACCCCGCACGGCACCCGGGTCGCGGTCGGGGACGTCCGCGGCAAGGGGCTCGGGGCGGTGCAGACGGCGGCGGTGGTGCTGGGGGCGTTCCGCGAGGCCGCGTACGACGAGGCCGGGCTGCGCGGCGTCGCGGCGCGGATCGAGGCCAGCGTCGAGCGGCACGTGCCGGACGGGGAGTTCACCACGGCGCTGTTCGCCGAGTTCCGCACGCCCGGGGTGATGGAACTGCTCCAGTACGGGCACGTCCCGCCGATCCGGGTGGACCGGGACGGACGGGCGCACGTCCTGGACGCGCCCGACCCGTGGGTGCCGCTCGGACTCGGCCGGCTCGCCGCCGGGGAGCCGGCCACCTGGGACCAGCCGTTCGGGGCGGAGGACGTCCTGGTGCTCTGCACGGACGGGGTGATCGAGGCGAAGCACCGCAAGGACGGCGGGTTCTACCCGCTCGCGGAGCGGGTCGGGCCGTTGGTCCGCGGGGCCGCGCGTTCGGCGGGGGAGCTGGAGGCGGCGGTCGGGCGGGTGTACGCGGACCTGCTGGCGCACACGGGCGGGGAGCTGCGGGACGACGCGCTGCTGCTGCTGATCACGCGGACGGACGGGTAGGGCCTGTCCGGCGGGTCGTGCCGGACAGGCCCCGGGGTCAGCGGGCGGTGACCGCGGCGAGGGTGCGGAAGAGCAGGGCGGTGGAGGTGGCGCCCGGGTCCTGGTGGCCGACGCTGCGGGGGCCCAGGTAGGAGGCGCGGCCCTTGCGGGCCTGGAGCGGGACGGTGTCGAGGGCGCCCCGTTCGGCGGCGTCGGCGGCCGCGGCGGCGGCCTGTGCGAGGCCGGCGCCGGTGGCGGCCGCGGTGCGGAAGGCGGCCACGGCCGGGGTGTAGGCGTCGACGATGGTCTTGTCGCCGGGTTCGGCCTTGCCGAGCGCGCGGACGGCGTCCAGGCCGGCCGCCAGGGCCTCGGCGAGGGCGGCCGGGCCGGCGGGTTCGGGCAGGGCGGCGCCGATGGCGCGGAAGGCCTTGCCGTAGAGCGGGCCGGAGGCGCCGCCGACCTTGGAGATCAGCGTCGTCCCGGCCTTGACCAGCACGGCGCCGGGGCCGGCCGGCTGGAGGCCGTCCAGGGCGGTCACGGCGGCGGTGAAGCCGCGCTGGAGGTTGCTGCCGTGGTCGCCGTCGCCGATCGCGGAGTCCAGCTCGGTGAGCCGGTCCCGGTCCTGGTCGACGGCGGCGGCGATGGCGCGGATCCAGGCCTCGGCCAGCGCGGTGTCGAACGGCGCAGTGTCGGACGGCGGGGTGTCGGACGGCGGGGTGTCGAAGGCCATGGGAGCTCCCGGTCAGGCCCGCTTGAGGGCGGGGGTGTCGACGGGGGCGTCCCACAGCTCCAGCAGCTGGGCGTCGGCCTTGGTCAGGGTGAGCGAGAAGCCGGCCATGTCCAGGCTGGTGACGTAGTTGCCGACCAGGCTGCGGGCCACCGTGATGCCGCGTTCGGCGAGCCGGGCGGCGACCTCGCCGTAGACCAGGTACAGCTCCAGCAGCGGTGTCCCGCCCAGGCCGTTGAGCAGGGCGATCACCTCGTCGCCCGGGGTCAGGTGGTGGTCGGTGAGGACGGTCTCGACCACCTCGGCGGCGAGTTCGCGGGCCGGGCGCAGCTTCTCGCGGCGCCGGCCGGGCTCGCCGTGGATGCCGACGCCGACCTCGATCTCGTCCTCCGGCAGGTCGAAGCCGGGCTTGCCGGCGGCCGGGACGGTGGCGGCGGTGAGCGCGATGGCGAAGGAGCGGGAGGCGGCGTTGACCCGCTCGCCGAGGGCAGCGACCTCGTCGAGGGAGGCGCCGCGCTCGGCCAGCGCGCCGGCGGTCTTCTCCACCAGGACGGTGGCGCCGGTGCCGCGGCGGCCGGCCGTCCAGGTCGAGTCCTCGACCGCGACGTCGTCGTTGACCAGCACGGTGCGGACCTCCAGGCCCTCCTCGGCGGCGAGTTCGGCGGCGAGTTCGAAGTTCATCACGTCGCCGGTGTAGTTCTTCACGACGAAGACCACGCCCGCGCCGGTCTCCACGGCCTTGGCGGCGGCCAGCATCTGGTCCGGCACGGGGGAGGTGAACACCTCGCCGGGGCAGGCCGCGTCGAGCATGCCGGGGCCGACGAAGCCGCCGTGCAGCGGCTCGTGGCCGGAGCCGCCGCCGGAGATCAGCGCGACCTTGGGGCGGTCCGGGCGGACGGCCCGGGTGATCACCCGGTTGGGGATGTCCACCGTCAACTCGGGGTGGGCGGCGGCCACTCCGGCCAGGGCGTCCTCCAGGACGCGCTCCGGGGTGTTGATCAGCTTCTTCACGACGCTTCGCTCCCTCGGCAGACGGCTGCTGGATCCGACGCTACGCCAGACGGCGGTGCCAGGGCCTGTCCGACAATTCCCGCCGGGCGCGCGACGCCGGGCATCCCGGCTGGACGCACCGGCGAAACGCCCGAGTACGACCCAGTACGAGGTCGCTTCGCCGGCA
>NZ_JBEOSA010000116.1:0-13600 GCF_040302625.1 Kitasatospora sp. NPDC097643 | reverse complement strand
GAACTTTATAATGCATCTTTAGGGTTTACGTGTTTTTTTGGAGTGCTTTTTGTTTTTCGTCTTGTTGTCTGAGTAGCTGCGCGTGAGCTCCCGGTCGCCGGGGGCCCCCGGTGGACGTCCACCGGGGGCCCGCGGCTTTTCCGCCCTGATGGCCGCAGTGCGGGGGCCGGAGTGTCGGAGGGGGTAGGCGCACCGTTCGGCGGGTGGATTCCAGCCCATCGGGTGACAGCACCCGCATCCGGCTGACGTAACCGGGCGCTCGGCCTTATGGTGCGCTGGATCGCAGTGCGACGTGGCCGTGCGCCGGGGTCGCCGCCGGGTAGCGGCGCCCCCGCGGGGGGATGCTGGACGGCGTCCGGCCGGGCGGTCGCCCGGGTGCTTCGCACCGGACCGGTCGAGGGCCGCCCGGGAGGTCGTCCGGGAGGTCGTCCGGAAAACCGGGCGGTGTCACCGGGACGAGTGGAAACCGGGGCGATCCGGAACACCCACCCGGACCGGGGCGTCGAAAATGTCAGTAGCGCCACGCAGCATGCACTACCGGGGATCGGACGCCTCCGCTCCCCGGTCGGAACTGATCGTTTCGAGTCGGCTCAGGGGCCCGTCACCGGGCGCCGGAGGGCTCCGAAGGGGGTGCCGCACCGTATGGCCGCAGTCGACACCGCGCGCGCTCACGCCCAGGCGGTCCTGCGGGTCCGAGGTCTCGCCCTGGCCGCAGCCGTCCTGCCCGCCGCCGTCGAGGTGGTCCTGCTCGCGGGCCGGTTCACCGGCCGGATCGGCGCGCCCGGTGCCGCCGACGCCGCCGGGTGGGACGCCGTCCGCTGGGTGGTCGGCGCGGTCGCCGCGCTGACCCTGCTGGTGGCCGGGCTGACCGCCCGGGCCTACCGCAGGGCCGTGCCGCCGCAGACCCCGGCCGTCCAGGTCCCGCGCGCCGAGGCGCCCGAGCTGTACCGGCTGATCGACGAGCTGGCCGACCGGCTGGACGTCCCCGCGCCGTCCGCCGTCGCGCTCACGCCGGACTGCGACAGCTGGCTGGAGGACGTGCCGCCGACCCGGCCGGCCCGCCCGTTCCGGCCGCACCCCGAACCGGCCGCCCCCGTCCTGGTGATCGGCTCGCCGTTCCTCTGGTGGATGCGGGCCGACGAGCTGCGCGCCCTGCTCGCCCCCGTGGTGGCCGGCGCCGCCGCCTCCGCCGACCCCGAGATCGCCGCCGCCCGGCGCTTCCTGCGCAGCCTGGACGCCAGCCTGGAGCCCGGCGAGGGCACCGCGCCCGGGCTCGGCGGCGCCACCCTGGCCGGACCGCCCCGGCCGCCCCGCCGCGGCCCGGCCGCGCTCGGCGACCGGATCACCGGGCGGATCACCCGCCGGCTGCTGGGCGCCTGCCGGGGCCACGCCGCCGAGCTGGAACGGGCCGTCGCGGGCTGGGCCTCCGAGCAGGCCAGGTCGGTCGACTACGGGCTGCGGATCGCCGCCCAGGAACAGGTCGGCCTGGCCTACGCCGGCTGGGACCGGCTGCTCACCCGCGTCGCGCTGCCCGCCTGGCGGCTCGGCCGCCACCCCGCCCACCTCAACGCCGGCGTGGTCGCCGCCCTCACCGAGCTGTCCCGGCGCGACCGGCTGGCCGACGGCTACGGCAGCCGGCTCGGCGACCGCCCCGCCTGCGACCTGCTGGAGGAGCCCGGCGCCGTCGACCGGGCGGTCTCCCTGCTGGCCGCCGAGCTCTTCTTCGGCCGCCCCGCCGCCGGCACCTGGCACGAGCTGGAGTGGGCCGACTACCCGGCCGAGGTGGTGGACGCCGGCTGGCGGGCCCGCGGCGCCGCGCTGCAGTCCGCCCTGGACCGGCTCGCCCCGCAGGCCCGCCCCGGCGCCCCGACCCTGACCCGGCTGCTGGTTCGGCTCGCCGAGGGCGGCGGCGAACGGCTGGCCGCCGCGCTCGCCGCCCAGCTGGCCCGCACCACCACCCCGGCCCCGCTGCTCGAACCGGCCCGCACCGGGCGCGACCTGCTGGTCGACCACGTCACCGCGATGGTCTGCTGCGCCGCCGTCGACACCGCGGGCGCCACCCCCGGCCTGGACTGGCTGGACGGCCCGGTGCTGCTGCTCGGCGGGGTCCGCCGCACCGACCTCGCCGGTCCGGTCGCCGAGGCCGTCGAGCAGGGCCAGGACGGCCCGCTGCGCGCCTGGCTGGACGCCGCCGACGTCCGCCTGGAGAAGCCCGTCCGGCTTTAGGGCCTGTCTGACACTTCCCGCCGGGCGCGCGACGCCGGGCATCCCGCCTGGACGCACCGGCGAAACGCCCAAGTACGACCCAGCACGAGGCCGCTTCGCCGGCACGCCCAGCCGGGCGCCCAACGCCGCGCGCTGATCCGGCGCGAATTGTCAGACAGGCCCTAGGCCTGTCCGCCTGCCGGGCGGCGCTCGGCGGCCCGGCACGCGCCCCCGGAGGGGCCGGCCGGCGATCGTCTCCGCAGGCCGGAGGCCCCTGTCCGGACGGCCGCGAGATTCCTGCCACCAATTGCGACCACGGGGTGACGGAGCGCCAACAGAGTGTGGTGTATTAGACCGCACGCACATCCGGGGGGCACGTGCCAACCGGGCTTAAGTGCACCTGGGAGGGGCGCGTGGGCACCGAACTCAACCGCCGCTGGGAGTCCGGAACGCACGCGTACAGCGTCTCCGACCCCTTCGGCCAGGGCCCGCTGCCCTGGCTGCGCAGCCCCGACCAGTACCTCGCGGGTGCGGAGGGCGCCGTCCCCTGGTACGTCTCGGTGGACGCGCCCGGCCAGCAGCCGCTGACGGCCGGCGCCCGGCCCAAGCCGCCGGTCGGCACCCCGCAGAGCTCCAACGACGTCGACCAGCAGATCAAGGGCTTCGCCTCGGCCGGGGTGATCCGCCCCGGCGGCTCGGTGGACTTCCGGGTCACCGTCAACCCGCCCCGCGAGTTCACCGTGGACGTCTACCGGATCGGCCACTACGGCGGCGACGGCGCCCGCCACATGACGTCCAGCCCGCTGATCGCCGGGCTCGTCCAGCCCGCCCCGCTGGTGGTCGAGCGGACGGTCTCCTGCCACCACTGGTGGCACTCCTGGCGGCTGCAGATCCCGAGCCACTGGAAACCCGGCGCGTACGTCGCCGTGCTGACCACCGCGGACATGCTGCACCGCAGCCACATCCCTTTCACCGTACGGGACTTCGACGACCAGCCGCACGCCGCCGAGCTGCTCCTGGTGCTGCCGGACGTGACCTGGCAGGCCTACAACCTGTTTCCCGAGGACGGCCGCAGCGGCGCCAGCCTCTACCACGCCTGGGACGGCCTGGGCGGCCTGGTCGGCGAACCGGAGGCCGCCGTCACCGTCTCCTTCGACCGCCCGCACGCCACCGCCGGGCTGCCGCTGCACGTCGGCCACGCGTACGACTTCATCCGCTGGGCCGAGCGGATGGGCTACGACCTCTCCTACGCCACCGCCACCGACCTGCACGCCGGCCTGGTCGACCCGGCCCGGCACCGGGCGCTGGTCTTCCCCGGCCACGACGAGTACTGGTCCGAGCCGATGCGCCGCGCCGCCGAGCGCGCCCGGGACGGCGGCACCTCGCTGGTCTTCCTCTCCGCCAACACCATGTACTGGCGGGTCGAGCTGACCGCCGCCGCCTCCGGCGAGCCCAACCGGCTGCTCAACTGCCGCAAGCGGCAGAAGGTCGGGCCCGGCAGTCCGGCCGCCGGGGCGCCCGGCGCCGCCAGCGCCCTGTGGCGGGACGCCGGCGAACCCGAGCAGCACCTGCTCGGACTCCAGTACTCCGGCCGGGTCGCCGCGCCCGTTCCGCTGGTCGCCCGGCACACCGGGCACTGGCTCTGGGACGGCACCGGACTCCAGGAGGGCGACGAGCTGCCCGGCCTGGTGGCCGGCGAGGCCGACCGCTACTACCCGAAGGTGGCGCTGCCCGAGCACACCGAGCGGGTGCTGCTCGCGCACTCCCCGTACCGGGACCTCGCCGGCCGCACCCGCTACCAGGAGACCTCGCTGTACCGGGCGCCCAGCGGCGCGTACGTCTTCGCGGCCGGGACCTTCGCCTGGTCGCCCGCGCTGGGCCGCCCCGGCCTCACCGACGAGCGGATCCAGCGGGCCACCGCCAACCTGCTCGACCGGCTCTGCAAAATCTAGGGCGCGCGCGTTCGTGAAAGACTGCGGGGGCAGTGACCTCCCCTTTCGCGCTGCCCCACGCCCGCGAACGACCCCTGAGGACTGAGACATCTTGAGCGGATTTGTCACCAAGCCCGAGCCGGTCCAGGTACCCG
Source organism: Kitasatospora sp. NPDC097643 (assembly GCF_040302625.1). Taxonomy (NCBI): domain Bacteria; kingdom Bacillati; phylum Actinomycetota; class Actinomycetes; order Kitasatosporales; family Streptomycetaceae; genus Kitasatospora; species Kitasatospora sp. NPDC097643. The sequence goes on along the minus strand of NZ_JBEOSA010000116.1, from coordinate 9,309 downwards.
GCCTGGTCCACCTGCACACCGGCAAGGTGCGCGACCTCTACCGCAACGAGTCGGGCGAGCTGGTCATGGTCGCCAGCGACCGGATGTCGGCCCACGACTGGGTGCTGCCGAACGAGATCCCCGACAAGGGCCGGGTCCTCACCCAGCTGTCGCTGTGGTGGTTCGACCGGATCGCCGACATCGTGCCCAACCACGTGATCTCCACCGAGGTCCCGGCCGGCGCCCCCGCCGACTGGAAGGGCCGCACGCTGGTCTGCCGCAGCCTGGACATGATCCCGGTCGAGGCGGTCGCCCGCGGTTACCTGGCCGGCTCCGGCCTGACCGAGTACCGGGAGCACCGCACGGTCTGCGGCGTCGCCCTGCCGGAGGGCCTGGAGGACGGCTCCGAGCTGCCCGCCCCGATCTACACCCCCGCGCTCAAGGCCGAGGTCGGCGAGCACGACGAGAACGTGCCGTACGAGGAGACCGCCCGCCGGATCGGCGCCGAGCTCGCCGCCACGCTGCGCCGCACCACCCTGGACGTCTACGCCCGGGCCCGGGACATCGCCCGCGACCGCGGCATCATCCTGGCCGACACCAAGTTCGAGTTCGGCCTGCTGGACGGCGAGCTGGTGATCGGCGACGAGGTGCTCACCCCGGACTCCTCCCGGTTCTGGCCGGCCGACGAGTGGCAGCCCGGCCGCTCGCAGCCGTCCTTCGACAAGCAGCTGATCCGCGACTGGCTGGTCTCCCCGGCCTCCGGCTGGGACCGCTACAGCGAGCAGCCGCCGCCGGAGCTGCCGGCCGAGGTGGTCGAGCTGACCCGGGCGAAGTACATCGAGGTGTACGAGCGGCTGACCGGCACCAGCTGGGTCTGAGCCCTCGGAAGGCCCGCGGGCACGGCCCTCAGATCCAGCCGTGCTCGCGGGCGATCCGCACCGCCGCGTGCCGGTTCTCCGCGCCCAGCTTGGTGGCCGCCGAGGACAGGTAGTTGCGGACGGTGCCTGGGGAGAGCGAGGCGCGGGCGGCGATCTCGGTGATCGAGGTGCCGTCGGCGGCCAGCTCCAGGACGTCCGTCTCGCGCGGGGTCAGCGGGGTCTCGCCGGCGCTGATCGCGTCCGCGGCGAGCTCCGGGTCGACGTACCGGCCGCCGGCCCGGACGGTCCGGATGATGCCGGCCAGGTCGGCCGCCGAGACGGTCTTCGGCAGGAAGCCGCGCACCCCGACCTCCAGCGCCCGCTTGAGGTACCCGGGCCGACCGTGGCCGGTGACGATCATGCAGCGGCAGTCCGGCAGCAGCCGGCGCAGCTCGGTGGCCACCTCGATGCCGTCCTTGCCGGGCATCTGGAGGTCCAGCACCGCGATGTCCGGCCGGTGTGCCCGGGCCATCGCCAGCGCCTCCGGGCCCGAGCCCGCCTGGGCGACCACCTCGATGTCGTCCTCCAGCGAGAGCAGTGCGGCCAGCGCGCCCCGGATCAGGTGTTCGTCGTCGGCGAGCAGGACGCGCGCGGGTGCGGTCTCGGTCATCGTCGGGTCTTCCTCCGCGGAGTCGGGGTGGGGTCGGGTCAGAGCGGGACGGCGGCGAGCATCCGGAAGGTGCCCGGGGCGGCCGCCGGGACGGTCAGCTCGCCGCCGTGGGCGGCCAGCCGCTCGCGCAGCCCGTGCAGTCCGGTGCCCCCGCCCTGGGAGGGGAACGGGACGGCGGGCACGCCGTCGTTCTCCAGCTCCAGGACGGCCCGGCCGTCCTCCCGGTGGAGCCGGATCAGGCAGTGGCCGGCCTCGCTGTGCCGGAGCACGTTGGTGGTGGCCTCGCGGATCACCCAGCCGAACACCGACTGCACCGGGGTCGGCAGCCGGTCGGCGTCCTCACCGAGGTCGATCTCGCAGACGACGTCGGCGGAGCGGAGCACCGCGCGGGCGCCGATCGCCTCGGCGTGCAGGTCGGCGGTGCGGTAGCCGCGGATGAGGTCGCGGACCTCGCGCTGCGACTCCTGGGCGATCCTCTGCACCTCGGCCATCTGGTCGGCGGCCTCCGGGCGGCCCCGGCGGGCGAGCTGGACGGCGAGCTCGCTCTTGAGCGCGACGGTGGTGAGGTTGCGGCCCATCACGTCGTGCAGGTCGCGGGAGAAGCGCAGCCGCTCCTCGGCGACGGCCAGCCGGGACTGCGCCTCGCGGGCGGCGTCCAGCTCCCAGACGATGGCGGTCACCCAGGCGAAGCTGCGGCAGCTGCACATCAGGAGGAACAGGCCGATCGACGCCCCGATCAGCAGCCCGGCGATGATCGCCGGGTTGATCCCGGCCAGCAGCATCGCGGGGAGGATCAGCACCATCAGGCCGAGTCCGCCGAGGCAGGCCCTGGGCAGCGACAGACCCACGCTCGCCGGGCCGACCGCCGCGCACAGCAGGGTGGTGGTGAGCACCGCGGTGAACGGGGGTCCGCCGGGCCTCGACGGTCCGCTGCCGGCCGGGCCGAGCAGCAGGAGGGCCCAGGACCCGACCACGGTGAGCGAGGCGTTGACGGCCAGCCAGCGCAGGTACTCGCTGGGCCGCTTCAGGTAGTGGTCGAGCGAGGTGCGGTACGCCCGGAGGGTGACCAGGGTGGAGGCGAGCGAGAGCACCAGGGCGAGCTGGATGACCCGGCCGTACTGCGTGGGGTTCTCGGGGGAGGCGGCGACCAGGAGGTTCACCGGCGGCATGAACAACGCCATCAGGTAGAGCGACCAGCGGAAGTACAGCTCGGCCCGCTTCGGCTTGCCGTAGCCCTTCCATCGGCGGATCGGCCCCCGGACCCCCATCGGATTCCTCCCCTTTCGATCACGATTGTGTCGCTGCCTTCCTATCAGAGGTGGAGGGGGAGACGTGCTTTGGAATCCCTGGAGCCGACCGGCGGGACGTCAGCGGCGCGACTCCCAGCGGAAGTAGCGCACCGCTCCCCAGGCCGCCAGGCCGAGCCAGACGGCGCCGGTGGCGAGGGACGGGGCGGCGGTGGACCAGCTGCCGCCGAAGCCGGTGGCGGCCGCCGAGCCGTCGGTGCCGGTCCAGCCGATCCGGATGAGCTGGAAGGCGGGGGTGGTGGGCAGCAGGCGGCAGAAGTCGGCGATCCGCTCGGGCATGACCTCCAGCGGGATGAGCAGGCCGGAGCCGAACTGGGAGAGCAGCAGCACCGGCAGGGTGGTGATGCCGGAGCTCTCGACGGTCTTGGTGAAGGCGCTGGAGACGGCGGCCAGCCCGATCATGATGCCGATGCCGAGCACGATCCCGGCGGCCAGCAGCAGCGGGTTCACCGGCATGCCGATCCCGAGGACGGCGGCGCCGCCGACGCCGACCAGGGTGCTCATCAGCAGGGCGAGGCTCACCGCGGGCACCGCGGTGCCGAGCAGGATCTCGACGTCCCGGGCCTCGCCGGTGCGCAGCCGCTTGAGCACCAGCTCGTTGCGCCGGGCGACGTAGGCGGCGGTCAGGTTGTAGTAGACGACGAACGCCAGGATCCCGCCGATGGTGCCGTTGATCAGCAGCGCGTCGACGTCCAGCCCGGGGTTGGACTCGGCCTGCTGCTTGAGCATGCTGCGCCGGCCGCCGATCAGCAGCAGCGGCAGCAGCAGGGCGGTGAACAGGGCGGTGCGGTTGCGCAGCAGCAGGGTGCCCTCGGCGCGGCCGAGGGCGAGCAGCCGGCGGGCGGTGGTGCTCGGCGGGCCGACGGGCCCGGCGGCGGTCGGGGCGGTGGTCATCGGGGCGGTGGTCATCGGGCGGATCCGATCAGGCGGCGGCGGGCGGTGGGGCGGGCGGGGGCCTCGGGCTCGGGCTGGTGGGAGGCCTCGGAGGCGATGGCGAGGAAGGCCTCCTCCAGCGAGGCGCTGCGGGCGTCCAGGGCGCCGAGCGCGATCCCGTGGTGGCGGGCCCAGCCGAGCAGGTCGGTGAGGGTGTCCTGGAGGCCGGTGGTGTGCACGGTGACCTTGCGGCCGTCGACGGTGACCTCGGCCCCGGCCAGGACCGGCAGCGCCGTCCCGGTGAACTCGGGGAGCTCGAAGCCGATCCGGGACGGCCGCCCGGCGATCACCTCGGCGACGGTGCCGGCGACCACGACCTGGCCGCCGTGCATGATGGCCAGCCGGTCGGCCAGCTCCTCGGCCTCCTCCAGGTAGTGCGTGGTGAGCAGCACGGTGGTGCCCTGGGCGCGCAGTTCGCGGACCAGCCGCCAGACGGCGGCGCGCGCCTCCGGGTCGAGGCCGGTGCTGGGCTCGTCCAGGAAGAGCACCTCGGGGCGGCCGAGCAGGGCCATCGCGAGGTCGAGCCGACGGCGCTCGCCGCCGGACAGCTGCTTGACCCGGACGTCGCGGCGGTGGCCGAGCCCGACCAGCTCCAGCGCCTCCTCCACCGGGCGGGCGCCGCTGGTCATCCCGGCCCAGCTGCGGCCGGTCTCGGCGACGGTGAGCTCGCCGGGGAAGCCGCCCTCCTGGAGCATGATGCCGATCCGCGGGCGGACGGCGGCGCGCTCCCGGTACGGGTCGCGGCCGAAGACCCGGACGCTGCCCCCGGTCGGGGTGGCCAGGCCCTCGATCAGCTCCATGGTGGAGGTCTTGCCGGCCCCGTTGGTGCCGAGCAGGGCGAACAGCTCGCCGCGGCCGACGGTCAGGTCGACGCCGCGTACGGCGTGGTAGGCGGTGGCCCCGGCGCCGTAGTGGCGGTGCAGGTCGGTGACCTCGATCACGCTGTCGGAGGGGCGGGTGGGCCGGCTCGTTTCCATGCCTCCAGCCTTCCGCCGCCCCGGCCGCGCGGGCAGTGCGCGCCGTCATGGGAAGGGGGTGGGGATCCACGGGTCGGCGATGACAAATGTCATGGGCCCGGAAGTCGCCGGGAAAACGGACGGGAATGCCGAAGGGCCCCCTCGATCGAGGGGGCCCTTCGTTTCGGAGCGGACGACGAGATTCGAACTCGCGACCCTCACCTTGGCAAGGTGATGCTCTACCAACTGAGCCACGTCCGCAGGTCAAACTATTGAGTTGTGCTGTGCTCGCGCACTGCGAGCGGACGACGAGATTCGAACTCGCGACCCTCACCTTGGCAAGGTGATGCTCTACCAACTGAGCCACGTCCGCACGGTGCCTGGTGGGGCACCGGCCGCCTCTTCGGATCTCTCCGTTGCGGCGACGAGGAATACTCTACAGCATCGTTCGGGGTGGTCGCCCCACCCTTTCGGGCGGGCAGGGCGACCGGCGCTCCGGCGGGGTTCAGTTCGCCTCGGCGAACGCCTCGTACACGTGCTTGGGGATCCGGCCCCGGGCCGGCAGCTCCATGCCGCGCGACTGGGCCCAGGCGCGGACCGCGGCCGGGTCCGGGGTGAGCGCGGTGCGGCGGAAGGACTTTCCGGTGCGGCTCTGGCGACGGCCGGCCGCGACGAACGGAGCGAGGGCCTCCCGCAGCTTTTCCGCGTTGTCCACGGACAGGTCGATCTCGTACGACTTCCCGTCGACGCCGAAGTGGACGGTTTCCGCGGCGGCGCCGCCGTCCAGGTCGTCGGAGAGCGTGACAACTACACGCTGAGCCATGGGTGTCAATCCTCTCGGGCAATTCGGCCGCCGGTGCGCGGGGTACGCGCCGGAGCCTGATGTGCACCACTCGCGCAAGGGCATACGGGCAGGCCCGGTGGCCCGCCGGATACGCAGCACTTGCCGCGACAGGTGGCCCTATTCTGCACCCGAAGCGGGTGGAAATCGAAGAGTCCGGCTTTCTTTTCCGGATATTCACGTGTCTTCGCCGGAGTCCGGGATACCGGAGTGCGGGACGGGCGGATCTGTCCCGGAGTGCCGTATTCGGGTGTTCTTCGGTCGTTCTCCTCCGGGGGGCCGAATCCGCGGAAACCGGGGGGTCCGGCCGGGGGTTCCCTGGCCCGGAACCCTTGTGGCGTAAGGGTCTCGGGTCTACGCGCGTCGCGTCGCCCGGCCCGCAATCCCGCCCGAAACCGCAGGTAGTCTGGAGTTCCCCCGCCTCACGAAGACACCACCGGGAGTGCCAGTGGCACGCGTCGTAGTCGACGTCATGCTCAAGCCGGAGATCCTCGACCCCCAGGGACAGGCGGTGCAGCGTGCACTGCCCCGTCTCGGTTTCACCGGGATCGCCGACGTCCGCCAGGGCAAGCGTTTCGAGCTGGAAGTGGAGGGCCCGGTCGACGACGCCGCGCTCGCCCGTATCCGCGAAGCCGCCGAGACCTTTCTCGCCAACACCGTGATCGAGGACTTCACCGTCCGGGTCGAGGAGGAGGCGAAGTGACCACCCGCGTAGGGGTCGTCACTTTCCCCGGCTCCCTCGACGACCGCGACGCCCAGCGCGCGGTCCGCCTCGCCGGCGCGGAGCCGGTCGCCCTCTGGCACCGTGACAAGGATCTCCACCAGGTCGACGCCGTCGTCCTGCCGGGCGGATTCTCCTACGGCGACTATCTGCGCGCCGGTGCCATCTCCCGCTTCTCGCCCGTGATGGAGTCCGTCATCGAGCAGGCGAAGCTGGGAATGCCGGTTCTCGGCATCTGCAACGGCTTCCAGGTGCTGACCGAGTGCCACCTGCTGCCGGGTGCCATGCTCCGCAACAACCACCTGCACTTCATCTGCCGCGAGCAGAAGCTGCGGGTCGAGAATGCGGGCACCGCCTGGACCGCCGATTACGAGGCGGGCCAGGAGATTCACATCCCGTTGAAGAACATGGACGGCCGCTACACCGCGGACGCGCGCACCATCGACGAGCTGGAGGCCGAGGGGCGGGTCGTTTTCCGCTACCTCGACGTCAACCCCAACGGCTCGATCAATGACATCGCCGGCATCTCCAACGCGGCCGGCAACGTGGTCGGTCTGATGCCGCACCCGGAGCACGCGGTCGAGCCGCTGGTCGGCACCGGCGGCACCGACGGCCTGCGCTTCTTCACCTCCGTCCTGAAGCAGCTGGTGAACGCCTGATGAGCCTCGACACCGTCAAGAACGCCGAGCAGACCCCGGACGCCGCCCAGCCCTGGGCCGAACTCGGCCTCAAGGAGGACGAGTACGCGCGCATCCGCGAGATCCTCGGCCGTCGCCCCACCGGCGCCGAGCTCGCGATGTACTCGGTCATGTGGTCGGAGCACTGCTCGTACAAGAGCTCCAAGGTCCACCTGAAGCAGTTCGGCGAGAAGAAGCCCGAGAACGACGCGATGCTCGTCGGCATCGGCGAGAACGCCGGCGTCGTCGACGTCGGCCAGGGCTACGCGGTCACCTTCAAGGTCGAGTCGCACAACCACCCGTCGTACATCGAGCCCTACCAGGGCGCGGCCACCGGCATCGGCGGCATCGTGCGCGACATCCTGGCGATGGGCGCCCGCCCGGTCGCCGTGATGGACCCGCTGCGCTTCGGTGCGGCCGACCACCCGGACACCCGGCGCGTGCTGCCCGGCATCGTCGCGGGCATCGGCGGCTACGGCAACTGCCTGGGCCTGCCGAACATCGGCGGCGAGGTCGTCTTCGACGCCTGCTACCAGGGCAACCCGCTGGTCAACGCGCTGTGCGTGGGCGTCATGAAGCACGAGGACATCCACCTCGCGCAGGCCTCCGGCGCCGGCAACAAGGTCGTCCTGTACGGCGCCCGCACCGGCGGCGACGGCATCGGCGGCGTCTCGGTGCTGGCCTCCGAGACCTTCGACGACACCAAGCCGGCCAAGCGCCCGGCCGTCCAGGTCGGCGACCCGTTCCAGGAGAAGCTCCTGATCGAGTGCACCCTGGAGATCTTCCGGGAGAAGCTCGTCAAGGGCATCCAGGACCTCGGCGGCGCCGGTCTGTCCTGCGCCACCAGCGAGCTGGCCTCGGCCGGTTCCGGCGGCATGCGGATCGACCTCGACACCGTGCACCTGCGCGACACCACGCTCTCGCCGGAGGAGATCCTCATGAGCGAGTCGCAGGAGCGCATGTGCGCCATCGTCGAGCCCGACAAGGTCGACCGCTTCCTGGAGATCTGCGAGAAGTGGGACGTCATCGCCAACGTCATCGGTGAGGTCACCGACGGCGAGCGCCTGGAGATCTTCTGGCGCGGCGAGCTCGTGGTGGACGTGCCCCCGCGCACCGTCGCCCACGAGGGCCCGACCTACCGGCGTCCGTTCGCCCGCCCGAGCTGGCAGGACGCGCTCCAGGCCGACGCCCCCACCGGCGAGCGGCTGGCCCGCCCGACCACCGGCGAGGGCCTCAAGGCGGACCTGCTGAAGCTGGCCGCCCACCCGAACCAGGCCTCCAAGTCCTGGATCACCGACCAGTACGACCGCTACGTGCTCGGCAACACCGTGCTCTCGGTCGGCGAGGACTCGGGCATGATCCGGATCGACGAGGAGACCAACCTCGGCGTCTCGGTCGCCACCGACGGCAACGGCCGCTACACCAAGCTGGACCCGTACACCGGCGCCCAGCTGGCCCTCGCCGAGGCGTACCGCAACGTCGCGGCCGGTGGCGCCAAGCCGCTCGCGGTCTCCGACTGCCTCAACTTCGGCTCCCCCGAGGACCCGGACGTGATGTGGCAGTTCGCCGAGGCCACCCGCGGTCTGGCCGACGCCTGCCTGGCGCTCGGCACCCCGGTCACCGGCGGCAACGTCTCGCTGTACAACCAGACCGGCGAGGTCGCCATCCACCCGACCCCGGTGGTCGCGGTGCTCGGCGTCATCGACGACGTCACCCGGCGCACCCCGGTGGCCTTCGCCGAGGAGGGGCAGCTGCTCTACCTGCTCGGCGACACCGAGGACGAGCTGGGCGGCTCGGCCTGGTCGCAGGCGGTCCACGAGCACCTCGGCGGTCTGCCGCCCAAGGTCGACCTGGACCGCGAGAAGCTGCTCGGCGAGATCCTGATCGCCGCCTCGCGCGACGGCATGATCGACGCCGCGCACGACCTCTCCGACGGCGGCCTGGGCCAGGCGCTGGTCGAGAGCTGCCTCAAGGGCGGCCACGGGGCGCGGATCATCGTGCCCGAGGGCATGGACCCGTTCGTGTTCCTGTTCTCCGAGTCGGCCGGCCGCGCCGTCGTGGCAGTGCCGCGCAGCGAGGAGCTCCGGTTCAACGACATGTGCACCGCGCGGAGCCTGCCGGCCACCCGGATCGGTGTCGTGGACGGCGAAAGCCTGGACGTCCAGGGCCAGTTCACCGTCTCGCTGGCCGAGCTGAAGGACGCCCACACCGGTGTCATCGAGGCTCTGATCGGCTGACACGCATGCTCCTGAGGGGCGGACGGGGGGGGTGGGGGCCGGGCGCCCCCCGGGGGGGGGTTGGGCCCCGGCCCCCCAACCCCCCACCCAACACCCCCCCCCCGATCGCCCCCCCCCCGCGGCGCTACGCA
>NZ_JBEOSA010000115.1:0-13699 GCF_040302625.1 Kitasatospora sp. NPDC097643 | reverse complement strand
GGCGTCCGGTGCGGGCGGGCGTCCCTTTTCTCGAAGCCTTCACGCGGGCGGCCGGTCAGGCGACGTCGCCCCGGTGCCCCGCGAGGACGTGCCCGGCGACAAGCGCCTGGTCGGCTACGTCCTCGGCGACCCGGGCCTCGACCCGACCGCCCTGCGGGACCTGGTCGGCGAGAACCTGCCCGAGTACATGGTCCCGGCCGCCGTCGTCGTCCTGGACACCTTCCCCCGGACGCCCAACGGCAAGCTGGACCGCGGCGCCCTGCCCGCCCCCGACTACTCCGCCACCACCAGCACCGGCCGGGCGCCGCGCACCCCGCAGGAGGAGATCCTCTGCGCGCTGTTCGCCGAGGTGCTGGGCCTGGACGGGGTCGGCGTCGACGACGGCTTCTTCGCCCTCGGCGGGCACTCCCTGCTCGCGATCCGCCTGATCAGCCGCATCCGCACCGCCCTGGACGCCGAACTGCGGATCCGTGACCTCTTCCAGCGCCCCACCCCCCGCCGCCTCGCCGCCCTGCTCGACGACCTGGTCGGCGCCCGGCCCGCGCCGCTGCCCGTCCCGCGCACCGGCGCCGAGCCGCTCTCCTTCGCCCAGCGCCGGCTCTGGTTCGTCTCCCGCCTGGAGGGCCCGAGCGACACCTACAACAGCTCGCTGGCGCTGCGGCTGCGCGGCCCGCTCGACGTGCCCGCGCTCCGGACCGCCCTCGCCGACCTGGTCGGCCGGCACGAGGCGCTGCGCACCGTCTTCGGCGAGCGCGACGGCGAGCCGTACCAGCGGATCCTCGACCCCGACCCGGCCCGCCCGGAGCTGCACCTCGCCGAGTGCACCGAGGCGGAGCTGGACGCCACGGTCTCCCTGGCCGCCACGTACGTCTTCGACCTGGCCGCCGACCTGCCGCTGCGGCCCACCCTGGTCACCCTCGGCCCGGACGAGCACGTCCTCCTCCTGGTCAGCCACCACATCGCCACCGACGGCTGGTCGATGGTCCCGCTGCTGCGTGACCTGTCCACCGCGTACGAGGCGCGCCGCGCCGGGCAGGCGCCGAGCTGGGCGCCGCTGCCGGTGCAGTACGCCGACTACGCCGCCTGGCAGCGCGAGCTGCTCGGCGCGGAGGGCGACCCGGACAGCCTGCTCGCCCGGCAACTCGACTACTGGCGAGGACAGTTGGCCGGTCTGCCGGAGGAGCTGGCGCTGCCGGCCGACCGGCCGCGCCCGGCGGTGGCCTCCTTCACCGGCGGCGTGGTGTCCACCGAGCTCGACCCGGACCTGCACCGGGCGCTGGCCGCCCTGGCCCGGGAGAGCGGGGTGACGCTGTTCATGGTGCTCCAGGCCGGTCTGGCCGCGATGCTGTCGCGGCTGGGCGCCGGGACCGACCTGCCGATCGGCATGTCGGTGGCCGGGCGGACCGACGAGGCGTTGGACGAGCTGGTCGGCTTCTTCGTCAACTCGCTGGTGCTGCGCACCGACGCCTCCGGCGACCCGACCTTCCGCGAGCTCCTCGCCCGGGTCCGGGAGACCGACCTCGGCGCCTTCGAGCACCAGGACGTGCCCTTCGAACGCCTGGTGGAGCTGGTCAACCCGGCCCGCTCCAGCGCCCGCCACCCGCTCTTCCAGGTGCTGCTCCAACTCCAGAACATCGCCGAGGCCCGGCTGGAGTTCCCCGGCGTCGAGGCCGCCTTCGAGGACTTCGGTTGGGACCGGGCCAAGTTCGACCTCGCCCTGGTCTTCTCCGAGCGCCGGGACGAGACCGGAGCGGCCACCGGCCTGGCCGGCTCGCTGGAGTACTCCGCGGACCTCTTCGACCGGGAGACCGCTCAGTGGCTGCTGGACTGCCTGGTCCGGGTGCTCACCGAGGCCGCCGCCGCCCCCGACGGCCGGGTCGGCGCGCTCGACCTGCTCGGGCCGGACCAGCGGGCCCGGCTGCTGACGGACTGGAACGCCCCGGCCGGGGTGCCGCTCACCGCCTGCGCGCACCAGGTGTTCGAGGCCGTCGCCGCCCGCACCCCGGAGGCGACCGCCCTGATCCACCGGGACGACCGGCTCAGCTACGCCGAGCTCAACGCCCGGGCCAACCGGCTGGCCCGGCACCTGCGGGCCGCCGGGGTGACCCGCGGCCAGGTGGTGGGTCTGCTGCTGGAACGCGGTACCGACCTGGTGGTGGCCATCCTCGCCACCCTCAAGGCCGGCGCCGGCTACACCGTCCTGGACACCGACTTCCCGGTCGAGCGCTGGAACGCCGTGCTCGCCGAGGTCGACGGCGACGTCGTGGTCACCACCGCCGAACGCGCCCCGCTGGTGCCCGCCGCCCGGGCGCTGCCGGTGGACACCGACGCCGCACGGATCGCCGGGTACGACCCCGCCGACCTCGGCCTGCCCGTCGCCCTGGACGACGCCGCCTGCGTGATGTTCACCTCCGGCTCCACCGGACGGCCCAAGGGCATCCTCGCCCCGCACCGCGCCCTGGTCGCGACCCTCCGGGACCAGGACTTCGCGGACTTCGGCAGCGACCAGGTCTGGCTGCAGTGCGCCCCGGTCTCCTGGGACGTCTTCGCCATGGAGCTGTTCGGCCCGCTGCTGTCCGGCGCCACCTGCGTCCTCCAGCCCGGACAGCGGCCCGAACCGGCCGTCATCGCCGCCCTGGTCGCCGAACACCGGGTGAGCACCGTGCACCTGTCGGCCAGCCTGCTGAACCTCATGCTCGACGAGTACCCGGAGACCTTCGCCGCCGTCGACCAGGTCCTCACCGGCGGCGAACCCGCCTCCATGCCGCACGTGCGCCGCCTGCTGGAGCTGCGCGACGGCGCGATCCGGCTGGTCAACGGCTACACCCCGGCCGAGAACATGATCTACGCGCTCTGCCACACCGCCGTCCCGGCCGACGCCACCGCGCTCACCCTCCCGGTCGGCCGCCCGATGGCCCGCAAGCAGGTGTACGTCCTGGACGGCCACCTCAACCTCGTGCCGCCGGGCGTGGCCGGGGAGCTGTACATGGCCGGCGAGGGCCTGGCCCGCGGCTACGCCGGCCAGCCCGCGCTGACCGCCGAACGCTTCGTCGCCAACCCGTTCGAGCCCGGCACCCGGATGTACCGCACCGGCGACCTGGTCCGCTGGCGGGCCGACAGTGTGATGGAGTTCCTCGGCCGCGCCGACCACCAGGTGAAGATCCGCGGCTTCCGGATCGAACCCGCCGAGGTGGAGGCCGCACTCAGCCGCCAACCCGGCGTCCGGCAGGCCGTCGCGCTGGTCCGCGAGGACACCCCCGGCGACAAGCGCCTGGTCGGCTACGTCGTCGGCGACCAGGGCCTCGACCCGGCCGCGCTGCGCAGGGGCGTCGCCGGCACCCTCCCCGACCACCTGCTCCCCTCGGCGATCCTCGTCCTCGACGCCCTGCCGCTGATGGCCAACGGCAAACTCGACCGCAAGGCCCTGCCCGCCCCCGACCACACCCTCGCGGGCACCGGCCGCGCCCCCCGCACCCCGCGCGAACAGCTGCTCTGCGCCCTGTTCGCCGAGGTGCTGGGCCTGCCCGCGGTCGGCGCCGACGACAACTTCTTCGCCCTCGGCGGCCACTCCCTGCTCGCCCCCCGGCTGATCAGCCGGATCGGCGCCGCCTTCGGCAGCGAGCTCGGCATCCGCGACCTGTTCAACCGGCCCACCGTGGCCGAACTCGCCGACCTGCTGCACGGCGACGGCGCCGACGACACCGGCGACGCGCTCGGCGTGCTGCTCCCGCTGCGCCCCGGCGGCAGCGCCACCCCGCTGTTCTGCGTCCACCCCGGCGCCGGCATCAGCTGGGTCTACACCGGACTGCTCCGCCACCTCGATGCGCGCATCCCGGTGTACGGACTCCAGGCCCGCGGCCTCACCGAACCCGGCGCCCTGCCGGACGGCATCGCGGAGATGGCCGCCGACTACGTCGCGGAGCTGCGCACCGTCCGCCCGCACGGCCCGTACCGGCTGCTCGGCTGGTCCTTCGGCGGCATGGTCGCGCACGCCATGGCCGTCCAGCTCCAGGCCGCCGGCGAGGAGGTCGAGCTGCTGGCCGTCCTGGACAGCTTCCCCGAGCTGCCGGCCGCCACCGGCCGCCCGCTCGACGCCGACGAGCCGCGCACCCTGGCCGCCCTGCTCGCCTCGCTCGGCCACCAGCCGTCCGAGGACGAGGACGCCGAGGAGGTGGACCGCCCGCTGTTCCGGGACCTGCTGCGCCGCGACGGCAGCCCGCTCGCCGCCCTGGACGACCAGGAGGTCTCCGCGCTCGCCGCGGTCTTCGCCAACAACACCAACCTCGCCCACACCGGCGCGAGCGGCCGCTACCGCGGCGACCTGCTGCACTTCCACGCCACGCTCGGCAAGCCCGCCGACGCGCCCCGCCCCGAGGACTGGCGCCGGTACGTCACCGGCGCCGTCCACACCCACGACCTGGCCTGCACCCACGGCGCGATGACCCGGCCGGAACCGATCGCCGCGATCGCCGCCGCCCTCACCGCCGCCCTCACCGAGAAGCCGGCCCACGACGACCCCACCCCGAGGAGCACCGCATGAACATCGAACAGGCCCGGGAGTTCTACGCGTTGATCGACACCGACGACGTCACCGGACTCGTCGCCCGGTTCGCCCCCGAGGCCGCCTACCACCGGCCCGGCTACGACCCGCTGGTGGGCCGGGAACGGCTGCGCCGCTTCTACGCCGAGGAGCGGGTCATCAAGGAGGGCCGCCACCAGCTCGAACGGGTCGTCCAGGCCGACGGCCTGACCGCCGTGCACGGCAGCTTCCGCGGCACCCTGCGCGACGGCCGCCCGGCCGCCCACCGCTTCGCCGAGTTCTTCGAACTCACCGCGGACGGCCTGATCGAGCGCCGCGACACCTTCTTCTTCGTCTCCCTGGTCTGACCCGCTCGACCTCGTCCGACCCGCTCGACCTGGTCCGACCCGCTCGACCTCGTCCGACCCCCACCCACACACCCACGGAGGAACCCGTCATGACCGCCGCCGCGCAGCTCAACGCCATCCCCGTCGACCCCGACCGGGTCATCACCGACCCCGGGTACGGCGAGGCCTTCACCGAGCACCTCTTCAGCATCGACTGGACCCCGGACAAGGGCTGGCACGGCGCCGAGCTGCGCCCGCTCGGCGACATCAGCCTGCACCCCGGGACGATCGGCCTGCACTACGGCCAGGTCATCTTCGAGGGGCTCAAGGCGCACCGCCGGGTGGACGGCACCGTCGCCGCCTTCCGCCCCGAGGACCACGCCCGCCGGTTCCAGCGCTCCGCCCGCCGACTGGCCATGCCGGAACTGCCCGAGGAGATCTTCGTCGGCGCGATCGAGCAGCTGATCGCCCGCGACGGCGGCATGCTCTCCGAGGACCCGACGCACTGCATCTACCTGCGCCCGATCATGTTCGCCACCGACGTCACCCTGATGCTGCGGCCCTCCAACGGCTTCCGCTTCCTGCTGATGGCCTTCGTCGCCGCCGGGTTCTTCGGCGACAACGTCGAGTCGGTCTCCGCCTGGGTCAGCCACGACCACGCCCGGGCGTTCCCCGGCGGCACCGGCGACGTCAAGGTGGCCGGCAACTACGCCGCCTCCTTCCTCGCCCAGCGCCGCGCCCAGGAGGCCGGCTGCCAGCAGGTGCTCTGGCTGGACGCGGTCGAGCGCAAGCACATCGAGGAGATGGGCGGGATGAACATCTTCTTCGTCCGGGGGAGCGGCCCGGGCGCCGAGGTGGTCACCCCGCAGCTGACCGGCACCCTGCTGCCCGGCGTCACCCGCGACACCGTCCTCGGGCTGGCCGCCCGGCTCGGCCTCACCCCGCGCGAGGAGCGGGTCCCGCTCGCCCAGTGGCGGGCCGAGTGCGAACAGGGCCTGGTCACCGAGGTGTTCGCCTGCGGCACGGCCGCGGTGATCACCCCCGTCAAGTCGATCCACGACTCCGGCGAGGAGTGGGTCATCGGCGACGGCACCCCCGGCCCGGTCACCCTCAGCCTGCACCGCGAACTGGTGGACCTCCACCACGGCCGCAGCGAGCAGCCGCCGGCCTGGGCCGACACCGCGCGCTGACCCGCCCGATCCGCCCGACGTTCCTTGCCCAGCCGACCGGAGACCAGGACGACATGACCGCCGCGAACGCACTGACGCTGATGGACGGGTTCCGTCCCGAATGGACCCAGAACCCCTACGGCCTCTACCGGATCCTCCGGGAGCGCGGCCCGGTCTACTGGGACGACATGATGCGGGGCTGGGTGGTCCTCGACCACGCCCTGATCACCCGGCTGGGCAAGGACGAACGGCTGTCCGGCGCCCGGATCGGCGACTTCCACGAGCAGCTGCCGCCCGCCGCGCAGACCGAACTCGCGCCGCTCGCCCACACCCTGTCCGACATGATGCTGTTCAACGAACCGCCCAAGCACGCCCGGCTGCGCGGACTGATCAAGCCGGGGCTCACCCCGCGCTTCATCCGCTCGATGCGGCCGGTCATCCAGGACCTCGCCGACTCGCTGCTGGACCGGGCGATGGCCGCCGGCCGGTTCGACGTCGTCGCCGACTACTCCGAGCCGCTCGCCCGGGGCATGATCGCCTCGCTGGCCGGCGTCCCGGAGGACGCGGCGCACCTGCTGGAGAACTGGCAGAGCCTGCTGCACGAGCTGTTCAGCCAGTCCAGCCGCGAGTTCGGCCGACTCGCCGGCCTGCGCGCCGCCTTCGACCGGGTGGCCGAGGAGCGCCGGGCCGGCACCAGCACCGACCGGTTCAGCGAGATGATCGCCGGTCAGATCGCCAAGGAGGACTTCACCGACGACGAGGTGTACGCCAACTTCCTGCTGCTGATCGACGCCGGCCAGGCCACCACCACCCACCTGATCGCCAACGCCGTGCTGGCGCTGATCCGCCACCCCGACCAGGCCAAGCGGCTGCGCGAGGACCCGGAGCTGTCCGCCAACGCCGCGCACGAGTTCATGCGCTACGACAGCTCCGTCCAGTTCACCACCCGGATCGCCACCGAGCCGATCGAGGTCGAGGGCACCCTCATCGGGGCGAACCAGCCCGTCATCCTGGTCCTCGGCGCGGGCAACCGCGACCCGCTGCGCTATGCCGACCCGGACACCCTGGACGTCGGGCGCCGGGCCAACGACCACCTCTCCTTCGGCCACGGCATCCACTACTGCCTGGGCGCGGCGCTCTCCCTGGCGGAGATCGACATCGCCGTCTCCACGCTGCTGCGCCGCACGGCGGAGCTGCGGCTGGTGAACAGCGAGGTGGAGTGGCTCGACAGCATCAACTTCCGGTTCCTGAAGAGCCTTCCGGTGGAGTTCCGCCCGGCGGGCTGACCGGGCCGGCCCGGCCGTGGCGTGGCCCGGATATCGGGTGGATATCGGCGGCTGGAAGGCTGATCGCACCGCAGCACCACAGCAGAACGACCCAGGAGGTAGACCATGTTGAGCGTCCGCAGCCGCATCGCCGTCCGCTGGAGCGCCGCCGCCCTCACCGTGCTGGGCGCGGTGGTGGCCGTCGGGGCGACGGCGGAGAGCTCATCGGCTGCCGGTGCCACGGGGACCACCTCGACGGTCCAGGACACCCCGGCCACCCCCGGCACGCCGTCGCCGAGCCCCACCGGGCCCGGCAGCGGCGGCCACGACGTCTGGAACAACACCAGCCAGGTGTGGGACCCGACCCCGACCACGCCGGCGGCCGACTAGGGCGTGTCCGGGCCTGTTCGCCGGACCGGCCCCAGGGTCGCCCGGTTACCCGGAGGCGGCCGACACCGCCGCGTCCAGGGTCGCCAGCAGGTCGCCGACCAGCCCGACCTCGGGCATCGCGAGCCGCTCGAACAGGCCCTGGGCCCGGTGCAGGTGCCCCCGGGCCTCGGCCGTCGGGCCGCGGTCGGCCAGCGCCTGGGCCAGCACGACCAGGGCGTGTGCCTGGTCCCGTTCGGCCGACAGCTCCTCGCACTCGGCGAGCGCCTGCCGGGCCGCGGTGACCGCCTCCGGGCCCCGGCCCAGGTGGCGCAGGGTGTCGGCGAGCCGGTAGCGGGCCTGGGCCCGGCGCAGCCCGAGCCCGGCGGTCCGGCAGACCTCCAGGCACTCCCGGTAGGTGGCCACCGCCTCCCGGTAGGCGCCCGACTCGTGCGCGGCGATGCCCAGCACGTACAGCGCGTACGACACCCCGGGCAGGTCCGCCTCGGCGCGCAGCGCGGGCAGCAGCTCCCGGCAGGCCCGCGCGCCCTCGGCGGACCGGCCGCCGCGCACCCGGGCCATCGCCGCGTTGAGCGTGGTGACGGTCTGCCCGGTGCGGTGGCCCAGGGCCCGGGCCAGCGCGTGCGCCTCCTCGCTGAGCCGCACCGCCTCGTCGAAGCGGTGCTGGAACTGGGCGAGCAGACCGAGGTCGTTGAGCACCTGCTGGAGGATCACCAGGTCGCCGACCGCCCGGCAGGCCACGGCGGCGCGGTGGCTGTGCTCTGCGGCCTCGTCCAGCCGGGTGGCCTGCACCGCCAGGTTGCCCCGGATGAACTCGGCCCGGCCGAGCGAGTGCCGGTCGGTACGGTCGGCGGCCGCGGCCGACACCGCCGCCGCGGCCACCGCGAGCCGTTCGTAGCGCGGGTCCGCATCGAACGGGCAGAGCGCGATCAGCAGGTCGGCGGCGGTGCGCAGGTCCTCCGCCGAGGCGGCCGCGGTGGTGGCGGCCAGCACGGCGGTGATCGCCGCGTCGAACTCCTCGGCCACCCAGACAGCGGCGGCGCGGGGGGAGTCGAAGCGCAGTCCGGGCACCGCCGGGGTGCGCAGCGCGGCGCTGATCGGGTCGCCCGGCACCACCTGCTGGAAGGCGGCGGTGGCGGTGGCGAGGAGGAAGTCCAGCTGGCGGCTCAGGGCCGTCCGGGTCTCCACCGGGTCGTCCGGATCGCCGAGTTGGGAGGCGAAGACGCGCAGCAGCTCGTGGTAGCGGTAGCGGCCGGCCCGGGTCTGGGCGATCATGCCCGCGTCGACCAGGGACTCCAGCAGGTCCTCGGCGCGGCGCTGGTCCACCGCGAGCACCGCGGCCGCGGCGGGGACGCCGATGTCCGGCCGGCTCACCGCGGCGACCATCCGGAACGCGGTCGCCTGCTCCGGGGTCAGCTGCCGGTAGCCCCAGTCGAAGGCGCTGGCCACCGCGAGGTCGCCGAGCTGGAGTTCGGCCATCCGGTGCTGCTCGGCGGCGAGCCGGTCGGCGAGCCGGGCCACCGTCCAGGACGGCCGGGAGGCCAGCCGGGAGGCGACGATCCGGATCGCCAGCGGGAGCCGGCCGCAGTAGCGGATCAGTTCCCCGGCGGCGGCCGGGTCGGCGTTGACCCGGCCGGGCCCGGCGGCCTGGGCGAGCATGCCGGTGGCCTCGTCCGGGGTGAACACGTCGAGGTCGACCTGGGCGGCGACGGGCAGGCCGAACAGCCGGGCCCGGCTGGTGACCAGGACGGCGCAGCGCGCCGAGCCGGGCAGCAGCGGGCGGACCTGTGCGGCGTCCCGGGCGTTGTCCAGCAGGATCAGCACCCGCCGGCCGGCCAGCAGCGAGCGGAACAGCCGGGAGCGGTCCTCCAGGGTCTCCGGTACGGCGTTGGGGGCGACCCCGAGCGCGGTGAGGAAGCTGGCCAGCAGCACGCTGGGCCCGGCCGGCTTGGGCTGGTCGCCGCGCAGGTCCGCGTACAGCTGGCCGTCCGGGAAACCGGCCCGCAGCCGGTGCGCGACCCGCAGGGCGAGGGTGGTCTTGCCGACGCCGCCCATGCCGGAGATCGCCGCGAGCGGCAGCACCGCGTCGTCCTCGGTGTCCTCGACGGCCCGGCCGAGCGCCCCGTGCAGCGCGGCCAGTTCCGCCGCCCGCCCGGTGAAGTCGGCGATGTCGGCGGGCAGCTGGGCCGGGACCAGGGCCGGCGGGGCGGGTGCCGGGGCGGCGGCGGGCGCGGTGTGCGGCGCGGCGGTGCCGAGCAGCGCCGGGTCGTTGCGCAGGATCCGCTGGTGCATGTCGCGCAGTTCGGGGCCGGGGTCGATGCCGAGTTCGGCGGCGAGCAGCCGCCGTACCCGCTCGAACACCGAGAGCGCGTCGGCCTGCCGCCCGCTCTGGTACAGCCCGCGCATCAGCAGCACGTAGGGGCGTTCGCGCAGCGGGTGCTCGATGGTGAGCTCGCGCAGCACCGGGACGGCGCGGCTCTGGTCG
The DNA here is from genome assembly GCF_040302625.1 of Kitasatospora sp. NPDC097643. Lineage (NCBI taxonomy): Bacteria > Bacillati > Actinomycetota > Actinomycetes > Kitasatosporales > Streptomycetaceae > Kitasatospora > Kitasatospora sp. NPDC097643. The sequence goes on along the minus strand of NZ_JBEOSA010000115.1, from coordinate 3,527 downwards.
CCCAACTCCAGGTCCAGGCCGCACTTCTCCTCCAGCAGGCTGACCCGCAGGTCGGCGAGCCGGGCCCGGTGCTGCTCGGCGAAGGGTCCGGGCACGCCGGCCAGCGGCTCGCCGTACCAGAGGTCGAGCGCCTCGTCGAGCAGCCGCCGGGCCCCGTCTCGGTCGTCGCCGGTGCGGGTGGCGCCGAGCGCGGCGGCGGCCAGGCTCTCCGCCCGGACGGCGTCCACGCTCTCGGCGGGCAGCACCGTGCGGTAGCCGTCCCCGACCGAGGTGAGGATCGCCGGCGCGCTGCGGTCCGGCTCCAGCGCCTTGCGCCACCGCCAGGCGTAGGTGCGCAGCATCGCCGAGGCGCTGACCGGTGCGGCGGCGCCCCAGACCGCCTCGATGAGCTCCCCGGCCCCGGCGGCCCGCCCGTCCCGCAGCAGCAGGGCGGCCATCATCGCCTGCTGCAACGGTGATCCGACGGGCAGGGCCTCCTCGCCGCGGACGGCGGAGACGGGGCCGAGCAGGAAGAAACGGATCGGCTGGCTCATGGCAGACAGTCCCCCCTCGAACCGAATCACTGAGTGATGTCCAACCCCCGTTGATCAGCGCAGAGTGATTCTCTCCCCCCGGAGAGGCAATCCCTACGTATTAGTAACACAATTTCATCATGTACAAAGCGCCGGAAGTACTTCCGGTGAACAGGTCCGTTCGTCAGTCCGTCGGGCAGTGCGTCCCGGCGGCCGGAACGGTGCCGCCGACCAGGAAGGCGTCGACGTCGCCGCGGATGCAGGAGCTCGCCCCGTAGGCGGTGTGGCCCTCGCCGTCGCGGGTGAGCAGCACGGCGTTGCCGAGCTCGGCGGTGAGCTTCTCGGCCCACGCGTACGGGGTGGCCGGGTCGCCGGTGGTACCGACGACCAGGATCGGGGCGGTTGCGGTGGACTTGATGACGTGCGGCTTCTCGGTGGCCCGGAACGGCCAGATCCGGCAGTCCGGGTCGAACAGGGCGAGCGTCGGGTCGTGCTTGCTGACCAGCGGCGCCTTGGCGGCGAGGTCGGTGTACGCGGCCTGGAGCTGCTCGCCGGCCGGGGCGTCGGTGGCGCCGTCGGCGCAGTGGATGGCGGTGTAGGCGTCGGCGGAGGCGCCGTAGTGGCCCTTGTCGTCACGGCCGTTGTAGCCGTCGGCGAGGTCGAGCAGGTAGTCGCCCTTGCCGCGGAGCATGGCCCAGGCGAGCACGTTGCGCAGGTCGGTCCAGGCCTTCTCACCGCCGTAGAGCCGGCTGAGCACGCCGGTCCAGGCGGCGTTGGCGGTGACGGTGCGGCCCTTGGCGGTGGTGAGCGGCTTGTCCTTGAGGCCGTCGAGGAAGCCGGCGAGCTTCTCGGCGGCGTGGTCCGGGTCGCTGCCGAGCGGGCACGGGTTCTTGCCGACGCAGTCGGCGGCGAAGGCCTTGAGGGCGCGCTCGAACCCGGCCTGCTGCTCGATGTTGTGCTGCACCAGCGAGAAGGACGGGGAGGTGGCGCCGTCCAGGACGAGCCGGCCGACCCTGTCCGGGAACTCCTCGGCGTAGAGCGAGCCGAGGTAGGTGCCATAGGACATGCCGAGGTAGTTGAGCTTCTGGTCGCCGACGGCGGCGCGCAGCACGTCCATGTCGCGGGCGGTGTCGCGGGTGCTCAGGTGCGGCAGCAGCTTGGCGTACTTGGCCTGGCAGGCGTCGGCGAGCTGCTTGCCGTGGTCGGCGCCGGGCTCGTCGGTGGTGACCCAGCCGTCCCGGGCCTGGTCCGGCAGGCAGTTGACCGGGCTGGTGCCCGCGGTGCCGCGCGGGTCGAAGCCGACCAGGTCGAAGCGGTCGTGCAGGGTGCCGTCCCACCGGGTGGGGTTGTACTTGACCATGCCGACGCCGGAGCCGCCCGGGCCGCCGGGGTTGAGCAGCAGCGAGCCGATCCGCTGGTCGGCGTGCGCGGCGGGGTAGCGGACCACGGCCACGTCGAGGGTGTCGGTGGCCGGGGCGGCGTAGTCCAGCGGGACCTTGAGGGTGGCGCACTGCACCACGGACTCGTCGACCTTCTCGGTCTCCGGGTCGTCCGGGCACGGGGTCCAGGCGAGCTGCTGGCCGTAGAAGGCCTTGAGCGCCGGGTTGTCGGCGCCGGTCGGCTTGGCGGTCGGCGTCGGGGTGGGCGTCACCGTGGGTGTCGGGGTGGGCGTGGCGGTCGGGCTGGGGGCCGCGCCGGTGGTGGTCGTGGCGGGGGCGGCGGTGGTCGCGCCACCGCCGCCGGAACAGCCGGTGAGCAGGGCGGCGGCGAGGAGGGCGGCGGGGACGGCACGCCGGGGGAGACGGGAGGGCTGGAGGTGCACCGCACACAAATATCACCAGATAGTCACACCGGTCACCTCGGGTATTCCCGCCCCGCTCGCCCACCGCGCACGGGGTTCGGGTACAGTCCGGATCCGGCTGACGCTCGATCACCTCCTGTGGTTGAGTGTGCCGACGACGCCGTACGGGGAGGGCAGGGCGTGGAGAACCTGGAGCACGCGGAGAACACCGACGCCGAGGACTGGCTGAGCGAGGTCCGGTACGAGGAGATGCCCTCGGTCGACCTGCGCACCGACCAGGCCCACCCGGCGCGGGTCTACGACTACCTGCTCGGCGGGAAGACCAACTTCCCGGTGGACCGCGCGGTCGGCGACCGGATCCTCACCGAGTGGCCCGGCTCGCGCGCGGCCACCAACGCCGCCCGCACGGTCATGCACCGGATGACCCGCCGGCTGGCCGAGGTGCACGGGATCCGCCAGTTCCTGGACGTCGGCACCGGTATCCCCATCGCGCCCAACCTGCACGAGGTCGTCCAGGCCGTCGACCCGGCCTGCCGGGTGGTCTACGTCGACAACGACCCGATCGTGCTGGCCCACTCGCGCGCGCTGCTCACCAGCGCCCCCGAGGGCCGCACCGCCTACGTCGAGGGCGACATCCGCGAGCCGGAGAAGTTCCTCGCCGACCCGGCGGTGGCCGCCACCCTGGACTTCACCCAGCCGATCGCGCTCACCCTGATCAACCTGGTGCACTTCCTGTCCGACGAGGCGGCGCACCCGCCAGTGCGCAAACTGCTGGACGCACTGCCCTCCGGCAGCTTCCTCGCCCTCACCGCCGGCACCACCGACTCGATCCCCGACCGGGTCGCGATCGGCTCCAAGCGCTACTCGGAGGCGGGGATCGAGAACCACCTGCGCACCCGCGAGGGCGTCGAGCGGTTCTTCGCCGGCCTGGAGCTGGACGACCCGGGAGTGGTGCTGATCAACCGCTGGCACCCCGAGCTGGGCGAGGGCCCACAGCTCGGCGACCACGAGGTGGCCGCGTACGCGGGGCTGGCCCGCAAGCCCTAGGTGTTTCCTTGCCTGTGACGGGGCGGCCGCTGCGGAAGCGGCCGCCCCGTCAGCTCTAGGGCCGGACAGGCCCTAGGTGTTCTGTCCCGTGAGGTTGGGGATGCGGCTGGCGGGTGGTTTGCCTGCGAGTGCGGTGTGTCCGCGGTGGTGATTGTAGGTGTGGAGCC
>NZ_JBEOSA010000114.1:0-13783 GCF_040302625.1 Kitasatospora sp. NPDC097643 | reverse complement strand
CCGTCCTCGCGCTCGTCGGGCTGGTTGGCGTACAGCACGTCGTGGAACTGCTTGAACTTGTCGACGCCCTCGTTCAGGGCGGCCCCGGCGGCGGCGAGCGCGGTGCGCGAACCCTTGCCGCCGAGGTTCTTGTCCAGGAAGGCGGCCAGGTGGAACTCCACCTTGATCGAGCCGTCCTCGGTCAGCTTCTTCACGGTCTGGCCGTTGACCGACTCGAACTGCTTGCAGACCGGGCAGCGGAAGTCCTCGTACACCGCCATGGTGTGCGGGGCGTCGGCCTTGCCGTAGGTGATCACCGTGCCGTCCGGGCCGGTCGCGTTCGCCGGGACGACCAGCTGCGTCGGCGCCGCACCGGCGGACACCGCGTCGCCCCGGCCGTCGGTGCCGTTCTTGTCCGCCGCGTTGATCGCCAGCGCCGTCCCGCCCGCGAGGGCGAGCACGACGACGGCGGACACCGCCACGACGATCCGCTGACGGCGCTTGGCGGCCAGCTCTTCGAGGCGCTGCGCCTCCTGGATCCGCTCACGGGCACTGATGCGCTGGGCCTGCTTGGACTGCTTGGTGCTGGGGGTCTGAGCCATGGGAAGTCAACTCCGGTACGCGGCGCGCGGGTGCGCGCGGGAGGCCGCACGGGGTGCGGCGGGGTCGGTGAACGCGGGAGTCGTGCGCACTGCCTGTGAACGTCCTCGGGAACGTCCTCGGGAGGAACGTCCTCAGCAGGCAGGCGCGAGAACCGGCGGACCACGCCGGGGCGCCGGGCTCAGCACCACGTCCTCGCGGCGCGGCCGCGCGCGGTCCGACACCGGCAGCGGCATCCGCAGCACCGGACGCGCCGGAGCCGGGAGCAGCAGCAGGACCAGCGCCCGCAGCGGGCGGGCCAGCGACTGGCGCAGCGCACGCAGCGCGCGGGCCAGGCCCGACAGGGCGGCGTCGCCCAGCCGCAGCCAGGTCGCGGCCGCCAGGGCGATCACCAGGTGCACCAGCAGCACCAGCAGCTGGGTCGCGGCCGGCGCCAACGGGCCGGAATGACCCAACGGCCCGGACAGCAGCGAACCGTCCACCGAACCGCCACCGCACACCAGCAGGTTCACGCCGCGCGCCGGCACGTGCTCGGACAGGATCGGCCCACAGCCGGCCTGGCCCAGGTTGAACGTCGTGTTGAGCAGCAGCTCGACCGGCACCATCACGGCCGAGATGTGCAGCAGCCGTCGCTCCCCGCCCGACAGCGCGGCCGCGACCAGGAAGACGACCGCGGTCGCCGCGGCCACCAGGTTGAACGGCAGCGGGCGACCCGTGATGACCACCTGGCCCAGCGCGGACAGCGGCACGGCGAGCGCGGTGAACACCGCGGCCCGCAGGGCCCTGGTCGCGTGGGTGGAGGTCGTCACGCCCCGGAGTATGCCACGACGCTTATACCCGGCACGAGGGCGCATCGGCATCGAGCGGGTGCGAGGGCTCCGCCGAAGGGCGGAGGTGGCCCGATCGGCCACCCGATTGACGTCGCGTCAATGCCGCGCCGAAGCGGCGGCGAGTAGCCTGGAAGGCGATTCCGGCGACCCCGACGAGGGGGTGGACGCACATGGCCCGGCCCGAGACCACCACGGTGGGGCAGGTCGTGCTGGCCCGCATCGAGGCGCAGGCGGACGTGCTAGCCGGCCTCGACGACGCTGTCCGGGCCGACGAACCCGACGCCGTCCACCGGATGCGGGTCGCCTGCCGGCGGCTGCGCAGCGCCCTGCGGACCTTCCGGCGGCTCTTCGCCACCGGGGCCACCGACGAACTCGTCGCCGAACTCCGCTGGCTCGGCGCCGCCCTCGGCCGCGCCCGCGACCGCGAGGTGCTCACCGAACGGTTCACCGGGCAGGCCCGTGAGCTGCCCGCCGTGTGCGGGCCGGAGCGGGTCGCGCGGGCACTGCAACGGTGGGGCGAGGCCGAGTACCGGCGGGTCTGGCCCGAGGTGGTCGCCGCCCTCGACAGCCCCCGCCGCCGCGCCCTCGCCGACGGCCTCACCGCCCTGCTCGCCGACCCGCCGCTGCGGGGCCGCGCCGAACGGCCCGCCGTCCCCGAACTCGCCCGGATCGCCGCCCGCGAACAGCGCCGCACCGGGGCGCGGGTCGAGGCCGCCGTCGCGGCCGAGTCCGCCCCGGCCGAGGAACGCGACCGCGCCCTGCACGAGGCCCGCAAGGCCGCCAAACGCGCCCGCTACGCCGGCGAGACCGCCGCCCCCGCGGTCGGCGCCGCCGCCGAGCGCTACGCCGAACGGATGAAGGCCGTCCAGGACGTGCTGGGCGAACACCAGGACGCCGTGGTCGCCGCCGCGGCCCTCACCACCCAGGCCACCCCCAGCGGCGAACCCTTCGCCTGCGGCGTCCTCTACGCCTGGCAACTCACCGCCGCCACCACCGCCCGCGCCCACCTCCCCGCCACCTGGAAGCGCGCGTCGAAGCGGAAGCTCGCCCGCTTCCGCTAGCCGGCACCGCGGCCGGGCCCAGCAACGGCCGCCGCCACCCGACCGCTCCGTCTGGGGGCCGGGCCGGGGTGGTCAGGCCGGGGTGGTCAGGCTGGGGTGGGGGTGAGACCGGCGGTGTGGGCGGCGGTGCGGAGGAGGGTGTGGAGCATGGGGGTGGTGAGGCGGCCGGTGTTGGTGTTGCGGGGGCTCACGTGGTAGCAGCCGTAGAGGTGGAGCGGGGGGCCGCCGTCGGTGGCGGGGAGGGTGACGTGGGCGGCGTGGCCGAAGGCGGGGCGGGGGCGGGGGACGAGCCAGCCGGCGTCGGCGAGGGCGGGGAGCAGGGCCTGCCAGGCGAAGCCGCCGAGGGCGACGACGGTGCGGACGGTGGGCCGCAGCAGCCGTAGTTCGCGGGTGATCCAGGGGCGGCAGGTGTCGCGTTCGGCGGTGGTGGGCTTGTTGTCGGGCGGGGCGCAGCGGACCGGGTCGGTGATCCGGACGCCGTGCAGTCGCAGGCCGTCGCCGTGGCGGACGGATTCGGGGCGGTTGGCGAGCCCGAGCTCGTACAGCGCGGCGTACAGCAGGTCGCCGGAGGGGTCGCCGGTGAAGATCCGGCCGGTGCGGTTGGCGCCGTGGGCGGCGGGGGCGAGGCCGACCAGGACGAGCGGGGCGTCGGGCGGGCCGAAGCCGGGGATGGGCCGGGCCCAGTAGTCCCAGTCCTGGTAGGCACGGCGCTTGGTGCGGGCGGTCTCCTCGCGCCACTCGACCAGCCGGGGGCAGGCCCGGCAGCCGGTGACCACGCGGTCCAGTGCGGTGAGGTCGGCGGCGCGGGCGGCGGCCTCGGCGGGGTGGCGGGGGTGGCCCGGGTCCTCGGCGGGGGACGGCATGCGCCCGATCCTAGGGCGTGCCACGGGTGTGCCCGAGGGCTACCGGGCCGAGGGCTACCGGGTGTGCCTGACGGCTACCGGGCGTGCCCGAGGTGTGCGACGGCCGCAGGCGGGCAGGCGTAGCGTGGAGTGAGGCGTCCGGCGGCCCCCGGGTTCGGCCGGGTCGGTGACGGCCGGAGCTCGCCGGCGCGCGCGAGGAGGCCGCGATGATCGTCGATGCGGTGCTGGGGGTCATCGGGGGGATGGCGGCGTTGGGGGCGGTCTGGGCGGCGCTGAGCGTGCGGGTGGTCCAGCAGTTCCAGAAGGGCGTGGTGTTCCGGTTCGGCCGGGTGCGTGACCAGGTGCGCGAGCCGGGGCTGGTGGCGCTGATGCCGATCGCGGACCGGCTGCGCAAGGTGAACGTGCAGATCGTGACGATGCCGATCCCGGCGCAGGAGGGCATCACCCGGGACAACGTGACCGTGCGGGTGGACGCGGTGGTGTACTTCCGGGTGGAGGACCCGGTGAAGGCGACCGTCAACGTGCAGGACTACAACTTCGCGATCTCGCAGGTCGCGCAGACCTCGCTGCGGTCGATCATCGGCAAGAGCGAGCTGGACGATCTGCTGGCGAACCGCGAACCGATCAACCAGGGGCTGGAGTTGATGATCGACAGTCCGGCGCTGGGCTGGGGCGTCCAGATCGACCGGGTGGAGATCAAGGACGTCGCGCTGCCGGAGTCGATGAAGCGCTCGATCGCCCGGCAGGCGGAGGCCGAGCGGGAGCGGCGCGCGCGGATCATCACGGCGGACGGCGAGTACCAGGCCTCGGCCCGGTTGTCGGAGGCGGCGGCGGTGATGAGCGCGACCCCCACGGCGCTCCAACTGCGGCTGTTGCAGACCGTGGTGGAGGTGGCGGCGGAGAAGAACTCGACGCTGGTGCTGCCGTTCCCGGTGGAACTGCTGCGCTTCCTGGAGAGCGCGACCGAGGTCCAGCAGCGGACGGTGCTGGCGGCCGCCGCGGCCGCGGCCGGGGCGAAGGTCGCCGAGCAGGCCGGTGCGGAGGCCGGCATCGAGGGCGGCGAGCCGGCGGAGGCCGAGCCCGACCGGGAGCCTGCGAAGCACGAAGTCCCGCCGCTGGAGGAGCTGTTGGAGCGCTCGCCGCTGGATCCGGTGGACCAGCCGGACGGCCGGGAGCAGCCGGGCCGGGCGGCCTGACCGGTGCCCGGTGGCGGCCGCCGCGGGCCCGGACCACGATGGACATCGGGGGTGGCAAGGCACGTCAGGAGGCGGACCATGGTCAAGGCCAGTGACATCATGCACCCGGGCGCGGAGTGCATCCGCGAGCACGAGACCCTCGCGGCCGCCGCCCGGATCATGCGGGAACGGGACGTGGGCGCGCTGCCCATCTGCGGCGAGAACGACAAGCTGCTGGGCATCGTGACCGACCGCGACATCGTGCTGCGCTGTGTCGCCGAGGGCCGGGACCCGGCCGGGGTGACGGCGGGCGAGCTGGCCCTGGGCCGGCCGATGACGGTGGAGGCGGACGAGGACGCCGAGCAGGTGCTGCGGGTCATGGAGCAGTACCAGGTGCGTCGGCTGCCGGTGATCAACCACCCGGAGCACAAGCTGGTCGGCATGATCAGCGAGGCGGACATCGCGCGCGGGCTGCCGCAGTCCAGGGTGGCCGAGTTCGTGTCGGCGGTCTGCGCGACGGAGCCGCCGAAGAAGGAGGCGATCGAGGCCTGAGGACGGCTGCCGCGGGAGGCCCGCCGCCCGTCACCCCAGCGCGTACACGGTGGTGGCGTGGGCGGCGGGTTCGTCGCTGCCCTCGGCGGTGAGGGCGATGTCCAGGAAGGCGATCCGCCGGCCGAGCTTGGTGATCCGGGCGTGCACCAGGACGTCCTGACCGGTGACGGCGCGCTGGAAGGTGGTGGACTGCTGGACGGTGGTCATCGGGCCGAAGCCGCCGCGCGCCGCCGACACCGCGATCACGCTCGCCGTGTCGGCCGCGGCCATCAGCGCCTGGCCGGACAATCCGCCGCCCTCCCGGGCGAGTTGACCGGACCAGGGTAGGCGCAGCACGGCGTGCCGCTCCCCGGTCTCGGCGACGGTCAGGCCGAGGGCCTGCACCCAGGGGGCGAAGTTGTCGGCCAGGATCTTGTCCGCCTCGGCGGTGGTGAGGGTGGTCATGGCGCCATTGTGGCAAGCACGGTGGCGCGTTGTCAGGAAGGTTCGGCGGGCAGCGCCCGGGCGATCAACTCGGCCAGGTGCAAGGCCGGTCGGCCCTGGGCGAGTTGGGCGATCTGGGTGCGGCAGCTGAAGCCGTCGGCGAGCACCACGGTGTCGGGGCCGGCGGCCCGGAGCTCGGGCAGCAGGACGCGTTCGGCGATCGCCTCGGAGACCTCGAAGTGGCCGCGCCGGAAGCCGAAGTCGCCGGCCAGGCCACAGCAGCCGGAGTCCAGCACCCGGTTGCGCAGGCCGATCCGGGCCTCGACCCGGCGGTCCGCGGCGGTGCCGAGCACGGCGTGCTGGTGGCAGTGGGTCTGGGTGACGGCGTCCAGCGGGACCTGCGGGAGCGCGGCGTCGGGCGCGTACTCGTCGAGGAACTCGGCGAAGGTGCGGGTGCGTTCGGCGAGCGGGCGGGCGTCGGCGCCGAGCAGGCGCGGGGCGTCCTCGCGCAGGGTGGCGGTGCAGCTCGGGTCGAGGCCGACCACCGGGGTCGCGGGCGGGAGCCCGTCGGCGGTGAGGGTGTGCAGGCTGCGCCGCAGCACCCGGCGGGCGGTGTCGAGCTGGCCGGTGGAGTACCGGGTGAGGCCGCAGCAGACCGGTCCGGACGGCAGCCGGACGTCGAAGCCGAGGTGTTCCAGGACCTGGACGGCGGAGCGCAGCACGTTCGGCTGGAGGTGGTCGGAGAAGGTGTCGGGCCAGAGCAGGACGGGCTGCGCGCCGGCCGGGGCGGGGTGGGCGGCGCGGTGGCGCCGGTACCAGCGGGTGAAGGTCTCCGGCGGGAGGACGGGCAGCACCCGGCGCGGGTCGATGCCGGCGAGCCGCTTGAGCAGCCCGGCGGCGGGGGAGCGGGCGAGGGTGTTGGCGGCGCCGGGGGCGTGGGCGGCGGCCCGCAGCCAGCGCGGCAGCGCGCCCATCGTGTAGTGCGCCGCCGGGCGCGGCCGGTGCCGGTAGTGCTGGTACAGGAACTCCGCCCGGTAGGTCGCCATGTCGACGTGGACCGGGCAGTCGCTCGCGCAGCCCTTGCATCCCAGGCAGAGGTCCAGCGCCTCCCGGACCTCGGCCGAGCGCCAGCCGTCCGCGATCGCTGCCTCGGTCTGGTGGCCGGGAGGTGCCTGCACCCCGCGCAGCAGCTCGGCGAGCAGTCGGGCCCGGCCGCGGGTGGAGTGCCGTTCCTCGCCGGTGGCCATGTAACTGGGGCACATCACCCCGGTGTTCGGGTCGACGCACTTGGCGACGCCGACGCAGCGGTGCACGGCCTTGGCGAGGCTGCCGCCGTCCTGGTCGTACGGGAGGGCGAGCGGCAGCGGGCGGCGCGGGGCGGTGACGAAGCGCAGGTCGGCGTCGAGCGGGCGCGGGTCGACCAGGGCGCCCGGGTTGAGCAGGTTGTCCGGGTCCCAGATCCGCTTGAACTCGCCGAACAGGGCGATGACTTCGGGCGGGTACATGCGGGGCAGCAGTTCGGACCGGGCCTGGCCGTCGCCGTGCTCGCCGGAGAGCGAACCGCCGTACGAGACCACCAGATCGGCCGCCTGCTCCAGGAACTCCCGGAAGACCAGCACCCCTTGGGGCTCGTCGAGCGGGAAGTCGATCCGCAGGTGCACGCAGCCGTCGCCGAAGTGTCCGTACGGAACGCCGTGCAGGCTGTGCCGGCGCAGCAGGGCGCGCAGGTCCCGCAGGTAGTCGCCGAGGCGTTCGGGCGGGACGGCGGAGTCCTCCCAGCCGGGCCAGGCCTCGGCGCCGCCGGGCAGCCGGGTGACGATGCCCGCGCCGGCCTCGCGGACGGCCCAGAGCTGGCGCTGCTCGGCCGGGTCGGTGACCAGGGCGACGGTTGCCGAGCGTTCGCGCCGCACCGCGTCGGCCAGTCGGCGGGCGGCCTGGTAGGCCTCCCGCGGGCTCGCTCCGCCGGTCTCCAGGAACAGCCAGCAGGCACCCCCGGGCAGCCGGTCCAGCGCGCGGGGCCGGGGTGCGGCGGCGAGCAGCGCGGCGATCAGATCGGCGGCCATGCCCTCGCAGGTGAGCGGGCGGTACGGGAGCAGCGCGGGGACGGCGTCGGCGGCGGCGCCCTCGTCGGGGTAGCCGGCGATCACCAGGGCGCGGGCGGCCGGCTCCTCGACCAGCCGGACGGTGGCGCCGAGCAGCAGCGCGCAGGTGCCCTCGGTGCCGGTGAGCGCGCGGGCCAGGTGGTGGCCGTGCTCGGGCAGCAGCGCGTCCAGCGGGTAGCCGGAGGTGCGGCGGGGCAGCACGGGCAGGCCCTGGCGGATGGTGGCGAGGTTGCGGTCGGTGAACTCCTGGAGCCGACGGTGGAGTTCGCCGACCCGCCCGGGCAGGGCGCGCAGCGCGGCGCGGCCGTCCGGGGTGAGCGGGCCGCCGACGCTCAGCTCGGTGCCGTCGGCGAGCAGCAGCTCCAACTGCTCGACGTTGTCGGCGGTGCGGCCCCAGGCGAGCGAGTGCGAGCCGCAGGAGTCGTTGCCGATCATGCCGCCGAGCGTGCAGCGGCTGTGCGTGGACGGGTCGGGCCCGAAGCGCAGCCCGTGCGGCCGGGCGGCGCGCTGGAGGTCGTCCAGGACGACGCCCGGCTCGACCCGGGCGGTGCGGGCCTGCGGATCGACGTCGAGCACCGCGCCGAGGTGGCGGCGGAAGTCCAGCACGACCGCGCCGGGGCCGATCGCCTGCCCGCCGATGCTGGTCCCGGCGCCGCGCGCCACCACCGGCACGCCGTACCGGCGGCAGAGCGCGAGCGCGGTGCGCACGTCGTCCAGGTCGGCGGGCTTGACCACGCCGAGCGGCAGGTGGCGGTAGTTGGAGGCGTCGTGGCTGTAGACGGTGCGCTCGGCGGCGCCGAAGCGGACCTCGCCGCGCAGCACGGCGGCCAGCTCGCGGGCCAACTCGGCCCCGGGGACGGCGGACGGACGGCTCACCAGGGACCTCCCGGGCGGTGGCGACGACGGCTCCGGCCGATCATGGCAGCCGGGCGCCGCGAGCGGTACGGGCCACCCCGGGGGTACCGCCGACGGGGTGTCATCTGGCAGGCTCGGCTGTCATGATCACCGATTCCCCGGCCGGCGGGAACGCCGGACCGGACGACTACCTGGCCCGGCTGCCGATCGGCGAGCGACCGCCCTTCCCGGTGGACGGCGCCCCGTCCTGGGACATCTTCCCGTACGAGGGCGAGATGCAGGTCCGGGTGCTCCGGGCGCCCGAGCTGCCGGAGCCGCCGCGGCAGGGCGAGGACGGGCCGGAGAGCTGCAAGCAGTGCGCGCGCCCCGACGCCGACTTCCTGTGGACGGACGCGAACTGGCGGCTGAGCGCCGCCGGCACCGTCTCCGGCCTGCCGGCCGTCGTCCTGCTCCAGCCGCGTGCCCACCACGACCTGCTGGACCTGCCGGGGGAGCTGGCCGCGCAGCTCGGCCCGATGCTCCAGCGGGTGGAGCGGGCGCTGGTGTCGCTCGGCGGGATCGGCCGCGTCCACGTGAACCGGTGGGGCGACGGCGCCGCGCACCTGCACTTCTGGCTGATCGCCCGCCCGGAGGGGCTGATGCAGCTGCGCGGCTCGATGCTGCCGCTCTGGATGGACGTGCTGCCGCCGCTGCCCGCCGAGGTGTGGGCCGCCAACGGCCACCGGATCGCCGCGGCGATGGCGGCCGAGGGCGGCACCGCGCACGCCTGAGCCGGGCTGACGGCTGATGGGCTGGGGGGGATCAGGCGCGCTTGGACGCCCCGGTGAGGGTGCCGCGGGCGATGTGCGAGAGCTTGGCCACCTCGAACGCCGGGTACGCACCGCCGGCCAGCAGCGAGAACTTGATCCCCTCGCGTCCGCCCGGCCGGCGGTGGCCCGGCGGCTGGAAGCGGCGGTGGTGCTCGGCGGCCCGGTGGAAGAACTGCGGCCGCTCGGCGCGGCTGACGCAGCCGGCGAGGTCGAAGACGAACAGGTAGTGCCGGATCATCCGGACGAACAGCGCGTCCCGCACCGCGTACAGGTGCGGCTGGTCCTCCAGCAGCGCGAAGCTGCGCTCGTACTGCTCGAACAGGTCGAAGACGCTGCTTCCGGGCGCGCCGGCCGGGTGCACGGTCTCCCGGCGGCGCAGCTGCACGCACTCGCGGGCCAGTACGGCCACCTTGCGGGCGCCGAGCATCGCCGCGAGCACGACCGGGACCTCCTCGTACCGGCCGTCCGGGAACGCCAGCTTCAGCTCCTCGAAGTGCTCCCGGCGGATCAGGCGGTCCCAGACCAGCGGCGGCGCGCCGAACAGCGCGGGGCGGTCGAAGGGGGCGAACACCTCGGGGCCGGCCTCGGCGAGCAGCGCCTCGGCCCCGCCGGGCCAGTCGCGGCCGTTGTGCCGGCGGGAGTGCCCGAAGAGCAGCAGGTCCACCGGGCCGGCCTGGCGGAGCCGGTCGGCGAGGGTCTGGAGGGCGTCCCGGGGCAGCAGGTGGTCCGCGTCCAGGAAGAGCAGGTACTCGCCGGCCGCCCGCGTCGCGCCCGCGTTGCGGCTCACCCCGACCCCGACCGCCGCGTCCAGGCGCAGCACCGACACCTGCGGGTGGCGCGCCGCGTACGCGTCCGCGAGCTCGGCCGCGGCCTCGGGGGAGCGGTCGGCGACCACGATCACCTCGATGTCCCGGAAGGACTGGGCGAGCAGCGAGTCCAGGCATTCGGCGAGCTGTTTGTGCTGGTCGTAGGCGGGGAGCACGACGCTGATCAAGGGTGAGGGCATGACGCCGGAGCGTAGGAGCGCGCGCAAAAAGTGGCAAAGCGCTGACGGTGCGTAATTGCGGTCAATCCCCGCAAATCGTGCGACCGTGCGCCAGATCTTCACCTGGCGTGCCGGACGCGTCCACGACAGAAACCGGTTGTATACCAACGCGGCGGGCGCGACCGGTCGGTCGTGCCCGCCGCATCGGCTCGGGTTTCCTAGTACCAGTGGTGCGCCTGCCAGAACGACCAGGCGGCGCAGGGGCTGCCGTAGCGGCTGTTCATGTAGTTCAGGCCCCACTTGATCTGGGTGGCCGGGTTGGTGCGCCAGTCGGCGCCGGCGGAGGCCATCTTGGAACCGGGCAGCGCCTGGACCAGACCGTACGCGCCCGAGGAGGCGTTGACGGCGAGCGGGTTCCAGCTGCTCTCGTGGAACACGATGTTGCTGAAGCACTGCAGCTGGCCGGCCGGGACGATCTGCGCGGCGATCTGCTGCGGGGTGCCGGAGAAGACCGTCGGGCTGTTGAGGTTCTGGCGCTGCTGCGAGCGGGAGGCGGCGGCCTGGGCGTCGGCCTTGGCCTTGGCGTCCGCCTGGGCCTTCGCCTCGGCCTCGGCCTGCGCCTGGGCGGCGGCCTGGGCCTGCGCCTGCGCCTGGGCGGCCGCGGCGGCGTCCGCCTGGGCCTGGTCGGGCTGGGCCTGGGGCGCCTGCGCCTGGGGCTGCGCCTGGGCGGCAGCGGCAGCGGTGTCAGCCTGGGCCTGGTCGGTGACCGGCTTGCCGTCGACCGAGACGGCGGCCACGGGGGCGGCGGCCTCGGCGGTGTTCCCGGCCTGCGGGACGGCGAGGGCGGCCGTGGCGGCGCTCGCGACCACGAGGGTGGCGATGCCGGTGATCAGACTGTTGCGGCGGGCATGGCTGAGCTGCATGAAGCGGACGATCCTTTTCCGTCGGGGGCCGTGCCGGTGGCACTGGGCGCGGGCATCGCACGGGCGCCCGGGTGAGCGGGGCCCGCGCGGCCGTCCGGGACGGCCGTGGCGCCCCGGCGGAACTGGCGGGGCGGGCGGGCTGCGCGGCGGACGGGCCGGCCGCGCTGCCTGGCGACGGGCCATTCTTGGCAGGGCCGGGGACGGGTGGCAAAGGCGTCGGCTACGACGGTGGATAGTGGGTGCGCGGTGCTCGCGGCGGGGCACGCGAGGGGTTTCGTGGCGTTTTGTCCGATTTGCGAATATGTGGGCGCCGACCGGACCGCGCCGACGGAACGCGGGGGTGGGAGCGGCCGTGGCCTGCGTTCTTG
The DNA here is from genome assembly GCF_040302625.1 of Kitasatospora sp. NPDC097643. Classification (NCBI taxonomy): domain Bacteria; kingdom Bacillati; phylum Actinomycetota; class Actinomycetes; order Kitasatosporales; family Streptomycetaceae; genus Kitasatospora; species Kitasatospora sp. NPDC097643. The sequence goes on along the minus strand of NZ_JBEOSA010000114.1, from coordinate 2,258 downwards.
CGGGCGGTCACGACGTCGCCGGACGGGGTGACCGCCCCGCCCGGACGGCCGGACGGCCTGCGGGCGGGGGGTGTCCACTATCGGGAGTCGTGGATGCGAAACCCCCTGTGGGCGGCCTCACATGTTTGACGGGCCGACTTCGGCGCAGGGTGACGGGCCGGTCACCGGTTCAGGGCGTCGCGTAGGGGTTGCCGGGGACGGGCCGCTGCTCGGACGCGTAGGAGCCGTAGGCGTCGTACGAGTCGTGGGGGTCGTGGGAGCCGTAGGAGGGGGTGGGGGTGTGGTGCGCGGGAGCGGGCTCCCGCTCTCCTCCTGCTGCTTCCTCCGTCGGCTCGGCCGGGACGAGGTCACGCGCCAGCAGGGTGGCGCCCGCGACGGCGCCCGGCATGGCGAGGACGGTCACCAGCGGGATGAGGAAGGCCAGCACCAGCGGCGTGCCGAACCCGAGCGCCAGCCCGAGCCGGGCGCGCAGCAGCCGGATCCGCTCCGGTTGCGGCACCCCGCGCCGCTGGAGGGCCACCGCCGTCAGCTCGACGGTCAGGAAGAAGCCGGACACCAGGAAGCCGAGCGCCGGGACGACCGTCTGCCCGACCACCGGGATGAACCCGCAGGCGAACAGGACGATCCCGAAGCCCGCCACCCGTACCAGCACGTACACGCTGTCGCGCAGCGAGACCAGCAGTTCGTACCAGAGCGGCGACTGCGGCGGGGTCGGCGCGCCACCCTCGCTCTCGTCGACCTTGGCGCACAGCGCCTCGTAGAAGGGCTGGCCGACCAGCAGTGTCACGGCGGTGAAGGTGAGCAGCGCCAGCAGCAGGCCGCCGCCGAAGATGACGGCCGCGAGGGTGTCGCGCAGCAGGGCCTGCCAGGGCGAGCCCCAGTGGTCGGCGAACGGGGTGGCCCAGCCGGCGAGCGACGTCGACCAGCCGCCGAGGAAGGCCAGCGCGACCACGTACCCGATCAGGGCGATCAGGGCGGGCAGTATCCCGAACCCCCACCAGCGCCCGTGCCGCCCCACCCAGGCCTGGCCCCTGATCAGGTACTTCATCCCCGCCGCAAGATCTCGCATGGGTGATCACCTTAGGGCCTGTTCCGGGAGGCCTCGCCCGGAACGCTATCTTGCCGTGTTCCTGCCAAAGCGGACCGGCAAGGTCCGACCCCTCCTGCTGGGGTGTTCCCCGCTCCATGCTCAAGGCTCCCCGACCCTCCGTGGAGGAGCCCGATGAACCTGATGAAGCGTCAATTCGGCAGATTCACCGTCCTGTTGGCCGGGATGCTGCTCGGCGCCGGCGCGCTGGCGCCGGTGGCGAGCGCCGCGCCCGCGCCGTCGCCGTCCCCGTCGCCGAGCGTGGTCGGCGGCAGCCGGGCGGCCCAGGGCGAGTTCCCGTTCATGGTCCGGCTCTCGATGGGCTGCGGCGGCGCGCTCTACACCCCGCAGATCGTCCTCACCGCCGCCCACTGCGTCGACGGCAGCGGCGCCGACAGCAGCATCACGGCCACGCTCGGCGCGGTCGACCTGCGCAGCGGCAGCGCCGTCAAGGTGCGGTCCTCGTACGTCTACCAGGCGCCCGGCTTCACCGGCGCCGAGAACGGCAACGACTGGGCGCTGATCAAGCTGGCCTCGCCGGTCAACAGCAGCCTGGTGAGCACCCTGCCGATCACCGACTCCACCGCCTACGACAACGGCACCTTCACCATCGCCGGCTGGGGCGCCACGACCGAGGGCGGCGCGCAGCAGCGCTACCTGCGCAAGGCCACCGTGCCGTTCGTCGACGACGCCACCTGCGCGGGCGCCTACCCGGGCCTCAACACCGGGGCCTCGCTCTGCGCCGGCTACGTCGAGCAGGGCGGCGTCGACACCTGCCAGGGCGACTCCGGCGGGCCGATGTTCCGCAAGGACGCGGCCGGCCGCTGGCTCCAGGTGGGCATCGTCAGCTGGGGCGAGGGCTGCGCCCGGGCCGGCTACCCGGGCGTGTACACCAAGGTGAGCACCTACGCGGCCGACATCGCCGCGGCGGCGGCCACCCTCTGAGCCGACCGTCCGGCGTCATGGCCTGGCCGCCTGGCCGCCTGACCGTCCGAGCGTCCGAGCGCCCGGGGCCACGTGCCCCGGGCGCTCGGACGTTCGCGCCTGCGAGCGCCCGGCCGTGCGCACCCGGGGCGTGGGGTGACCAGCCGGTGGCCAGTGCGAGCAGGAGCAGCGCGCCGGCGGCGCGGCGCGCGGTCGTACGGGTGGTGCGGGTGGGGGCGGTCACTTG
>NZ_JBEOSA010000113.1:0-15161 GCF_040302625.1 Kitasatospora sp. NPDC097643 | reverse complement strand
AACCCGGAAGCTAAGCCTCACAGCGCCGATGGTACTGCAGGGGGGACCCTGTGGGAGAGTAGGACGCCGCCGAACAATCATTCACAAAGAACCCCTGATCCATTCGGATCGGGGGTTCTTTGCATTTCCGGTGACGTATCGTCAGGGCATGGACGATCAGACACGCGATCAGGCAGGCGATCAGACAGCGGTCATCGCGAACGACGTGCTCCGCCCCGAGCAGCGCGACGGCGCCCTGCGCGTGCTGGCGGAGGCCCAGGCGCTGGACGGCCGGGCCGCGGTGTCCGAGCAGGGCCGGCTCCGGCTGCGGAACGCCGGGACTCCCCGCCCGGGTGTCACCCACGTCATCGAGGCGGACGACAAGGACAACGACATCGTCCTCGGCTACGGCCAGCTCGAGGTCCCCGAGGGCTCCGCCGCCAACCCCGCCGCCAACCCCGCCGCCGAGCTGGTGGTCGACCCGGCCGCCCGCGGCCGCGGCCTGGCCCGCCCGCTGGTGGACGCGGTGCTGGCGCAGGCCCACGCGGCCGGCCGCGACGCGGTGGACTTCTGGGTGCACGGCGGCCACCCGGCGGCCCGGCACCTGGCCGAGCGGTACGACGCCGAGCTGGTCCGCGAGCTGCGGCAGATGCGCCGCACCGGTCCGCAGACCGAGGCCGTGGCCCTCCCGGAGGGTGTCGAGCTCCGGACCTTCCGGCCCGGCGAGGACGACGCCGAGTGGCTGCGGCTGAACGCGCTGGCCTTCGCCCACCACCCGGAGCAGGGCGCCTGGACCGAGCAGGACCTGGCCGAGCGGCTGGCCGAGCCCTGGTTCGACCCGGCCGGCTTCTTCCTCGCCACCCGCGACGGCAAGCTGGTCGGCTTCCACTGGACCAAGGTGCACCCGGCGAACGCCACCGAGCCGGCGCTGGGCGAGGTGTACGTGATCGGTGTGGACCCGGCGGAGCAGGGCAGTGGCCTGGGCCGGGCACTGACGGCGGCCGGGCTGCGTCATCTGACCGGCTCCGCGGCCGGCGAGCGCGGCCTGGAGACCGTTCTTCTCTACGTCGACGCCGACAATCCGGCCGCTGTGCGGGTATATGAACGACTGGGATTCACCATTCACGAGGTGGACCTCATGTACCGCGTCCAGTACCGCCCCGACCGGGCGGTCTGACCAAAGATCGACCACGGTCGACCGCAGCGCCGACGGGCCTAGCCACACCGGGCGGTTCGGGGCAAGGGGCGGGACGGCACCGCCCCGGCTCCGACCGACTCAGCTTTCCTCCTGGCCATGCGGTGTTTACCGTGGATTCAATTGCTGCCGCGAAGATCACAGGATGAAGTCCGTAGTGTCTCGCTCGTGCAGAGGCGACCGACACCCGTCGGCCGGTTCGGCACGGACCGCGCCCGGTGGTTGGGCGTTGGCCCCGGGCGAGGACGACGGGCCGCAGAGCCATTCGCGTCCGGACGCCGTCCTGCTGCTGGAGGAGCTGGAGCCCATGAGCATCCCCCGCCCCGTCTCTGCCCCGCTGTCCCCGCCGACCCGGATGTCCAGCGCGCTGGGGATACCGCCGGAGCCGCCGACCGCGGACGAGCAGGAGTTCGAAGCACTGCCGCAGGGCCGCTTCCTCGACCGTGAGCGGAGCTGGCTCGCGTTCAACGAGCGCGTCCTGGAGCTCGCCGAGGACCCGGGCATCCCGCTGCTGGAGCGGGCCAAGTTCCTGGCGATCTTCGCGAGCAACCTGGACGAGTTCTTCATGGTCCGGGTGGCCGGTCTGAAGCGCCGGATCGCCACCGGCGTCGCCCAGCGCAGCGCGTCCGGCCTACAGCCGCGCGAGGTGCTGGACCTGATCTGGACCCGTTCGCGCGAGCTGATGGCGCGGCACGCCGCCGCCTTCCAGCAGGAGGTGCTGCCGGACCTCGCCACCGAGGGCATCGAGGTGGTCCGCTGGCCGGAGCTGGCCGAGAAGGAGCAGGCCCGGCTGCACACCCTGTTCCGGCAGAAGATCTTCCCCGTGCTGACCCCGCTGGCGGTCGACCCGGCACACCCCTTCCCGTACATATCGGGACTCTCGCTCAACCTGGCCGTCGTGGTCCGCAACCCGGTCTCCGGCCACAAGCACTTCGCCCGGGTGAAGGTCCCGCAGTCGCTGGCCCGCTTCCTGGAGGCCTCGCCGCAGCGTTACGTCCCGCTGGAGGACGTGATGGGCGCGCACCTGGAGGAGCTGTTCCCGGGCATGGAGGTGCTGGCGCACCACGCCTTCCGGGTCACCCGCAACGAGGACCTCGAGGTCGAGGAGGACGACACCGAGAACATCCTCAAGGCCCTGGAGAAGGAGCTGATGCGGCGGCGCTTCGGCCCGCCGGTCCGGCTGGAGGTCGAGGAGTCGATCGACCCCTACATCCTGGACCTGCTGGTGCGGGAGCTGAACATCACCGAGGCGGAGGTCTTCCCGCTGCCCGGTCCGCTGGACCTGACCGGCCTGTTCGGGATCGCCGAGCTGGACCGCCCCGAGCTGAAGTACCCGAAGTTCGTGGCCGGGACGGCGCGCGGGCTGACCGACGTCGAGTCGGCGTCCCAGCCGGACATCTTCGCCGCGATGCGCGAGCGCGACGTCCTGCTGCACCACCCGTACGACAGCTTCTCCACCTCGGTGCAGGCCTTCCTGGAGCAGGCCGCGGCCGATCCGGACGTGCTGGCGATCAAGCAGACGCTGTACCGCACCTCCGGTGACTCGCCGATCGTGGACGCGCTGATCGACGCGGCCGAGTCGGGCAAGCAGGTGCTGGTCCTGGTCGAGATCAAGGCGCGCTTCGACGAGCAGGCCAACATCAAGTGGGCCCGCAAGCTGGAGGAGGCCGGCTGCCACGTGGTGTACGGCCTGGTCGGGCTGAAGACGCACTGCAAGCTGTCGCTGGTGGTCCGCCAGGAGGGCGACACCCTGCGCCGCTACTCGCACGTGGGCACCGGCAACTACCACCCGAAGACGGCCAGGCTGTACGAGGACCTGGGGCTGCTGACCACGGACCCGCAGGTCGGCGCGGACCTCTCGGACCTCTTCAACCGGCTCTCCGGCTACTCCCGCCGCGAGTCCTACCGCCGCCTGCTGACCGCCCCGCGCGGTCTGCGCGACGGGCTGATCTCGCGGATCCACAACGAGATCGCCCACCACAGGGCGGGCCGCCCGGCGTACGTGAAGCTCAAGGTCAACTCGATCGTCGACGAGGCCGTGATCGACGCGCTCTACCGGGCCTCGCAGGCCGGGGTGCCGGTGGACGTCTGGGTGCGCGGGATCTGCGCGATCCGCCCGGGGGTGCCGGGGCTGAGCGAGAACATCCGGGTGCGCAGCGTCCTCGGCCGCTTCCTGGAGCACTCGCGGATCTTCGTGTTCGGCAACAACGGCGAACCGGAGGTCTGGATCGGCAGCGCCGACATGATGCACCGCAACCTGGACCGCCGGATCGAGGCGCTGCTGCGGATCACCGATCCGGCCCACCGCGCCGAGCTCTCCGGGCTGATCGACCTCGGGGTGTCGGACGAGACCCAGTCCTGGCACCTGGGACCGGACGGCGCGTGGACCCGCCACTCGCAGGACACCGAAGGTCGACCGCTGCGGCACGTCCAGGACCTGCTCATCGATTCGCGCCAGCGCCGCCGGGCCGCCACCTCGCGCTGACGCGACTACTGATGCGAGCCGCTGGAGCAGTCAGGCCCCGAACCCCGTGGGCGGCTGCTCCAGCGGTCGGCCACCAGCCCCGGGGGACGGCCCCGGGGGAACGGGGATCTACCACGCCATGACCGATGCGCCGATGACGGCCCAGGCGGCCGCCACCGCGACCGCCGGGGACATCCTCTCCAGCCACCTCACCGTCCAGGCGGGTGCGTTCCTGCGCGCCCTGCCGCTGGCGGTGGGCGAGGTCGGCGCGAGACCGGGCGCGGCCGCGGTCGTCCCGGCGGCCGCCACCGGCGACCTGCTGCGGGCGGTCCGGCGGATCGGCGGGCTGCTGCACACCTTCGGCGCGGTCTTCGAGCAGTCCTGGGCGCAGGAGTCGCGCACCGAGCTGCGCTGGCTGCTCAACCTGCTGGCGCTGGAGCCCGGGTACGTCCGCCGGTCGGCCCGGCTGCTGGGCGCGCTGGACTCGCTGAGCGGTACCGACCCGGAGGGCACCGGCATGCTGGCCGGGCACGCCGGGGCGCCGAAGGCGCGGGCGCTGCTGGACCGGCAGCTGACCCTGGCCCGGACCAGGGCGCACTCCACGGTGCTCCAGGAGCTCCGGTCGGCCCGGCTGCACGCCCTGGCGGACCGGATGACGCTGCTGGTGGGCGACGCGCCGCTGCTGGAGGCGGCGGGCGGGCGGGCGTCGGCGGTGCTGCTGCCGCAGGCGGCGGCCGCGTTCACCGCGCTGTCCGCGAGCGCCCAGCAACTGCCGCTGCAACGGGCGGCCACGCCGTACGGCGGGGACGGGCTGCGGCGGCTGGGTGCCGTCCCGGCGGCCCGCGGGGCGGCGGACGCGGACGCCGCGCTGGCGGCCGACGACGCACCCTGGGCCCGGCTGCGGATCCTGGTGAAGCGGGCCCGGTACGCGCTGGAGGTGTGCGGCCGCCCGTCCGCCGAGCTGGACGAGCTGGACGCGGTGCTGGGCCGGCACCAGGAGGCCGCGGACGCCGCGGTCACCGCCGCCACGGCGGCGCGGACGCCGCGGATCACCCCCGCGACCGCCTACGTGCTGGGCGTGGTGCATGCTGATCAGCGACTGGAGGTGGAGGCGGCGCGGTACGCCTTCGGCCGCCGGTGGCCCGACCTCCCGCCAGGCCTGGACGGCTGGCTGGAGATCCCCCCTGCCGAGGGCTGGGGGCATTCCCCCGCACCACGGACGGCATGAATTGCGCGAGCGCCTGAGCACCGGGCAAGCAGAGGAGAGGACCACGACCGGGGCCGGACGCGGCCCGGTGATCCTGGCGGCGGGCGCGGTGCTCTGGCTGCCGGGCCGGGTCAAGAAGAGCGGGCGGCTGGGGCGGCCGCGGATCGCGGTGATCCACCGGCCGAAGTACGACGACTGGAGCCTGCCGAAGGGCAAGCTCGACCCGGGGGAGGGCATGGCCGCGGCGGCCGTGCGCGAGGTCCGCGAGGAGACCGGGTTCTCGTGCCTGCTCGGCCCGGAGCTGCCGTCCCAGCACTACCTGGTGCAGGGCCGGCCGAAGGAGGTCCGGTACTGGGCGGCGGTGCCCGCGGGCGGGGCGTTCCGGCCGAACCGGGAGGTGGACCGGCTGGAGTGGCTGCCGGCCGGGAAGGCCCGGGCCCGGCTGACGCACGGGCGTGACCGGTTGCTGGTCGACGCGCTGCTGGCGATCCTGGGCGTACGGCCCGTGCACTCGGGCGAGGCCGCAACGGTGAAGGAACGGTGGAAGTGATCTCGTCGCGCCCTTGCCGTGACGCAACCGTTACTACCTGACGTAGTTTCCTGCCATCCGTTCGAGGTTCACTCTCCGTTCACTTACGACCGGCTGTCGTGTCACTTATCCGTCCTAACTTCGGGGTTACCGGCGGGCCGAACGGGCCCCGGACCACAGCAAAACCCGTGCTCCGCCGTGTTCTCACGGCCCGCGCGACGGGCAATGCCACAGAAAGGGACACCCCTGTGAAGCTCCAGCGGAACGGCCGCTCCAAGGCCCTCGCCATCGGTGCCATGGCGCTCGTCAGCTCGCTGTCGCTCGCCGCCTGCGGCTCGGACGATAACAACAACACCACCGCGTCCGGTGCGAGCGGTTCGGGCTCGGCGTCCGCCGCCGCGATCAACTGTGGCAAGCCCGGTGCGCTGATCGCCGCGGGCTCGACCGCCCAGGGCAACGCGATCGACCTGTGGAAGACCACCTTCGGCGCGGCCTGCAGCGGTACCACCATCAACTACGGCGGTGTCGGCTCCGGTGCCGGTGTCCAGCAGTTCACCCAGGGCAAGGTCCAGTTCGCCGGTTCCGACTCGGCCCTGAAGCCGGCCGAGGTCGACCAGACCAAGGCGGTCTGCACCGGTGGCCAGGGCATCGACCTGCCGATGGTCGGTGGCCTGATCTCGCTGGTCTACAACATCGACGGTGTCGACAACCTGGTCCTGGACGGCCCGACCGCCGCCAAGATCTTCGATTCGCAGATCACCAAGTGGAACGACCCGGCGATCGCCGCCCTGAACCCGGGCGCCAAGCTGCCGGACGCGGACATCCAGTCGTTCCACCGTTCGGACGACTCCGGCACCACCGACAACCTGACCAAGTACTTCTCCAAGGCCTCGGCCGGCGCCTGGACCTACCCGTCCAGCAAGACCTGGGCGGCCAAGGGCGGCCAGTCGGCCAACGGCAGCGCCGGTGTCGCGGCCCAGGTGAAGCAGGTCAAGAACTCGATCAGCTACGTCGAGCTCTCCTTCGCCCAGACCAACAACCTGAAGAGCGCCGCGATCAACACCGGTGCCTCCAAGCCGGTCGCGGCCACCGCCGAGAACGCCGCCAACACCTTCGCCAAGGCCAAGGTCACCAGCAACGGTGCCGCCGGCGACCTCACCCTGACGCTCGACTACGCGACCAAGGACGAGGGCTCGTACCCGCTGGTCCTGGTCACCTACGAGATCGTCTGCGACAAGGGCAACAAGGCCGAGACGCTGGACACCCTGAAGGCCTTCTTCACCTACACCGCCAGCGACGCGGGTCAGAAGGCGGTCGGCGAGAAGGGCTACGTCCCGCTGCCGAAGGAGCTGACCGACAAGGTCAACGCCGTCATCCCGACCCTGGCCTGATCCCACGGGACCACCGGTGGAGCGGCCCCGTGAGCGAGGGGGGCCGGGGCCGCTCCGCCGGGACGTAACGACCACGCACCATCCGGGGCACCGCCGCCATGGTGCCGTCCCCCTTCCGGGGCGGCGCCACCAGACCGGAGTAGACCAATGACTTCATCCTCCCCTGCCGCCCCGCGAGGCAGGGAACGCCGAAAGCGCGACAGCCGGCTCGGCGACAAGATCTTCCTGAACCTCGCCCGGGGTTCGGGCATCCTGCTGCTGGTCGTCATGGCCGCGATCGCCGGCTTCCTGACCTGGCGCACGGGCCTGGCCCTCAGCAAGAACCAGGGCAACTTCCTCACCACCTTCGAGTGGGCGCCGGACGCCCCGAAGCCGGTCTTCGGCATCGCCGTCCTGGTCTTCGGCACGATCGTCAGCGCCGTCATCGCGATGGCGATCGCCGTGCCGGTGGCCATCGGGATCGCGCTGTTCATCTCGCACTACGCGCCGCGCCGGATCGCCCAGCCGTTCGCCTACCTGGTGGACCTGCTCGCGGCCGTCCCCAGCATCGTCTACGGCCTGTGGGGCGCGCTGTTCCTGGTGCCGCACATGAACGGTCTGACCAGCTGGCTCAACGAGTACCTGGGCTGGACGTACATCTTCGACCAGACCAAGACCGGCACCACCCCGCGCAACCTGTTCACGGTCGGCATCCTGCTGGCGATCATGATCCTGCCGATCATCACCGCGGTCAGCCGAGAGGTGTTCCGCCAGGTCCCGCGGATGCACGAGGAGGCGGCGCTCGCGCTCGGTGCGACCCGCTGGGAGATGATCCGCACCGCGGTGCTGCCGTTCGGCCGCCCCGGCATCATCTCGGCCTCGATGCTCGGCCTCGGCCGCGCGCTGGGCGAGACCATCGCGGTCGCGGTGGTGCTGTCCGCCAGCAACGTCCTCTCGCTGCACATCCTCGACCCGGGTGGCGGCACCTTCGCGCAGAACATCGCGCTGAAGTTCGCCGAGGCCGGTGAGAACGGCCGCAACGCGCTGATGGCCTCCGGCCTCGTCCTGTTCGTCATCACCCTGCTGGTGAACGGTGCCGCGCGACTGATCATCGCCCGCCGCAAGGAGTACTCGGGGGCCAACGCATGAGTTCCGCAACGACTTCCGTGCCGGCGGACGCCCGTCCGCTGGGCCGGCCGCTGACCGCGAACCGGCTCCCCAAGTGGGCCCCGGCGGCCGTCGCCGCCGGCTCGATCGCCCTCGGCTGCGGCATCGGCGCGGTCGGCGGCCTGGAGAGCCACCTGCAGTGGGGCCTGATCTCGGCCGCGCTGTTCATGGTGATCAGCTACCTGGCATCGGCCCGGGTCGAGGGCCGCCGTCAGGCCAAGGACCGCTTCGCCACCTCGGTGGTCTGGGTCGCCTTCATCCTGGCCGTCGTCCCGCTGGTCGCCCTGACCGTGTACACCATCCAGCAGGGCATCGAGGTGGTCAACGGGAACTTCCTGAGCCACTCGATGAAGGGCGTGCTCCAGTCCGGCCCCGGCGGCGGCATCTACCACGCGCTGATCGGCACCTTGCAGCAGGTGCTGCTGGCCACCCTGATGGCCGCCCCGATCGGTCTGCTGACCGCCGTCTACCTGGTCGAGTACGGCCGCGGCCGGCTCGCCAAGGTCGTCACCTTCTTCGTCGACGTCATGACGGGCGTCCCGTCGATCGTCGCCGGTCTGTTCATCCTCTCCCTGTGGAACCTGGCCCTCGGCTTCAACTACTCGGGCTTCTCGGGCAGCCTCGCGCTGGCGATCCTGATGATGCCGGTCGTGGTCCGGTCGACCGAGGAGATGCTCAAGCTCGTCCCGAACGAGCTGCGCGAGGCCTCGTACGCGCTCGGCGTGCCGAAGTGGAAGACCATCCTGCGGATCGTCCTCCCCACCGCGATCGGCGGCATCACCACCGGTGTGATGCTCGCGGTCGCCCGCATCACGGGCGAGACCGCCCCGGTGATGATGCTGGTGTTCGGCGCCGACTACATCAACAGCAACCCGTTCGACGGACCCCAGCAGTCGCTGCCGATGTACATCTGGCAGCAGTACTCGCTGGTCAACAACGACTACGGCTACGCCCGCGCCTGGGGTGCCGCGCTGGTGCTGATCGCCTTCGTGATGGGGCTCAACCTCATCGCCCGGGGCATCGCACGCTGGCGCTCGCCCAAGGCCGGTCACTGAGCGCCCGACTGACGTACGAAGACAGACGAGAGAAGCAACGATCATGGCCAAGCGCATCGACGTCAGCGGACTGTCGGCCTACTACGGCACCACCAAGGCCATCGAGGACATCTCGATGAGCATCGAACCCCGCTCGGTGACCGCCTTCATCGGCCCCTCCGGCTGCGGCAAGTCCACCTTCCTGCGCACCCTCAACCGGATGCACGAGGTGATCCCCGGCGCCCGCGTCGAGGGCAAGGTCCTGCTGGACGACGAGAACCTGTACGGCTCGAACGTCGACCCGGTGGCCGTCCGCCGTTCGGTCGGCATGGTCTTCCAGCGCCCGAACCCGTTCCCGACCATGTCGATCTACGACAACGTGGTCGCCGGCCTCAAGCTCGCGGGCGTGCGCAAGAAGTCCGTCCTGGACGAGGTGGTGGAGCGCTCGCTGAAGGGCGCCAACCTCTGGAAGGAGGTCAACGGCCGGCTGAACCGGCCGGGGGCCGGCCTCTCCGGCGGTCAGCAGCAGCGTCTGTGCATCGCCCGCGCCATCGCGGTCGAGCCGCAGGTCCTGCTGATGGACGAGCCCTGCTCCGCGCTCGACCCGATCTCCACCCTCGCCATCGAGGACCTGATCGGCGAGCTGAAGTCGCAGTTCACCATCGTCATCGTGACCCACAACATGCAGCAGGCGGCCCGCGTCAGCGACCGCACCGCCTTCTTCAACCTGGCCGGCGTCGGCCAGCCGGGCAAGCTGATCGAGCTGGACGACACCCAGCGGATCTTCTCCAACCCGTCGGTCCAGGCGACCGAGGACTACATCTCCGGCCGCTTCGGCTAGGCCGAACACCCAGAGCTGCTCCGCGGTGCTGCATGGCGGTGCCGCCGTGGGGCATGAAAAGGGCCCGCCCCCGAGATGTGGGGGCGGGCCCTGTCAGTTCTGCGGCGGGTTCAGGGCCGGTCAGCCCCAGAACAGGTGGACGAACCAGTACACCAGCGCTGCGACGATGGCGGCCGCCGGCATCGTGATGAACCAGCCGAGCACGATGTTCTTCGCGACGCCCCAGCGCACCGCGCGGATCCGCTTGGTGGCACCCACGCCCATGATCGCCGAGGTGATCACGTGGGTGGTGGAGATCGGCGCCTTGTAGACGAACGAGGTGATGTACATGACCGTGGAGGCGGTGGCCTCGGCCGCGAAGCCCTGCGGCGGGTCCAGTTCGATGATCTTGCGGCCGAGCGTCCGCATGATCCGCCAGCCGCCCGCGTAGGTGCCCAGCGAGAGCATCGTGGCGCAGGAGATCTTCACCCAGACCGGGATGTCGTAGGTGGCCTGCTGGCCGGAGATGACGAGCGCCATCACCACGATGCCCATGGTCTTCTGCGCGTCCTGAAGGCCGTGCGCGAGGGCCATGGCGGCGGCCGAGGCGGTCTGCGCGACCCGGAAGTTGCGCTTGGCGCGGTGCGGGTTGGTCCGGCGGAAGATCCACAGGATCGCCAGCATCACCAGGAAGCCGCCGATCAGGCCGACCACCGGCGAGACGATCATCGGGATGACGATCTTGTCGATGACGCCGTTCCAGAGCACCTCGGTGCCGCCGGCCAGCGCCGCGCCCACCAGACCGCCGAACAGCGCGTGCGAGGAGGAGGACGGCAGACCGAAGTACCAGGTGATCAGGTTCCAGGCGATCGCGCCGATCAGGGCGGAGAAGAGGATCGCCATCCCCTGGCTGCCCTTGGGGGTCTCGATGATGCCGCTGGAGACGGTGTGCGCCACACCGCTGCCGAGGAAGGCGCCGGCCAGGTTCATCACCGCGGCCATCGCCAGCGCGGCCTTCGGGGTCAGCGCCCGGGTGGAGACCGACGTGGCGATCGCGTTCGCCGAGTCGTGGAAGCCGTTGGTGTAGGTGAAGAAGAACGCAACGCCGACGACGGCGATGAGTGCTGCGGTGTCCACGAGGGTCAGGACTCCTTGACGGCGATGGTCTCCACCGTGTTGGCGACGTGCTCGAACGCGTCCGCCGCCTCCTCAAGGACGTCCACGACCTGCTTGAGCTTGAGCACCTCGATGGCGTCGTACTGGCCGGAGAACAGGTGGGCGAGCAACTTGCGGTGGATCTGGTCGGCCTGGTTCTCCAGCCGGTTGACCTCGATCCAGTACTCGGTCAGGTTCGACATGGTGCGCAGGTTCGGCATCGCCTCGGCGGTGAGCTCGGCGGCCCGGGCCAGCACCTCGATCTGCTGCTCGATCCCCTTCGGCAGGGTCTGGATGTCGTAGAGGACGACCAGGTCGACGGCCTCCTCCATGAAGTCCATGATGTCGTCCAGCGACGAGGCGAGGCTGTAGATGTCCTCGCGGTCGAAGGGCGTGATGAAGGACGAGTTCAGCTGGTGGAAGACCGCATGGGTGGTGTCGTCCCCGGCGTGCTCGGCGGCGCGCATGCGCTCGACGATCTCCGCGCGGGCCGACACGTCTGATCCCAGCAGTTCCAGCAGGAGCTTCGATCCGACGACGAGGTTCTCCGCGGCAGCGGCGAACATGTCGTAGAAACTCGTCTCCTTCGGGGTCAGGCTAAAACGCACGGAAATCTCCGATGTGCGGGGTAGGGACTGAACGATGCTAGGTGCAACCAAGCGCAATCGCGCAAACGGGGTGGTGAAGGAGGAGGCGGAACCTCCCCTTCCGTTCGGCTGTCGCACCAGCTGACCCGGACCGCACATCCATGTGCGGACGTGGGTCACCAGTCTGACGGAACCTCGCCCGGATTGTCCTCGTCGTGCGGCGGCGGACCGGGACGCCCGCTCAGACGGCTCAACCGCCGCCGGAGCCGGGCCCGGGCCGGTCGGGACCACCCGGCACGTGCCGGTCCGGTCGTCGGAACACCACGGGTGGCCCCGGTGTTGGACACTGGTGGCCGACGCAGCCACCAGGCACCCAGACGAAGGCGGGCCGATGACCACGACGCAAGCGCGCACCGAGCCGGACGCGCACGGGACCGACCCGCAGGCCGGCCAGACCCCCGCGGCCGGCGCCGGCCACCACGGCGGGCACGGCCCGCACGGGTACAGCGCGCAGAAGGACGCCCACCTCAAGCGGCTGCGTCGGATCGAGGGCCAGATCCGGGGCCTGCAACGGATGGTCGACGAGGACGTCTACTGCATCGACGTGCTCACCCAGGTGTCGGCCAGCACCAAGGCCCTGCAGTCCTTCGCGCTCTCGCTGCTGGAGGAGCACCTGCGGCACTGCGTCGCGGCGGCCGCCGAGGAGGGCGGCGCCGAGCTCGAAGCCAAGGTGGCGGAGGCCACGGCCGCGATCGGCCGGCTGCTCCGCAGCTGAGGCGACGGGCGCTAACCCGCCGCCTCCCCCCGGTCGGACCGGCCCGGGTCCGCGGGTACCCCGTCGATCCGCCCGGGGTGGACCTGCCCGGGCTCGGCCCGGTCGAGCAGCACCTCGTCGATCCGCTCGGTCGGCAGCCGGTCGTCGGTGCTGGCCGTCGCGGCGATCATCAGCTCGCCGGCCAGCTCGATCTCGTCGAGGGCCGCGTCGTCGTGGCCGCCGCTGCGGCCGCCCGTGGACGACACCACCTGCACCACCCCTTCAGTGCCTCGCCAGCCCGGGCGGCAGCCACCCGACGTCCAGCCTAGGCACTCCGGAGCCCGTCCACATGGCACGGACGGGCCATCTCGGCGCCGCCGAAACGGGTGGCCGCCGCTCCCCGGACGGCCACCCGCTCCGGCGGCACCCTGTCTCGCCCCGGCGCCGGAGCCCTGCCCCGGCGGCCTACTTCGGGCTCTCCGACGGCTTCATCGCGTAGATGTCCGAGGCCGGCGGCTCGGCCGCCTCCACCGGCTTGCCGAAGTCCGACAGCGAGGTCGTCGACGTCACCTTCACCTGGTCCTTGGCCTCCTTCGACCCGGCCACCCCGGCGAAGGTGAACACCTCGACCACCTTGTGCAGCCGGCCCTGGTCGTCCAGCCAGGCCTCGTACGGGACCTCCTTGACGGTGAAGGTCTGTCCCCCCATCCGCAAGCCGTCCCCGCCCCGGCCGCCGGTCGCGTCGGCCGCCTTGGCCAGGTCCAGCGTGCCCCGGTAGTGATGCAGCGCCACGCCGTCGACCGTGTCGGTGCCGACCGCCTCCGCCTTCTGCGCTCCGCGCAGCGCGCCCGCGGCGGTGGCCGGGTCGGTGGCGCCGCTGCTGACCAGGTTGCCGTCCGGCAGCTGGCGCACGTCGAGCTTGACCCACTTGCCCTCGGGCACCTTCGCGCCGCTGTTCTGCAGGTAGACGGTGCCCGGCAGGACCACCTCGACGATCTTCCCGGTGGTCGCCGCGCCCGGTGGCACCGCCACCTCCAGCCGGCCGATCCGCTTCACGTAGTCGTAGCCGCCCGTACCGGAGAAGACGGCCTTCTTCTCGGACGACTCGGTGGTCAGCTCGGTGGCGGTGTGCGCGGAGCCGGTCCGGCCGGTGATGTCGGCGGCGTTGCGCACCGCCGTCAGCGGGTCCGCGGCGAGCTGGTCGGGGACGGCCGACTGCTGGTCGGCCGAGCCGCCGGCGGAACCGGCCGAACAGCCGGTGGCCAGGCCGGCCAGGGCGGCGGCGAGCAGGGCGGCCCCGGCCGCCGAGCGCACGTGCGGCCCCGGACGGCGGCGCCGCCGGCCGGTGCGCTGCTGGTCGGTCATCTTCATCCTCGCGACAACCCCCTCGGGCCCGACTGCCCTGCCGGACACCACCGGGCGGGCAGAGCTCTTTCCGGGCAAACGAGTTGAGGCGCGAAGGGTTACGGCCGACCGGGCGCGCACCGGGCGTCGCGCGCCGGGTGTCCGGCGCGTTACGGTGAACCACGTGCACAGTGAGCTGCCGGCCGCCCCCGGCACCCGGATGCCCGAGCACCGCGTCGCCGTCAGTGAACGCGGTTCCTTCGCCTTCGCCACCTGTAGCTGCGGGTGGTTCTCCGCGGCCAGACGCTCGCGTGACCTGGCCCGGCGCGAGGGTGCCGACCACCTCGCCGAGAGCGGCGCCGACCCGGACTGAGAGCCCGCGACCGGCCCCGGGCCCGCACGGCTCCGGACCGGCGGGGTCAGGCCGCCAGATCAGACTCCGGCCGCTGTTCCCCGGCCCGCGCCGAACCGCGCTCGCGCCCGCGCCGCCGACCGCTCCGCCCGCCGCCCCGGGGGCCGGCGCTCTTCCCGGACGCCCGGATCAGCGGGGCGACCGCGGTGCGGCTCAGCGCGTGGCAGAGCGGGACCAGCACCGCCATCGCGATCGGCGCCAGCAGCAGCACCACCGCGGCCGCCAGCGCGTAGCCGCCGATCACGTCCGTCGGGTAGTGGACGCCCATGAACATCCGGCAGAAGCCCTGGAGCAGGGCCAGGCCCCCGGCGATCCAGCCGAGCCGCCGGTTCACCAGGAACAGCGCCACCGCGACCCCCATCGACATCGTCGAGTGGTCGCTGACGAACGAGTGGGTGCCCTCCTTGCCCTGCACCAGCACCGTCAGCCCGGTGTGGTCGACGAAGGGGCGCGGGCGGTTCACGATCGCGGCGATCGGCAGGTTCGCCAGCTCGGCGATGGCGACCGAGAGCGGCACCCAGAGCAGCCCGGCGACGGCCACCGGCGCGTCCGGGCGGCGTCTGGCCTGAAGCCAGCCGACCAGGCCGAGCATCCCGAGGCCGAGCAGGATGCCGTACTCGCCGATCCAGGAGACCAGGTGGTCAAGCCACGTCGGGGCGTGCTTGGCCAGGCCGTTGACGGCGTAGAGCAGGCCGAGGTCGGGGTTGGTCGTGTCGGCAAGCGGCGTCGACACGCCGCACCTCCTTCTGGTCCGCTGCACCTGGTCGTTCCGGCCGGGGCCCTCCCGGCGCGCTGAGCTGACGGGGGGCCACCGGACCCAACGTCATCGCCGGGGCACAGCGTTCCACGGAAACGCGCGGTTATGGAAACTTGACTCAGCGTCCACAGGCCACTCACAACGTCACCACCGCCGGCCGCTCAGCTCTTTGCGGTCGGTTGACCCGTCGCGGCCGTGGCCGGGCCGGTCGCGACGGGCCCGGCAGGGGCGGGCGGCGCGGCGGGCGCCGGGCCGGGGGGGGCGGGCGGGGCGGGGGGCGGCCCCGGGGCGCCGCGCGGCGGCGCCGCCGCGCCCCCGGAGCGGCCGCCGTCGCTAGGCTGACGAACACGGGGCGCCGCGACCGGCCCCACGACCCCACGACGGACC
>NZ_JBEOSA010000112.1:0-15573 GCF_040302625.1 Kitasatospora sp. NPDC097643 | reverse complement strand
CTTCTCGTCCACGTGGTACGCGGCCACGTTGTAGAGCTTGCCGGAGAAGTTGATCTTCATGCCGTGGGTCAGGTGACCACCGTGGGCCAGGCTCACTGCGGAGCCGCGTCGCGCTGCGGCTGCGCCACAGAATGTGGCGGAATTGCTTCGCAATTCTTTTCCCGTGTCGTCTTGAGTTTGCGCCGGAACGGGGTCAGGAGCCTTTCCCGGGGCCGCTTTGGCCCCGCGTCAAAATGCGCGAAATGGCAGCGCGAAAACCGCCATGGAAATTGCCAGAAATAAGATTTGTTAGCGGCGCCGCATTCGCGCTTGTGCCGCTTCGTCGGCCTGTCGGTGCAATGCGCGATTCACAGCGTCCTTTACCTGCTGCTGCAATTCCGGCGCGTCGTCATCTCCCTTGGTGAGTAGGTCACCGAGGATTCGCAGCACGGGCGCGAGATCGACGCGCGGTAGGCCGGCCTCGACGGCGGCCATGTTGCACCACGCCTTGAGTCCGGCGTGCTGGGCTGGTTGCAGGTCCAGCGTGACACGGATTGGGTCGGTCCGGGGGCGCCGTACCGGCGTGGCCGCGCTGCGGTCGGCTGCTGCTCGGTAGTCGGTGCGCTTGGCCATCAGTGGGTTGCCTGCCGTTCCTTGAGTTCTTTTACGAGACGTTCGTAAGGGGTGCCGATCGCACGAACCTTGGTGCCGTAGCTCTGCCGGTATTGGGCGTCATTGTTGGGAATCTGCGTGGTGAGCACGTGGTATCCCATATCCCGCATGACGGCACGAACGTCCGCGTCCGGTCCGGCCTTAGTGGGCTTTTTGGTATTGGTGCGAGTGAACAGCACGACAATATCCGCCGGTTTATCGCGAAGGCTCTGGGTGTCGTCCAGGAAATCCTTCAAAATCCCGTCAGCGAACATCCGGTCAACTTCGATTCCTGCCGGGGCGATCGGGAGAATCCAGGTGTTGCAGTACCGCAGTGCGCTCCGTGCGATGGCCGCGTGATCCTCCACCTGTGGGACGTCGACCACGGCCGAGCGTCGGCCGGCGACAAGATCGGGCAGCGCGGTGTGCAGGGTGCGGGATGGCTTCCCGACGACGGGGAAGCCCAACCCGCCCGCCAGCTCGTCCCATCGGAGCGCGGACTGTCCGCGGTCGGCGTCGAGTAGGAGCGGGTCGTCCCCGGCTTCGGACAGCGCGCGGGAGGTGAAGACGGCCGAGGTGGACTTGCCCACGCCCGGCTTGAGATTGACGAAGGCGAAACTCAGCACCATGCCACGGAACCTACTGCATTCCGTGTGTTCCTCAGTGCCGCGTGACGTTTTGGATTTGCCGTACGTCGCGCCCTGCTGATCTGTTTTTGTATGTTGCTGGCGCTGATTTCCTGTGACCGCTGGTGCCAAGAACGCGAATCGATTCCATGAGGGGTCGCGCGAGAACGTCACGTGTGTGTCCGGGCGCGTGTGCGCGTCGGGCACTGTCGCCGACACCTGGCACGGCGGAGCGGCCGGCCCTCGGGGGCCGCTGGTGGGCGTTCGATTTTAGGTGCGGCGCGTGCACGGGTGGAGTCTCTATATGGGGGAGTTGACGTGCGCTGAGGGGTAACTCGGGTAACCGTGCAGGTCAGAGGCCATTTGGCACGGGTAACCCGAGGGGTAACCTAGGGGTAACCGGCAGGGGTAACCGGGTAACCGGCACGGGTAACCGGGCGCGAATCGGCGTCTCGACACCCCGAAACGGGCCGTCAGCAAATCGAACACGCCGGGCCGCCAGTGCTCCCCTTCCCGCGTCCGCCGTTCCCGCCCGGAACGGGAACGGCCCCTCCGTCCAGTGGGCGGAGGGGCCGTCGCCGGAGGGGTCAGCGGTGGATCACCTGCACTGCCATGCCGGCCGCGCGGGTCCGCTGAGCGATGGCCGGCCAGTGGGTGTCACAGGCCCGGACGTCGAGCCGGGGCAGCAACGGCGTCTCGGCGATCACCCGGTTCGTGGCCGCGAGCGTGCACGCGACACCGCGCCACCCGTCGTACAGCTCGCACTGCCCGGCAGGGGCCGGGGTGACAAAGAGCTGCAACCCGATGCTGCGAAGGACGTCGGCGGAGTCGCTGAGCCGCTTCTCGTCGGTGGGCCGGCGCGTCGGTTGCGGGGCGGGTCGGCTGCCGTGCTCCGCCGTTGGGGCGGGCTGACCGATCGGCGGGCGCCGGGCCGGCTGCTGCCGCGGGGGCGCCGGGGGTCGGCGCTTCGGCTGCTGCTCGGCGGTCGGAGCGCCGTTCGTGGCGCGGCCGGGCGCCGGAGCGCCGGGCAGGTTGGCCACCTTGCCACCGAAGAACGTCACCGCCAGGCGCGTCAGAAGTTCGGCCGGGCTGAGCCCGGCCTGTACGGGCTCCGGCTCCGGCTCGTAGTCCCACTCGGCCGGCGCGGTGTCGCGCCCCGGACGGCCGGTCCTCGGCAGCCGCGGCGGCGGGGGGAGCGGGCGGATCGCCCGGGGCTGCGCCTGGGTGTTCTCCCAGCGACGGCGCGGCACCCGCACCGAGTGCCGGCACTGCGGGCAGCGCAGGACCGCGTGATCCTTCGCCCGCGACTGCCAGTCGTGGCCACAGTCCGAGCAGCTGCACCAGACCGGGCCGCGGGCGCGCTGTTCCTTCTCGCGCTCGGCGACGGCGGGCAGCGTCTCGCGTGAGCCCTCCCACTCCTGATCCAGCCTCACGTACCGGGACGTGCGGCAGTGCGGGCAGCGGGTGTTTCCGCCCCGGACGGTGGTTCGGTACGGCTTTCCGCACGTGCGGCATTCGACTTGAACGGGGTTTGTCCGCACGTCGCTCCTCTTCTTCCTGTGTGTTGCAGGCGCTGATTGCTGCTGTGTCCGTGCTACCACGAATGTGGATCACTGCACCAGAGGGAAGCGCGGAAACGTCAGTGTGTGTCCGGCGGTGTGCCCGGAATCGTCGGCCCGGGCACCCGGGTGCCGAGTGCCCGGAGCGTGGTTCCCGGGGCTGTCGCGTGGAGCTGTCGCGTCCGGCCGCGGGGCGGGGGTTTCGGGGTAACCGTGCAGATCACAGGGCGCGACAGCACCCGGGCGCGACAGGGGACGCGACAGGTGGCGCGACAGGGTGTCAGGCCGTGCGCGGACGCCGGGGCATGGGAACGGCCCCCCTGCCGGTGGGCAGAGGGGCCGCGGGGTCGGGCCGGGTCATAGCGGCCAGTCGCTCGCCTCCAGGCGAGCGACCTCGCACCCAAGTGCGTGGCCCCAGTTCCGCCCGCACTCCGAGCATCTGGGGAGCGGCGTGTCCGCGTCTGGATCGTCGTACTCGGCCCAGTCGTCGTCATCGGTCATGGGGCCAGAGTAAGGCTGCGGAGCCCGGCGGGATGGTCAGTCGAGTGCGGGAGTCTCCTCGCGCCGGAAGAGCGGGCGCCGGCCCGGTGATGCGTTCGACTGCTCGGTGCCCGCGGGGGCGGGGAGCGCGGTCGCCCGCTCGGCGACGGTGCCCAGTCTCGCCGTGGGCGCGGGCTGCAAGGGACTGTCGGGCGTGGCCGGGCCGGTGCCGAGGGGGCGTCGCTGATGCTGTGTCACCCGGCCAGTATCGGCCACGGAGCACACTGCGTCCCGTGGCGTCCGTGGTGGAGGGGTCGCGCAGCACCGGGTGCTGCGGGCGAAGCGGAGGGTGCTGCGCGTGCGGGCACGGAAGACACTGCATCCCGTGCGGTCCGGCAGGTCCCGCAGCACCCGGTGCTGCGCGCGAAGCGGCACGGAAGGCACTGCATTCCGTGTGGTGCTGCGTCGCAGCACCCGGTGCTGCGGAGTGCTGCGCGAGAGAGGGTCGCAACGCTCTGACCAGCGCTGCGACCGCTTCGCGGGGTGCTGCGCTGGTGCTGCGCGGAACGGCCGACGCCCCGGCCGGCGGGTGCCGGTCGGGGCGTCGGGGGTGGTCGGTCAGGGGGTGGGGATGCTGCGCCAGGCGCTCCACAGTTCGGCGTCGGTGGCGGTGAAGCCGTGGGTGCGGAACGCGGAGATGGCCTGTCGGCCGGACATCGGGGGGTTGGTGGAGTAGCGCAGCCAGCGCAGCACGGCGGCCACCTGATCGGCGCTCATCGCGTCGCCGGGGGCGGGGGTCTCGACTCCGGCGACGGCGCACACGTCGTCCAGCGTGGCCGTCGAAGCGGGGGTTGCTTCGGGTGCTGCGGGCGCTTCGCCGAGCGCTGCGGCGGGGGTGGCCACGATCGTGAACATCTCCGACAGGGCGTCGTCCGCGGCGATCGTCAGCCGCTCGCGCTGGACGTCCACCAGGTCCCCTCCGAGCACGAGATCACCGGCGCCGGCCTCTCCGGCGACCTTCCACGCTTCCAGCTCGGCCTTGCGGCGCGTCTCGGCGTCGGGGTGCTTCGCGGCGACGGCCCGCAGGTAGGCCAGGCGCCGGGTGGTGTCGGCGGTGCGGCGCTGCTGCTCGGGGTCGATCCCGGTCCGGTAGACCATGGTCCGGCGCACCATCAGCGCCAAGCCTTCGGCCGAGACGCACATGCCCATGGGGGTGAGCGCCTGGACGGCGGCCAGCGGCAGCGTGGGGGCGGTGACGGCGCCGACCACCGCGGCGGCCAGCGGCATGGCCCACAGGCCGGCGCGGACGAGTGCGGGGGTGGCCTGGCTGAACGCGGTGAGTACCAGCGTGAGGATGGCCAGGACGGCGGTCGCGCCTTCACCGGCGGCGATCACGCCGAGCGCGGTGCCGGAGGAGTGGAACGCGCGGGTCATGTTGGAGAAGGTGCCGATTCCGCCGAGCACGCCGAACACGAGCATGGGCACGGCGGCGGCCACCAGGAGCACGCGGTGAATCCTGGTCAGCGGTCGGTCATACTGCGTGGTGTGGTTCACGGGGAGTTCTCCTGTCCGTGGTCACGGGGCCGCTCCGGGCGTCATCCGGGCGGCCCCATTTGTGTGCGGTGGTCAGTCTGGCATCAGGCGTTGCGGCGACCGCGCGAGCGCGGCGTCACTCGCCGATGCGGACGCTGTTGGTGATGGTCTGCGTGATGGTCTGGACGACGTGGACGCCCTGTCCGCCCTGCCCGCCGGTGGAGCGGCGCCCGGCCAGCGCGGCGACCGCGACCCCGGCGACGACCAGCAGCGGCAGCCCGGCCGTGGCGCCGGCGGCCAGCGCGGTGACGGCGGTGCCCATCAGGTTGAGCGCCCCGGCGAGCATCCACCCGCCCGCGCCGACACCGACCGACACCACCGCCGTGCCGACCGCCCAACGGGGCACCAGTGGCCCCGCGTCGGTCCGCACGGCCGGGGCGGCGGGGGCCAGCGGAACGGGCACGTAGACGGGCACCAGGGTGCCGTCCGGACCGGGCCGGTAGGCGACGGTCAGCGGCCCGGTCGGAGCGCTCTGCAGGACGGTCGGAGCCGGGGCGGCCGGGGTGGTCTCGGCGCCCGCCAGAGCGGCCGGAGAGTCGGGCACCAGGGCGGACAACAGGTCAGCGTCGGTGATCTGCGGGCGGTTCATCTCGGGTACCTCCGGGATCTGGTGGCGGGGAAGCTGGCGGTGGATCAGGCGGCGGTGCGGGCGGCGGCGGCGACCAGGTTGTCGGCGGCCTTGAGCGCGTTGGTGCGGGCCACCTCCAGGAACCCGGCGTGCTCGGCACCCCGGATCGAGTAGGCGGCGGTGACGGCGATCTGCGCGGCGGCGGCCAGCTCGGGGACCAGGATCGAGAGGGTGACGTGCGGGGCGGTGATCGCGGCCCGGGTCTCGTGGCTGGCGGTGCGGGCCGCGGCGTAGGCGTCGGAGTCGTCGCCCTGGGTGAGGCGGATCTCTTCGCGCAGGACCATCGTGCGGCGGTGGTCGGCGAGCGCGACCAGCAGCGCGGTGACGGCCTGGACGCGCTCGGCGCGGCGGGTCTCGGCGGTCGCGGCGGACCTCTCGGAGCGGGTGGCGCGCTGCTGGATCAGGCCGGCGGTGACGGCTCCGGAGAGCGTCCCGACGATGGTGATGATGCTCTGCCACATGGCGGCCGGTCCTTCCTTCGTGGGGTGTCACGGGTGTCAGGAGGGGGGTGTCAGGGCCTGTCAGCGGCCTCTGACACCCCCGTCCGCCTAAGGGTTTGGGTGTCAGCGCCCCGTGACGCGTCAGGGGCGTCAGGGAGCGTCAGACCAGCGCCGGGGAGGGGACGATGCGGTACCGGCCGCCCTGGCTGGTCGGCGCCAGGCGCCCCTCCTCGATGAGCCGGCGGAACTCACCGGACACCCACGGGCGCTTGCGGCCGAACTGAGCGGCGTACTCCATCACGTCCTTCGGGCCGATCACCATCACGCCCTTCGCCTCGAACTCCGAGACGATCGCCTCGATCGCGGCCCGCGCTTCCTCCGGGGTGAAGTCCGCCGCTTCCGACTCCGGGCCGAAGCTGAGACCGGCCAGCGCGTCCGGCACCTCGGACAGCTCCGCCGTGGGGTCGATCTCCGCGTCTTCCGGGTCCAGGCGGCTCGGCGCGTCGTCGTCCTCGGGGGTCTCGTACACGCTGGCGTCGTCCTCGGGGGTCTGGTCGGCCGTGGCGCCGGCGCGGTTGGTGTATGCCTTGCCGACCGCCGCGGCGGCGGCCCCGGCGGTGATCGGGTCCGCCTTCGCGCCGTTGCGCACCGCCCACGCGGCCAACTGCTCCATGACCCGCGCGGCGTTCCCGGTAAAGCGGAGCGTCCGGCCGGGGGAGCTGTACCGCTGCTCGTCCACGCCGGGGCTGACCAGGTAGCAGTAGCCGGGGCGCCGGTTGCCCCACGCGCCCGGGTGGGCGCCCGCGTCCAGCACGGTCGGCGGCAGCGCCATGCCTTCGTCCCGGTTGTCCAGGCCGAAGACCAGCGCGGACGGCAGCGACGCGCGGGTGCTGGTGGACAGCTGGTCGTGCGACGGCCGTTGAAGGCTGATCACCAGCGCGATGCCGGCCGCGCGGGCGAGCTGGGCAACCTCGGTGAACCCTTCGTCGCCCATGAACCGGATGCTGGCCGCCGCTTCCTCGAACCACGAGACCAGGAACGGCATGCCGGGGCAGCCGCACGCGGTGCCATCGGTCCGGCACGAGTGCGCCGGGTCGTTCTGCTGCTCGGCCGCCGCGGGGACCCACTGGCGGTAGCCGTGGCCGCCGAGCCACCGGGTCCGGGCGGGGATGACGGCCTGGACGGCGGTCACCATGGTCTCGGTGGGGGCGCCCCCCTCGACCGCCCAGTCGAAGGCGGGCAGCAGCGGGCGGAAGTCCTGGAAGCTCTTCGGGTCGGACAGCCACACGATCACGTCCCGGCGGCCCAGGATCTCCGTCAGCACGTTCAGCGCGCCGTCGCCCTTGCCGGAACCGGTCATGCCGCAGATCAGGAGGTGCGTGGCGTTGCGGCCGGTCTCCGGGTCACCCGGCAGCCACAGCACCAGCGGCGACCCGTCGTCGTAGCGGCCGATCACCAGCGGGTCGGCGATCGACCCGCCCACGGCGGTCGGCATCTCCCACTCGATCACCTCGGCCAGCATGTCCCGGGGCACGACCACCAGTTCGCCGCGTCGGGCCGACTCCGGGTCCGGCAGGTACCGAACCGCCGTGGGCGCGACGTCCAGCGCGGAGGCCAGGTTCGGCAGCGCCCGCGACACGTCGTCGTTGGTCATCTCGCCCGCGGGCAGCACCAGCCCGGCCGTGACCCGGTTCGGCTCCACCTCCGCCTTGCGGATCTTTGCCCCAGCCAGCTTCACCTTCTCCAGCAGCGACCCGTCCGAGTCGCCCGCGGCCTGCACCGCATCGGGGTTGCGGCGCATCACCTGGCGGATGTTCCACGACACCGCCACCACCGGACCGCCCATCAGGTAGACGTCCGGCAGCGGGCCGGCGGTCGGACCGGCCAGCGACGCGCCCGTGATCCACGTGCACGCCGCGGCCACGGTGACCGCCGAGTGCAGCCGGCGCTGTGCTCCGGTGCGCTGGGCCGCCCACCAGGTGGCGGCGGTCAGTGCCACGCTCGACAGGGTGAGCCCGACCCCACCCCCGGCCGACCCCGCCCACTCCAGGTTCCCCGCGCACCCGGCCACGCCGACCGCGCCGACCATCATCCACGGCGGGGTGTAGGGCTTGGCCCGGTGCATCAGCCACGCGGTCACCTGCTTGCCGGTGGAGCCGCCGTTGAGCTGCTGCTCGTGCTGCTGCTCGGCGTTGTTCTGCTTCTCGCTCATCTTCGACCCCCTGTCAGAACTGGAACGGACGGCGCTGGACGGGCTGGCGGGCGGCGCCCACCTGGGCGTACTCGCGCTGGAACGCGGCCCACGCGGCGGCGGCGGCCTTCGCCGCGTCGGTGAAGGCGTCGGACGCCTTCGCGAGCTTCCGCGCCACCGCCCGCGCCCGCATCTTCGACTGGAAGATGTTGTCCCCGGGCACGCCCTTCGCCTGCTCCAGCGCGGCCTTGAGGATCTCGGCCGCAACCTCGATCTCGATCGCGGCGTAGGCGCCGAACGACCGCACACCCTCGCAGTACGTCCGCACGTCGGCGGTGGAGTAGAACGCCGGCTCCGGCAGCGCGAGCTGGTTGGCGCGCTCCATGCCGGAGCCCGGGTTGGCCGCCGCACCGATCGCGTTGCCGTTCGTGCCGCCGCTCTTGACGTTGACGTTGATCCCGAACGACGGGGCGAACGCGGCGCCGGAGCCGAACCCGTGCTTCGTCTTGTAGGCGTTGCCGGAGCCGGAGTTGTTGCTGGGCGGGGTGGTCGTGGTCATCGGTTGTTCCCTCCCTGGTGGTGGCCGGTGGCGGCCGAGTTGTTGTCGAAGAGGGCCAGCTCGTCCCAGCGCGGGGACGGCTTCAAGCCGCCGGGGCGCCGCTGCTCGGTCAGCCGGCCGGTGACGGTGAACTGGTGGCCGCTCACGGTGGCGATGAAGCGGAAGCGGACGCGGCCGGCGCGGTCGGTGGTGCTGACGGCGCTGATCCAGTCCTCGGACGCGAGCTGACGCAGCTGCGCGAGGCTGATCGGGTTGACCAGGCGGAAGGCCGGGCCGTCCGGTTCGAGGTACCCGAACCCGGCGAGCCGGGCCTGAACGGTAGCGTTGGACATGGCTGATCCCTTCGAGGGCGAAGCCAGGCCCCGGCGGTGAGGTAAGAGACTCCGCCGGGGCTGTTGCATGTCCAGAGTCCTCGCAATCCAACGGAACGTCAAGTGTTCCAATGGATTGCGCTGTTGATGCTATGGCCGTAACCTTCCTTCCATGACCGATACACCCAAGCGCCCGGAGTACCGGCGCATCGCCGACGAGATCCGGCGACGGATCAGCGGGGGCGACTACCCGCCCGGCAGCGTGCTGCCGAAGGATGCCGACCTGGCCGCCGAACTGGAGACCGGCAGGGGCACCGTTGAAAAGGCCATGGGAGTCCTGGCCCTCGAAGGACTCGTCACCCGAACGAAGCAAGGAACGACCGTGAGCCGTATCCCGCTGAAGATCACCCGCGCCGTCCCGGAGCGGTACGAAGCTGCCTACCGTGAGCGCGGCCGGGGCGCCTTCGACGTCGAGGTGCGCGACCGCGGCCACGAGCCGCGCTGGGAGACGACGGTCACCGAGACCGACACCGCCACCCTTCGCACCCGCCACATGTGGGCGGACGACGTCCCCGTGCAGATCGCCGTGACCGAGGTTCCCAAGGCGGTGGCCGTCGCGTCCGGCCTTGCGGGTGAGGACACCGGCTCCGGCGGCATGATCAGCCGTCTGGCTGACGCCGGGCACAAGCAGGACCGGATCACCGAGACCATCGACGTCCGGCCGCCGACGACGGAGGAAGCCGCCTTCCTCAGGCTGACCGAGGACCACCGCGTCTACGAGTTGACCCACACGGCGTACTCCCAGGACGGGACGGTCACCGAGGTGACCACGCACGTGATGCCGTGCCACCTGTGGAAGCTGGCCTACACGTGGTCGCCGGACGCGTCCTGACCGGGCCGACCCCTGTCGTCCTCACCCCGGTGAGGACGGTAGAGGATGGCCGGCCGGAACCAACCGGGACAAGGTCGGTTGTATTCAGCGGTGCTGACGCTACGATCACGGGAGAGGGGGTTGGCGTGTCGCGCGAGTCGGATGGTGCGTCAAGCGCATCGACCGGAAGCGGCGCCGGCTCCCTTTCCCGTACCCGGGCACCCGCGCCCACCCGACGACTCAGCGTCGGACATACAGCAAGGCGTACCAGCGCCAGACACACAGGAGAACGTCAGTGAAGACGTAGCAGAAATGGCGAAGGCCCTAGGTGATCCGGTGTTACCAGCACCGGGCCTAGGGCCTTCATACGCGGAGTTGGCGGTTTTCAGAGGACTGCAACATGCCGCGTTCGCTTGTCCCCACTGTAAGGCACGGATGTGCCGGGGTGCATGCGCGCGGCGGAGAGGTATCCCGACGTGGCAACCCCACGGAACGAGGTAATTCCGTTCCAATCAGCGCCTGCAACACACAGTTCGCCCGCCGAACATGGCGGAAATATCAACTCGGCACGCGACGATTCGCGTGCTTCTTTCGCGCGAATCGCCGACGCGCTGACCGGTCACGGCTGCAACCCGCGCGAGCGCGGTGACCACCTGGACGCCCGGTGCCCGTCGCATGAAGACCGGCGTCCGTCCCTCTCGGTCGACTGGCGCCCGTCCCCCGGCCGCGTGCTGGTGTGCTGCCAGCGCGGCTGCACCACGGAGCAGGTGGCCGACTCGCTCGGCCTGGCGCTCGCCGACCTGTACGACGCACCGCGCACCGCCGGCACCCCCCGGGCCGGTGGCGCGACCGCCGCGCGCAAGCGGCCCGCCCGCCCGGCCGCCGGCACCCGCCAGGCGAAGCCGAAGGCGGTCGGGATGGAGTGCGCGCACGAGTGGCGCAAGGTCACCGAGTACACGTACGCCGACGCCGAAGGCACGGTCACCGGGTGGGTGATCCGCAAGCGGTGCGAGGGGTGCGGGGAGAAGCTGTTCGCCCAGGCTCGGCCGGGAGCGTCCGGGCGCCGGGAGTACAAGGCGCCGACCGTGCGCCCGCTGTACCGGCTGCCCGACGTCGTGGCCGCCATCTCCTACGGCATCCCGGTGCACGTGGTCGAAGGCGAGAAGGACGCCGACAACGGCGCCGCGGCTGGCATGGTGACCACCACCAGCCCGGCCGGTGCGGAGAAGTGGCTGCCGGAGCACACCGAAGCGCTGGCTGGCGCGCACGTGGTCGTCGTGGCCGACCGCGACGCGAGCGGCTACCGGCACGCGGTGAAGGTCCGGGACGCCCTGGCGGGCGTGGCCGCGTCGGTGCGCGTGGTCCGGGGTCTGGTGGTCGAGGCGAAGGCGGACCTGTCGGACCACCTGGCGGCCGGTCACGGGGCGGACGCGCTGGAGGAGATCGACCCGGCTGCCGAGTTGGCCGCGCTGCAACCCGCGGTCGCCCCGGCCGAAGCGCCGGCGGACGACGACGCCGAGACGGAGCCGGAGGAGTCGGCCGGTGGCACGGTGGTCCCGTTCCCGCGTAACGGCGGTGACGGTGGCGGCCGGAAGGGCGGCGGCGGTGGTCGCGGTGGTGGCGCGGCGAAGCCGGACGAGTTCCCGATCCCGACGACCGCCGGCGGCTCGTGGTCGGCCCGGCTGACGCACGGCCGCGGGATCTACCGCAACGACGTCAAGATCTGCGACTTCCCGTACGTGCTGGAAGTCGTCCACCGCCGCACGGCCCGCGGCAAGCGGGAGGAGTTCCGGCTGTGCCTGGACGCCGCGGGGAAGGGGCCGGTGGTCCGGGTCGGTCGCCAGGACCTCCCGCGCGGTGAGTTCGGCGCCGATCTCGGCGCCGCGCTGCCGGTGGACAAGAAGATCCTGGACTGTCTGGCCACGGCGGTCATCATCGAGGGCTACCGCAAGGGCGTCATCCACGACACCACGCCCGCCTTCGACGGCGCCGGCCTGCTCGCCGTGCCCCCGGCCGACGTGCTGCCGGAGGGCTACGGCACCGTGGCCGAGTGCACCGAGGACGACGCCCGCACCGGGTGGAAGGAGATGGCCCAACGCGCCGCCCAGCACCCGAAGATGGCCCTGGCGCTCGGCATCGCGGCGTTCTCCCCGTACGTCGGCCCGATGCGCCGACAGCCGTTCACCTGCCACCTGTGCGGCGACGCCCGACAGGGCAAGACCACCGCCACCTACGCGGCTGCCGCGCTGTTCGGCAACCCCCGCGTCATCGTGCGCAAGTGGTCCCGCTCGATCCCGGGCCTGTCCTACGGGCTGGCCGCGCTCGGCGTGCTCCCGCCGTTCAACGACGAGTTGGGCGGCGCCGGCTTCACCCCGGTGCAGCTCGAAGAAGTCGTGTTCACCATCGCCCAGCGCGGCCAGCGCACCACCGCCACCCGCTACACCAAGGAAGCCGAGACGTCCCCGCCGTGGGACGGAACCGCGTTCTCCACCGGCAACAACTCGATCATCGGCCAGGTGGCCAACCCGGGTGTTCACGCCCGCGTCGTGGAGATCGCAACCCCGATCGTCGGCCCGCCGAACACCGAGGAAGGCGCCAAGTGCGCGGAGTACTTCACCGGCCTGGACGACGACGAAGGCGCCGGCGCCGTTGACCGCTTCTACGGGTGGCCGCTGCGCTGGATTCGGGGCGTCCCGGTGGCCGACGTCCGGCCGATGGTCCGCTCCGCCGAGCAGCTGCTCCCGCTGCCCGCTGGGGGTGTCGCCCGCACCATCGGGCAGCACCTGGCGGGCGGGATCGCCGGGGCCGCGCTGTTGGACAAGCTGGTCGGCACCGATGGCCAGTTGGCCGCCGCCGCGCTCAGGGCGGCCAGGGAACACCTAACCGGGATCGGCTCCGAGGGCGTTCGGGACGCCGCGGATGTGCTGCTCGACTCGATCCGTACCAGCATGCGCGAGCAGCCGGCGAAGTGGCCCACCCGCAAGCTGTACGAGGAGATGACCGGGGCCAGCCAGTCATGGAGCAACACCGGCACCGGGCCGGCCATCGGCATGGACCGGACCGGGATCTACGGCATCATCCTGGAAGAGGCCGACCGGCACAGCGTCGTCATGCTGTCCGGCAAGACCGCCCGCAAGCTGTGCGAAGACGACGGCATTGACGAGACGATCGCGGTCCGCGGGCTCAACCAGCGCGAACTCCTGGTCATCTCCGAGTCGATGCGCCGACAGAAGAAGCTCCAAAACCGCGTCAAGGTGGCCGGGAAGACCCACGCCGGGTACTGCGTGAAGCTGACCGACGACGACGAACCGGAAGGCACCGAGGAACCGTCAGACGGCCCGTCAGACGGCCCCGACGACGCCCCCCGGACCGATGGCCCGGCGGGCGGACAGCAGGACGGCACGGGGCCGCTGCTCTGCCGTGGCTGCGGTGAGCCGATGGTCGCCGACATGTTCGGGGACGGGCTGCACGCCACCTGTGAAGCGCCCCCGGAGCCGGACCCGACCAACGGTTGGGGACCGGGCACGCTCGGCGCCGCGATGGCCGAGCAGGAGCGCCAGACCGCCCCCGCGGCCCCGCCGGCGCCCCCCGCCGTACCCGCGTCCTCGGTCGCTCCGGTCGCTCCGGCTGTCCCGCCGGAGCGACCGGAGCGGGCCACCCGGAAGGCGCCCGGCGAAGGCGTGGCGTTCTCCATCTCTGGCCGCGTCACCGAAGCACTGGCCGCCCACGGCGGAGACGTCGAAGCCGCGACCGCCGCTCTGATCAAGCGAGCCATCCCGGACGCCATGGCGCTACTCGACTCGTGCCGGGCGAGCGCGCGTTACGACCACACGTCATTCCCGAAAATGCCGGAGCCGCTGATCCGAAAGGGACGCAAGCGCGCTGACGACATTTGGGAGGCGCGCCCGAAGTTCGTCAATTCCGAAATTGCGGACGGAATCGAGGTGAGCGCGCTCGACGTGAACGGCGCTTACCTGTCCGCATTGAAGTCGGCGCACCTGCCGATCGGGTCTCTGCGGAACGACCGAGAGGAAGGCCGTAACCCGGCGATGTTCGACCGCCGGCGCTCCGGGATCTACCTCATTGAGCCGATCCCGTGGACGCACCCGCACCTGCCGAACCCCATGGGGGACGGGCGAGAGGCGACCGGCCCCGTGTGGATCAGCCGCTCCACCCTGGACGCGGTATTCGACGCGGCCAGCGACCGGTACGGCAACCTGTGCGCCACTCCGGTCATCCTGGAATCCTGGACGGCCGGTGAATCGACCAGCATTCTCCGGAAGTTCGCCGATATTCTGACCGACGAACGAACCCGGGCCATCGCCACCGGTGACACGGTGACCCTGGAATACGTCAAGGCCATGTACTCCAAGTTCGTGTCAACGGCCGGAGACAGCAACGCCAATCACGAGCTGAACCGCTCCGATTGGGTCCACATCATCCGGTCCCAAGCCTTCGCGAACCTTTGGCGGAAGGCAATCCGCGCCACCCGGGCCGGACTGGAGATCTACAAGGCCACCGGCACTGACGAATTGCACGTCGTCGGAGACTGGCGGTCGGCCGCGCTGCTCGACCGAAACGGCAAGACGGTGCGGCTTTTCACCGAGGGCCGCGCGCTCAGCGAAATGAAGGTCAAGAACACCTACACCGTGGGGGGTGAATTCGAATGACAGGCTGGGGACACGGCAAGTACGGCACGCCCGGCGGGGAAGCCATCTTCCGGGGACTGGACGCCCTGGCGGGAGGTATCCGGTCGTCCGTGGACAGCAAGCGCGGTATGGCCGCCCGCTTGAAGTACCTCACCGAGCGCAAGGGCGGCGCCGACGCGATGCAGCGCGCCGGCCTCTCTCCGTCCCGCGAGACCATGCGCCGGTGGCTCAAGGGCACGCAGCAGCCCGGACCGGCCAACCGGCACAAGATTGAGTCGGCCTACCGGGATCTCCGCTCGAAGAACGTCGCCCGGACCATGAAGGCGCGCCTGTCAAAGGATGGCCGGGGAACCCGGGTCAGCGTCACCCCGCTTCCGGCGTCCGCCGTGCCGACCAACAAGCAAACCCGGCAAGGGCAATTCGAGGACCGGGAAATGACGATCCGTCCGGGCGACTGGAATAGGGCCGTAGACCTCTGGGCCAATGACGATATGAGCGGCCTAGAGGAATGGTGGATGGATATTGCCGGAGATCTCGGCTCACCACCAGAAGCGTATTTCGAAGTAGCGCACATTGGATTCTCTGCATAGTCGAGAATTCATCCGAGAATGGGCGTCCGGGGAATTTCTCGGACGCCCATTCTTGTGACCGCCCGAACCGCCCCGTCCGGCCGTGCCCATCACGTTCCGTCACCAATCGAAGGGCCGGCGGGCGCACAGCACGTCACCAACCGTGCTCACCCCTTGCGCCCCGCGTTCGCAGTAAGGCACTGCATGCCGTGCGGTACATGCGGTCTCTGACTAGCCAACTAGCCACATTTGCAAGGCAGTTGGAGCGACACCGAAGGCAGAGTGCCAGCGATCGGCAAGCGCGAGGGTGATCCACCCATCCGGTAGCAGTGACGCAGCGTCAGCGTTGCGAAGCAACGCCGCAACGGTCCGTGACGCAGTCACGGCGCGACGCGGCCAGCCCGGCGCGCAGCGAGGAGCCCATGCCGCCCGCCCAGTCCGGGTTGGCGACCAGCCGGCAGCCCGGC
>NZ_JBEOSA010000111.1:0-15592 GCF_040302625.1 Kitasatospora sp. NPDC097643 | reverse complement strand
TGGCACGCTGTTGAGTTCTCAAGGAACGGACACTTCCTTCGGACCGCCTTCCAGCGGGCCCTCCGGGCGCTTCGTTCTTTCGTGTTTCCAGCTTACCAGATGTTTTCCGCTCCGTTTTCCGGAGTTTCATTCATCAGATTTCCCGAACTGGCGGGGCCGCTTTCCGCGACGGCCTTCACATTAGCGCATTCCGGCTGTTACCCGAAATTCACGCTCACCCTGGTTGGCGGGAACGCCAACCGACCCAAGTTAATGGGCTTCGGAGTGAGAGTGGGACTTGCCAAGTGAGGTGGCCGCTTCAGCGACTCGTTCAACACTAGGCCACCTGGACGTCATCGTCAAACGTCGAGGGCGGGATCCGGCTGGATCCCGCCCTCGACATTCAAAGCCGCAGGTCAGCGGCGTCGTGTTTCAGTCACGACGTCCACCGCGTCACACGGTGGCCGGCACCAGCTCGGCCGCCGCCAGGTTGCGCTTGCCGCGGCGCAGCACGAGCCAGCGGCCGTGCAGCAGGTCGGCCTCGGTCGGGACCGCCTCCTCGTCCGTCACCTTGACGTTGTTGAGGTAGGCGCCGCCCTCCTTGATCGTCCGGCGGGCGGCCGAGCGGCTCGGCGCCAGGCCGACGGCGACCAACAGGTCGACCACCGGCTGGAGTTCGGACACCGCGGCCTTCGGGACCTCGGCCAGTGCGGCGGCCAGGGTCGGGGCCTCCAGGTCGGCGAGGTCGCCCTGGCCGAACAGCGCCTTGGACGCGGCGACCGCGCGCTCGTACTGGTCCGCGCCGTGGACGAGGGTGGTGAGCTCCTCGGCGAGGGCGCGCTGGGCGAGTCGGGCGGCGGGGCGCTCGGCGGTCTCGCGCTCCAGCTCCTCGATCTCCTCCTTCGAGCGGAAGCTGAAGATCCGCAGGAAGTTGGAGACGTCCCGGTCGTCCGCGTTCAGCCAGAACTGGTAGAAGGCGTACGGGGTGGTGAGCTCGGGGTCGAGCCAGACCGTGCCGGACTCGGTCTTGCCGAACTTGGTGCCGTCGGCCTTGACGATCAGCGGCGTGGCCAGCGCGTGGACGGACTTGCCGTCGGCCTTGCGGATCAGGTCCGTGCCGGCGGTCAGGTTGCCCCACTGGTCGCTGCCGCCGGTCTGCAGGGTGCAGCCGTAGCGGCGGTTCAGCTCCAGGAAGTCCATGCCCTGGAGGATCTGGTAGCTGAACTCGGTGTAGCTGATGCCCGCGTCGGAGTTGAGCCGTCGGGCGACGGCCTCCTTGGCGATCATGTTGTTGACCCGGAAGTACTTGCCCACGTCGCGCAGCAGGCTGATGGCCGACATCCCGGAGGTCCAGTCCAGGTTGTTGACCATGCGCGCCGCGTACGGGCCCTCGAAGTCGAGGAAGCGCGAGATCTGGCCGCGCAGGCGATCGACCCAGCCGGCCACCGTCTCGGGGTCGTTGAGGACGCGCTCGGCGGTGGGCTTCGGGTCGCCGATCAGGCCCGTGGCGCCGCCGACCAGGCCGAGCGGGAGGTTCCCCGCCTGCTGGATGCGGCGCATGGTGAGAATCTGCACCAGGTTGCCGAGGTGCAGGCTGGGGGCCGTCGGGTCGAAGCCGCAATAGAACGTGACCGGGCCGTCCGCGAACGCCTTGCGCAGTGCGTCCTCGTCAGTGGAAAGGGCGATCAGCCCACGCCACCGCAGCTCGTCGACGATGTCCGTCACGGTCCCGCTTCTCCTTCGGTCGGGCGTCCGCCCGGTGCGTGCCCCGTTCGATCGGGCCCCGGGTCGGTACGACTCCAGCGTGGTAGAGCCTACGCGGTCCCGGCCAGCGAGTTTCTCCCCAGCCACCGAGTCAGGCACCGAGCCAGGCGGCGAGCCAGGCACCGGGCGCCTCTGCGACACCGGAAATTCCGTTGTTCGTCGGCCCCGGGCCCATTCAGAGTGGTTTCACCGCCGTGCGGCGGCAGTGACGTGTGTGGAGACGGTCGTGCCGCCGTGGCACGCCCGTGGGAAGGGTGTGCCAGGTGCGCAACACGCTGGTTCTGAACGCGAGCTACGAGCCCCTGACGACGGTGTCGCTCCAGCGCGCCGTGGTCCTGGTGCTCCAGGACAAGGCGGTGGTGGAGCAGGCGCATCCGCTGCGGACGATCCGGGGGACGGGTGTCGCCGTACCGGTGCCGCGGGTGATCAGACTGCAACGGTACGTACGGGTGCCGTTCCGACAACAGGCGCCGTGGTCGCGCAGAGGTGTCCTGGCCCGGGACCAGCACCTGTGCGCGTACTGCGGGCGCCGGGCCACCACGGTGGACCACCTCCACCCCAAGTCGCGTGGTGGCGAGGACAGTTGGCTGAACACGGTGGCCGCGTGCGCCGAGGACAACCAGCGCAAGGCCGACCGGACGCCGGAGCAGGCCGGGATGAAACTGCTGCGCCGGCCGTTCGTTCCCACGCCGCAGGCCACCCTGATGCTGGCGCTGGGTCTGCGCGGCTCGGAGGCCCGGGAGCTGGCCGACTGGCTGCCCGCGATACCGGCCCAGTCCGGGCCGGCCGCCGTCCCGGCCGCCTGAGCCGAACGGGCCCCGAGCGGCACGGGCCCCCGGGCAGACGGGTCGGGTCGGGTCAGTTCTTGGCCCGGTAGCCCGCCGCGGTACCGAAGTTGGCCGAGTGTTCAGGTATCACGACCACCTGGCCGTCGCCGATCAGCACCCGCCCGGAGACGAGCAGGGAGCCGGTCCCCTGGGGGAAGCCGCCGCCGGTGGCCTCCGTGCCGCCGGCCAGCGGGATCCGGCTGAGCCGGGCGGGCTGGTCGAGGCGTTCGTCGGCGGCGAGCACCAGCGCGCCGCCGTCGACCCCGACGGCCCGGACGGTGCCCTTCGCGCCGGCCGGCGCCTTCCAGCGCTGCTTGCCGCTGTCGAGGTCGTAGCCGACCCCCACGGCCGGTCCGCCGCTCGCCGGGAGCAGGGTCGTCACCATGGTGCGGTCCTGGAAGAACACGCCGGGCGTGGCCGAGAACGTGCCGCGGGCGACGTCCAGGCGGCCGCCGTCGCCGGTCACCGGGATCTCGGCAGCCGGGTCGCCGCCCGCGCCCCAGGAGAGCACCCGGTCGTCCTCGGGCTTCTCTCCGGTGGTGAGCAGGACGGACGGCTCGGCGGACAGCACGGTCACCGTCTTCGGCCGGTTGTTCAGGCCGCGCCACCAGGCGACCTTGCCGTCCGCCGTGTTCAGCGCGACGGCCTGGTCGGCGGGGGTCGAGTCGGCGCAGGAGGAGGCGATCAGCACGGTCTTGCCGCCGACGCCGCCGGACAGGGTGCAGAACTTGCCCTGCCCGGTGTACTGCCAGACGTCCTTGCCGTCGGCGGACTCCCAGGCGATCGCCCGGTCGTCGCCGACCGCGATCACCTTGTCCTCGGTGACGCCGATCCGCGCGCCGTAGGCGCCCTTGGCGTCCGAGACGGACTTGGTCCAGGCCGTCTTCCCGGTCTTGGTGTCCACGGCGGCGGCCATCGTGCACGGGCTCTTCGGGTCGGTCTGCGGCCGGAACAGCACCGCGCCGAGACCGGCCTGGTTCACCCCGGCCGACAGCCCGCACGGGACGGCCCCGGCGGCCGGCGGCTCGACGGACCAGAGCGGCTTGCCCGCCGCCAGGTCGTACGCGCGCACGCCGGTGGCGTCGGCCCGGACCACGGCGTCGGCCAGCAGCCAGCTGCCGATCAGGGTGTCGTCCCCGCCGGCCTGCCCTGCCCCGGCCTGCCCGGCGCTGGCGGGCTGGGCCGACCACACCCTGGTGTGCGCGACGGCGAACCCGGGCTCGCCGCCCCCGACGGCCGCGCTGCCGCCGCCCTCGGCCCCGACCATCAGCCCGGCCGCGACCAGCACGCCGAGCGCGGCCACCCCGGCCCCGGTGCGCACCAGCAGGGCCCGGCGGCTCGGCACGTGCTCGCCGGAGACCACCGCCCCGGCGGCGGCCCGGGCCTTGGCCGCGAGCGAGGAACCGGTGGCCTCGCCACCCCGCCGGGCGGCACCGCGCGACGGCGCGGCGGGCGGCACGGCCACCCCGGGCTGCGGCTCCGCGTCCGGGACCGGCACCGCCGGAACCTCCTCGGCCTCGGCCTCCTCCAGCTGGACGTACCCGTCGGCCGAGTACTCCGCCCCCGCCGGGACGTACAGCCCCTCCCCCGCCGGCTGCTGCGGGACGGCGTACGGGGCGTACTGCTGCTGGGCGTCGTCGGTGTACGGGAAGTACGGCTGGTACTGCTCGTACGGCTCCCCGGCGTAACCACCCTGGGCGTAGTCGCCCTGGACGTACCCGGTCTGCCCGTAGCCGGGCTGGCCGTAGCCTGCGCCCTGCCCGTACCCCGGCTGCCCGTACTCGACGCCCTGCCCGTACCCGGCACCCGGCTGCTGCCAGTCCGGCTGCGCCTGCCAGTCCGGCGCGGCCGGCTGGGCCTGCACGGCCTGCTGCCCCTGCCACTCCTGCGGAGTCTGCTGCGGGTACCAGGCCTGCTGCCGCGAGTCTCCGAAGGGCTCCTGGAAGGGCTCCTGCGCCATCCGTTCCGTCCCTCCCGAGCCGCCTGCACTGCGGCAGTCAGCATCTCACGCCCTGCGGAACGTGCCGCTCCGGCCTCGCTCCGCCCGGGGTCAGCCGGCCGACTCGGCGCGCAGGGCCTCGTCGATGCGGGCCGCGAGGGTGAGGTCCAGGCCGGTCAGCCCGCCCGCGCTGTGGGTGGAGAGGACGAAGCGCAGGGTGCGCCAGCGGATGTCGATGTCGGGGTGGTGGTCCAGCGCCTCGGCCTGTTCGGCGACGGCGACGACCACCCGGATCGCCGCCGGGAAGTCGGGGGCGTCGGCACTGCGGGCGATGCTGTCGCCCTCCCTGCTCCACTGCGGCAGCGCCGCCAGGGCCGTGGTGATCTCGTCCTCGCTCAGCCGTGCTCTGCTGCTCATCGGGGCGCTCCCGTGCGTCGTCGACATCCGTCCGGGAGGAACATACCGAGGCGCGCCCGTCCAAGGCCGACGACACCGCGCGACGCCGAACCCGGTGTCGAACCCAGCGCCGAACCCTCAGCTCATCAGCAGCTTGGTGACGGCCGCGAGCCCGACCACCACGATCACCGCCCGCAGCGCGGTCGGCGGGAGGCGGCGGCCGACCTTGGCGCCGAGCATGCCACCGACCAGCGAGCCCACCGCGATCAGCCCCGCGGCCGTCCAGTCGACGGTCGCGGTGAACAGGAAGAACAGCGCGGCCACGGCGTTGACGATCATCGCGAGGGCGTTCTTGACGCCGTTGATCCGCTGGAGCTCCTCCTGGAGCAGCATGCCCATCAGCGCCATCAGCAGCACGCCCTGCGCGGCACCGAAGTAGCCGCCGTAGACGCCGGTGAGGAACACCCCGGCGAGCAGGACCGGGCCGCCGTCCGGGTCCCCGCCGGGGCGGCGGCGGGCGGCGACGGCCTTGGCCACCCGGGGCTGGATCACCACCAGGACGAGGGCGAGCAGGATCAGCACCGGGACGATCGCGTCGAAGGCGCTGCTCGGCAGCTTGGTCAGCAGCACCGCGCCGACCAGCCCGCCGAGCAGCGAGGCGGTGCCCAGGCGCAGCAGGCGGCGGCCCTGGCCGGCCAGTTCGCGGCGGTAGCCGATCACGCCGCTGAGCGAACCCGGTACCAGGCCGAAGGAGTTGGAGACGTTGGCGGTGACCGGCGGGATGCCGACGGCGAGCAGGACGGGGAAGGTGATCAGGGTGCCGGAGCCGACGATCACGTTGATCATCCCGGCGCCGACGCCCGCCACCAGGACGGCGATCGCCTCCCACAGCGTCATGGGTCACCTCTCCTCTCGGTGCTGTCCGAGGGGATCATGCCGGACGGGCCGTCGGCGGGACCAGTGCCGACCACGATTCGGGACACACGCCACACGCTCAACGGCCGGTACCCCCAACCTCCATGGCCGGTTCGCCCGACGTCAATGGCCGGTTCTCGCAACAGCGAGGGCCCGCTGCCGAACGGCAGCGGGCCCCGGGCCGGAAGGCTCAGCCGGTCACTCCGGGTCGATCTTGCGGTACTCGCGGGCCGGGTCCACCCGGGGGCGGGCGGCGCCCTTCTCGGTGTCCACCGGGCGCGGGCCGGCGGCCGGGTCGATCGGCACCTGGGTCGGCACCTGGCTCGCCGCCGCGGCGCTCGGGGCCGCGACCGCACCGCCGTTGACGCCGCCGGTCAGGCCGGTGAACGCGCCGCCGAGGCCCTTGAGCGCGTCGCCGACCTCGCTGGGGATGATCCAGAGCTTGTTGGAGTCGCCCTTGGCGAGCTCGGGCAGCGTCTGGAGGTACTGGTAGGCGAGCAGCTTCTGGTCGGCGTCGCCGTCGTGGATCGCCTCGAAGACGGTGCGGATCGCGGCCGCCTCACCGTCGGCGCGCAGCACCGCGGCCTGGGCCTCACCCTCGGCCTTGAGCACCTCGGCCTGCTTCTCACCCTCGGCCTTGAGGATCTGGGCCTGCCGCTGGCCTTCGGCGGTGAGGATCGCGGCGCGCTTGTCACGGTCGGCGCGCATCTGCTTCTCCATCGAGTCCTGGATGGAGGTCGGCGGCTCGATCGCCTTCAGCTCGACGCGGTTGACCCGGATGCCCCACTTGCCGGTGGCCTCGTCGAGGACGCCGCGCAGACCGGCGTTGATGACCTCGCGGCTGGTCAGGGTGGATTCGAGGTCCATCGAGCCGATGATGTTGCGCAGCGTGGTGACGGTCAGCTGCTCGATCGCCTGGATGTAGCTGGCGACCTCGTAGGTGGCCGCCCGGGGGTCGGTGACCTGGTAGTAGATGACGGTGTCGATGTTGACGACCAGGTTGTCCTGGGTGATCACCGGCTGCGGCGGGAACGGCACGACCTGTTCGCGCAGGTCGATCCGGTTGCGGACCCGGTCGATGAACGGGACGACGATGTTCAGGCCCGCGTTGAGCGTCCGGGTGTAGCGGCCGAAGCGCTCCACGATCGCGGCGCTGGCCTGCGGGATGACCTGGATCGTCTTGATCAGCGCGATGAAGGCCACCACGACCAGGACGACCAGGACGATAAGGACGGGTTCCACGGACTCTCCCCTAGACGACCAGGGCGGTGGCGCCCTGGATTTCGACGACGTCGACCTGCTGCCCGGGCGCGTACACCTGGTCCGGGTGGAGTGCGCGGGCCGACCAGATCTCGCCGTTCAGCTTGATCCGTCCGCCCTCCCCGTCGACGGTTTCCGCGACGACCGCGGTGGCGCCCTGGAGCGCCTCGATGCCCATCTTGATCTGCGGGCCCTTCTGGAGTTCCCGGTAGGCGATCGGGCGGACGACGACCAGCAGGGCGACCGAGACCGCGACGAAGGTCAGGGTCTGCAGGACCACGCCCCCGCCCAGTCCGGCCACTCCGGCGGCGGCCAGCGCGCCGACCGCGAACATGGCGAACTCCGGCATCGCGGTGAGCACCAGCGGTATGCCGAGCCCGACGGCGGCCAGGAGCCACCA
This sequence comes from Kitasatospora sp. NPDC097643, assembly GCF_040302625.1. Lineage (NCBI taxonomy): Bacteria > Bacillati > Actinomycetota > Actinomycetes > Kitasatosporales > Streptomycetaceae > Kitasatospora > Kitasatospora sp. NPDC097643. The sequence goes on along the minus strand of NZ_JBEOSA010000111.1, from coordinate 8,112 downwards.
GATCCAGCTGTCCACGTGTCCATCCTAGGGAGCGAGGGCCTTCGAGGCGGACAGTTCCCGCAGGTCGAGGGGCGGAAACCGGTCGCACGTGCGACCGGTCCCGGCGGGCCTCCCGGAGCTGGACGGACGGGGCCTCAGCCCAGCGGCAGGCCCTGCGCCGACCAGCGGTCCCCGTGGCGCTCCAGGGTGAGCGGCAGGCCGAAGCACTTGGAGAGGTTACGGGCGGTCAGCTCGGTGTCGATCGGGCCGGCGGTGAGCACCTTGCCCTGGCGGATCATCAGCACGTGGGTGAAGCCCGGCGCGATCTCCTCGACGTGGTGGGTGACCATCGCCATCGCCGGGGCGAACTCGTCCTGCGCCAGGGCGCCGAGCCGGCGGACCAGGTCCTCGCGGCCGCCGAGGTCCAGACCGGCCGCGGGCTCGTCGAGCAGCAGCAGCTCGGGGTCGGTCATCAGGGCGCGGGCGATCAGGGTGCGCTTGCGCTCGCCCTCGGAGAGGGTGCCGAACTTGCGCGCGGTGAGGCCGGCCATGCCGAGGCGGTCGAGCAGGGCGAGGGCGCGCGACTCGTCGGACTGCTCGTAGGTCTCCTGCCAGCTGACCGTCATGCCGTAGGCGGCGGTGAGCACGGTCTGGAGCACGGTCTGCTCGGCGGGCAGCTTGTCGAACATGGCGGCGCCGGCCAGGCCGATCCGGGAGCGCAGCTCGAAGACGTCGATCTCGCCGAGCTTCTCGCCCAGCACCGACACCTTGCCCGAGGTCGGGAAGAGGTAGGTGGCGGCGATCTGCAGCAGCGTGGTCTTGCCCGCGCCGTTGGGGCCCAGGATGACCCAGCGCTCACCCTCGGAGATGGACCACGAGACCTGGTCGACCAGCGCGCGCTCCTCCCGGACCACGGATACGTCCACCAGCTCCAGCACGTCGCTCATGCCTACGCCTTCCCCAATACAAGATTTTCGGCCGTCGGTGCGGGCGGCGAGCCTACTCCGGCAGCCGGTGGGCACGGATGGGTGCGCCGCACGCGCATGGGCAAACCTACGCCACGCGGATGACCGCCGATTCCGTAGGCTGGCCGGATGCTCGCGACTCCTGCCGACAATCCGTACGAAGAGCCCCGTTCGGGGCGGCTGACCGCCTGGGGCAACGCCCTGCTGGCCGGTCTGGTGCCGCCCGACAACGCCGCCGCGGCCGTCCTCGGGGACGACGAGAGCCACCGGGTGACCGGTCTGCCCGGGGACGAACCGGGCGAGCTGCACGGCCTCACCTGGGCGCTGGGGCGGCTGCGGGTGCTGGGGGTGAAGGGCCTGCGGCTGGCGCTGCCCTCGGCCGGGCACCTGCTCGGCCTGACCGGCCCGGCGCCGTTCAACGAGCGGGCGATGGGCGCGGGCGAGGCCGTCCTCGCGGTCGGGGTGCCGCTGGGCCTGGTCCCGGAGGTGGAGGTGTTCGGCCCGGCCGGGGACCGCTCGGCGACGGTGCTGTGGCGCTGCTCGACGGTCAACGACGCGCCGCCGGCGGACGTGCCGTCGCTGCACGAGGCGGAGCGCGAGCTCGCCGACGGGCTGCGCGAGGCGACCGTGCTGCTGACCCGGCTGGACGTGGCCGGGGCCGGGCCGGAGGCGCTGCGCGCCCTGGAGACGTACCGCCGCCGCGGCCACGCCGAGCTGCTCGCCCCCGGCTACCCGCCGCGGGCCGTCCGGGTCCTGGAGTCGGCCCGCCAGGTGTCCGCGCTGCTGTCGATCGCCGCCGGCGGCCACGGCGCCGCCGTCAGCGCCTCCGAGATGGCGGCCCGCCGGACCGTCCTGGCCCCCCTGCACCGCACCGCCCGCCGCGCCCAGGTGGCCGCCTACAACGCCCTGGTCGACGAGCGCGAGGCGAACTAGGGCGAGGCGAACTAGCGCGGGGCGAACTACCTAGTTCGCCTCGCGGGCCGCGCCGTTGCGGACGGCCCAGAGGGCGGCCTGGGTGCGGTCGGCCAGGTCCAGCTTCATCAGGATGTTGGAGACGTGGGTCTTCACCGTCTTCTCCGACAGGTGCAGGCTGCGGGCGATCTCCCGGTTGGAGCGGCCGTCGGCGATGTGGCCCAGCACCTCGCGCTCGCGTTCGGTGAGGGTGCCGCCGCGGCCCTGCGGGGCGCGCGGGCCGTCGTCGGCGAGCAGGGCCTCGGCCAGCTCGGGCTGGAGCAGGACGTGGCCGGCGTGCACCGAGCGGATGGCGCCGGCCAGCGCCTCCGGGTCGACGTCCTTGTAGACGTACCCGGCGGCGCCGGCCCGCAGCGCGGGGACCATGGTCCGGTGCTCGGTGAAGCTGGTGACGATCAGGATCCGGGCCCGGCTGCCCTCCCCCTTGAGCGTGCGCAGCGCCTCGATGCCGTCGACGCCGGGCATCTTGAGGTCCATCAGGACGACGTCGGGGTCGAGTTCGCGGGCGCGGTCGACGCCCTCGGCCCCGTCGGCGGCCTCGCCGACGACCTCGATGTCGTCCTGGACCTCCAGGAAGGTGCGCAGCCCGCGGCGGACCACCTGGTGGTCGTCGACCAGCAGGACGCGGATCGACGGGGTGCTGTCAGGCACCGGGGACCTCCATCTCGACGAGCGTCCCCCGGCCGGGGGCGGACTCAAGGGTGAGCGTGCCGCCGACGGCGGCCGCGCGGTCGCGCATCGAGGCCAGGCCGAGGTGGCGGCCGGCCCGGCGGACGGACTCGGGGTCGAAGCCCTGGCCGTCGTCGCGCACCCGCAGCACGGCGCCGCGGGTGGTCGTCCCGGTGAGGGTGACGGTGACCCGGCCGGCGCCGGAGTGGCGCAGCGCGTTGTGCAGGGCCTCCTGGGCGACCCGCAGCAGCGCGGCCTCCTGGGTGGGCGGCAGGGCGCGGACGCCGTCGGCGGCGAAGGCCACGTCGGCGGTGTGGGCGCGGTCGAGGACCTGCACCTGGGAGGCGAGGGTGGCGCTGAGCCCGTCCTCCTCCAGGGCGGCGGGGCGCAGTTCGACCACGACGGCGCGCAGTTCGTCGGCGGCCTCGGCGGCGAGCCGGGCGACTTCGGCGAGTTCGGCGCGGGCCCGGGCCGGATCGCGGTCGACCAGGGTGGCGGCGGCCTTGGCGGTGAGCCGCAGCGAGAACAGCTTCTGCGAGACGGCGTCGTGCAGGTCGTGGGCGATCCGGGCGCGTTCGCCGGCCAGGGTGAGTTCCCGACTGCGTTCGTACAGGCGGGCGTTGGAGAGAGCGAGGGCGGCGTGCGCGGCGAGTATCCGGAGCAGTTCCTCGTCGTGGTCGGTGAACAGGCCGCCGCCGCGCTTGTTGGCGAGGAAGACGACGCCGAGCACCTGGGGTTCGTCCTCGCCCGCGTCGGTGTCCAGGATCGGCATGCCGAGGAAGGCGTCCATCTCCGGGTGGGCGGCGGGCCAGCCGCCGAACGAGGGGGCCTTGCGGACGTCGGCGAGCCGAGTGGGGCCGGTCTCGTGCAGCATCGCGGCGAGCACGCCGTGCTGGCGGGGCAGCGGGCCGATGGCGCGCCACTGCTCGTCGGTGACGCCGTCGACGACGAACTGGGCGAAGCCGCCGTGGTCGTCGGGCACGCCGAGGGCGGCGTACTCGGCGCCGAGCAGTTCGCGGGCGGAGGCGGTGATGCGGCGCAGCACCTCGCGGACCTCCAGGTGCCGGCTCATGCCGAGCAGGGCCTGGCTGACCGCCTCGATCCCGGCCAGGCAGGGGTCGCAGGCGGGCAGCGGGCCGACCGGTGCCGGGGTGACCGGTATCGGGTCGGCGGGGAGCGGGCCGGGCTGGGGCCGGCGGTCACTGGGCGCGCTGGGCATACGGCCAAACTACCGCCGCCGGGGCGGCCGCCGCGTCCGTCCCCGGCCGCGCGGGGAGCAGGTCCGCGGACCTAGGCCCGGAGATGCAGAGGGGCGGCCCTCCCGGTGTGGGAGAGCCGCCCCTCGACTGGACGGTGCTGGACGTCAGCCCTTCCGGACGTCAGCCCTTCTGCATGACCTCGGGCTCGTGCCGGCGCTGGAGCCGGGTGACGATGATGCCGATGACGACCGAGATCACGACCAGCGCGCCCGCGTCGATCGACCACTGGAGGACGCTGTGGTCCCAGAGCGGGTCGTACTTCGGGTTCTGGAAGTCCTTGTTCCAGGGGCCCATCAGCTTGGACAGGTCGAGCGTGGTGGACACGATGCCGGTGCCCCAGCGGGCCGGCATCAGCCAGGCGACCTGCTCCAGACCGGGCTTGCTGAAGATCTGGAACAGGCAGCCGGTGAAGACGACCTGGACGATGGCGAACATGACCAGCAGCGGCATGGTCTTCTCGGCGGTCTTCACCAGCGCGGAGATCATCAGGCCGAACATCATCGCGGCGAAGCTGAGCAGGATCATGCCGATGGTCATCTCGATCATCGGCAGGTTCTTGACGATCAGACCGTGCTCGGGGAGCTTGCGCGGCAGGAAGCCGACGGCGGAGATGATGGCGCCCTGGATCACGCTGAAGATGCCCAGCACGATGATCTTGGACATCATGTACGCCGAGCGGGAGAGCCCGGTGGCCCGTTCCCGTTCGTAGATCGCCCGTTCCTTGATCAGTTCTCGGACCGAGTTGGCCGCCCCGGAGAAGCAGGCGCCGATCGCCAGGATCAGCATGATCGTCGCGGCCCCGCTGTTGAGGTGGAGCTGCGTCTTCGGGTTGGGCGCGAGCCCCGGTTCGTTGGGGATCAGCACGCTGACCGCGCCGATGACCGCGGGCAGCAGCACCGACAGGGCCAGGAAGCCGCGGTCCGAGGCGAGCACCGACATGTAGCGGCGCATCAGCGTCCACAGCTGCGAGCCCCAGCTCTGCGGCTTCGGCGGGCGGACGGCCTCCTGCGCGACCTGGGCGTGCTGCACCTCGCCCGCCTCCACGTCGGGGGCGGAGTACTGCTGGTAGTGCACCGAACCGCGGTAGCGGCCGGCCCAGTCGTGGTCCGGGTAGTTCTCGAAGGCCTGGAAGACGTCCGCCCAGGTCTCGTACCCGAAGAAGTGCAGCGCCTCGTCCGGCGGGCCGAAGTAGGCCACCGAACCGCCCGGCGCCATCACCAGCAGCCGGTCGCAGAGCGCGAGTTCGGCCACCGAGTGGGTGACGACCAGGATGGTGCGGCCGTCGTCGGCGAGGCCGCGCAGCATCTGCATGACCTCGCGGTCCATGCCCGGGTCGAGGCCCGAGGTGGGCTCGTCCAGGAAGATCAGCGAGGGCTTGGTGAGCAGCTCCAGGGCGACCGAGACGCGCTTCTGCTGACCGCCGGAGAGCGCGGTGATCTTGTTGTCGGCGCGCTTGTCCAGGCGCAGCTCGTAGAGCACCTCGTCGATCCGGGCCTCGCGCTCGCGGGGCTCGGTGTCACCGGGGAACCGCAGCCGGGCCGCGTACTTGAGGCCGGTGCGGACGGTGAGCTCCTTGTGCAGGATCTCGGACTGCGGCACCAGGCCGATCCGCGAACGGAGCTCGGCGAACTGCTTGTAGAGGTTGCGGCCGTCGTACAGCACCTCGCCGCGGTCGGCCGGGCGGTAGCCGGTGAGCGCGCGCAGCAGGGTCGACTTGCCGGAGCCGGACGGGCCGATGACCGCGACCAGGGACTTCTCCGGGACGCCGAAGCTGACGTCGTTGAGCAGGATCTTCTTGGCGCCCTTGTGCTCGACCTCGACGGTCAGGTGGCGGGCGGAGAAGGAGACCGCGCCGGTGTCGACGAACTCCTGCAACTGGTCGCCGACCAGCGTGAAGGTGGAGTGGCCGACGGTCAGGCGGTCCTGCGCGCCCATCAGCTGACGCTGGACCCGCTGACCGTTGAGGAAGATGCCGTTGTGGCTGCCGAGGTCGACGATCTCCCAGCGGCCGTCGGGCAGCTGGCGCAGCTCGGCGTGGTGGCGCGACACCTGGAGGTCCGAGACCACGATGTCGTTGTCGAGCGCACGGCCGATGCGCAGTGTGCGCGTCATCTCGGCCAGGCTGCGGATCATCGTCGGCTGGGGGCCGCCACCGCCGTGCTGCGGGGCGTCCGGGAAGGCCTGCTGCTGCGGGAAGCCGCCCTGCTGGTGCGGGAACGGCGGCTGCGGCATCCCCTGCTGCGGCATTCCCTGCTGCTGGGGGAAGGGCGGCTGCTGCTGGTACTGGGCCTGCGGCGTCCAGTCCGCCTGCTGCTGGTTCGGCTGCTGCGGCGCCGGGGCGTGGCTGCGGCTGGTGGCGGCCTCGTGCCAGGCGGGGGCCTGGGCGGCGGCCTGCGCGGGCGCGGAGAAGGCGAGCCGGGGGCCGTTCTCGGGGTTGCCGAGGTTGACCACGGCACCGGGGAACAGCTGGGCCTGCATGGTGCGGGCACCGGCGACGTACGTGCCGTTGGTGCTGCCGTGGTCGTCCAGCTGCCAGCCGGATCCGTTGAAGGACATGGTCCCGTGGTGCCAGGAGACCCTGGCGTCGTCGAACGGGAAGTCCGACTGCGGGTTGCGCCCGATGGTGTAGGACCGCCCGGGCTCCAGAGTCCGCTGCTGTCCGTTGATCTCAATGACGAGTTGCGGCACTGCTCGCCTGCCCCGCTCTCTCGGTTCCCCCGAATTGTGGCCCCCGGCCGGGGGTGCGCTGGTCCTGAAACTGACGGGGGGAATCATTCCAGCCCGTGGACCGTCGATGAAAGTCACCCCTGGTGACTGTGACCAGGCTGCTACCGAGTCTCCTCCGGATCCCCGCCCGGGCACGTCCGCGAGGTGGGACGGGTGCCCTGGGGCCGACCCCCGACGGGTAGCGTGGGTTCCACCATGAACGCATCGCCCCTGGCCGCTGAGCCCCTCCCCACCGCCCAGCCCCGGACCGCGGACGAGCGCACCCTGCTCGTCAAGGTGTTCGGCAAGGACCGCCCCGGCATCACCGCCGGTCTGTTCGCCACCCTGGCCGGCTTCGGCGTCGACGTGATCGACATCGAGCAGGTCCTCACCCGTGGACGCATCACGCTGTGCGCCCTGGTCACCCCGCCCACCCAGCCCGGCGCCGAGGGCGGGCTGCGGGCCACCGTGCACCGCTGGGCGGAGGAGCAGAAGCTCCAGGCCGAGATCCTCTCCGGCATCGGCGACAACCGGCCCCGCCGCGAGGGCCGCTCGCACGTCACCGTGCTGGGCAATCCGCTGACCGCCGCCGCGGTCTCCGCGCTGACCTCCCGGATCACCGCCGCGGGCGGCAACATCGACCGGGTCTTCCGGCTCGCCAAGTACCCGGTGACGGCGGTCGAGCTGGCCGTCTCGGGTGTGGCCACCGACGAGCTGCGGGCCGAGCTGGCCCAGGAGGCGGCCGCCCAGCGGGTGGACGTCGCGGTGGTGGCGGCCGGGCTGGAGCGCCGGGCCAAGCGCCTGGTGGTGATGGACGTGGACTCCACGCTCATCCAGGACGAGGTGATCGAGCTGTTCGCGGCCCACGCGGGCTGCGAGGAGCAGGTGGCCGAGGTGACGGCGGCGGCGATGCGCGGCGAGCTGGACTTCGCCGAGTCGCTGCGCGCCCGGGTGGCGCTGCTGGCCGGGCTGGACGCCTCGGTGACCGAGAAGGTGCGCGCGGAGGTCCGCTTCACGCCGGGGGCGCGCACCCTGATCCGCACCCTGCAACGCCTGGGCTTCCAGGTCGCGGTGGTGTCCGGCGGTTTCACCCAGGTCACCGACCACCTGGTGGAGCAGCTCGGGCTGGACTTCGCGGCCGCCAACACCCTGGAGGTGGCGGACGGGAAGTTCACCGGCCGGGTGGTCGGCGAGATCGTGGACCGGGCCGGCAAGGCCCGCTGGCTGGCCCGGTTCGCCGAGCAGGCGAAGGTGCCGCTGGAGCAGACGGTGGCGATCGGCGACGGCGCCAACGACCTGGACATGCTGAACGCGGCCGGGCTCGGGGTGGCGTTCAACGCCAAGCCGGTGGTGCGGGAGGCCGCCGACACGGCGGTGAACGTGCCGTTCCTGGACACCGTGCTGTACCTGCTGGGCATCACCCGTGAGGAGGTCGAGGCGGCCGACGCGTTGGACGGCACCCCGACCGAGTAGAGCCTGCGGAAGCACCCGAGGGGGGGGGGCGCGGAGCTGCGGCCCCCCCCCCCCCCGCGCGGCCGCGCGGCCCGGCCCCCCAGAACGGC
>NZ_JBEOSA010000110.1:0-15848 GCF_040302625.1 Kitasatospora sp. NPDC097643 | reverse complement strand
ACCAGCCCGGTGCTGCGCGCGGTGGCCGCCGCCGGGGTGAGCGTGGTCGTGATCGCCGTCGCCGCCGCGCTGACGCTCGTCCCCGCGCTGCTCGGGGCTGGGGGAATTCGCCGGTGGCGAATTCGTGGACTTGCTCTGGTAGTTGTTGGTGGGCGTCTGGCGTCGCTGCGCTCCGCCTTTCGATGGCATTTGTCCCGGGCCTACGGCCCGTCAATCGGTCAGCTTTTTGGCTTTGTTGAGCTGGTGTTTTCACGGCCCTAAAGACCGGTTTACTGGCAGGGTTTCCCGGGCTGCGCCCGGGGGTGAGCGTTGACGATGTGACGCGGAATTCTGGTAGTAGCCCATCCCTCCGACCGAGCGGGGTGCCGGCCGGGGCCTGCGGCCCTCGGCGTTGACGATGTGTCGCGCACTTCGGGTATCAGTCACAACCCCACCCCGGGCCCCCTCCCCCGGTCCCGGCCGGTGACCGGTCCGCCGCCTGATTGCTGGGCTGGCGGCCCATCCGGCGTCCCTGGAGCGGGGCCTGCGGCCCTCGGGAGCAACCTCCGAGCCACCGGTCCGGCTCGGTCTCCCCGGCCCCGGTGGCGGGCCCTCACAGGCGCCCCGCACGGCGGGGGCTGACGGGCCCTCAACCGCAGACCCAAGACCGGAATCCGAAGCGAACCCGGGAGCGTTTCCCCGGCTTCCGCACAGCTCCATCCTGCCGGTCTCCGGACGGGCCCGGGACGAGAACAGGAAACCTCGCGTCAGCCATTCACTCCGGCTCTATCCGGCCACACTTCCGGCGGGAATCCAAATTCCCCACCGTTCCCTTTCAGGCGGCAACCCGAACCCCTTTCGTGGCGCAGCGGCCAGGAATCGAATTCAGGCGCGCCGGAAATGGGCCTACGGCCCTCCACGCCGACACGGCGACGGCCAATCCAGACCGCCTAGGAAATCCCGCTCGGCGTCAACGAGGAAATCCCCGGGGCAGCGACACCAAGTCGAACACCGGGCCAGGACGGCGGGGAGCGCGGCCCACGACGGCCGGGCAACCCAGGAACCGGGACGGCCAGGACGGCGGCCTGGACGGGCGGTCAGGCCCCCCAGGGCGGGGCGCAGCGGGGTGCGGCACCGGGCGGCCAGGGCGGGCACGGGCACAGCGACCGGACGCCCAGGCCGGACACACAGCGGGACGGCCTGGCGGCCGACCAGGACGGCGGCCAGGGCCCCGGCAACGGACCGGCGGGGCGCGGCGGCACCGGGCCGGGCGGCGGGGCGCCGCCGAGGCCGGCGGACCGGCGCAGCCCAGTGCAACACGAGATGCAACACGCCCACCCACCCCCACTCCCGGCCACATAACACCAGGTCAGGCCCGCAACACAGCCCCGTGGCGCCCCCACCGCAACACCGCGTCGCACCCCCACCCACCAGCCACCCCGCCGCCGAACACCACCACCAGGACGAAGCTGCCGAGAAGGCCGGCCCCGAGAACCGCCGAACAAGCGAGAGGTGTCGCGAACCCACGACACCTCTTGACCTCACGAGCAACTCGACTTGCCCACCCACGCAACTGGCCCCCGGGACGGCGGCCAAGACCACCAGCACCTGGCCGTCGTCGACACCCAGCTGCGGCCACCACCCGAGCAGCAACCGCGGCCCCACCCCGGCACCCTGTCCCACCCACCTGTCGCGCCCAGGCCACACACAGGGGATCAGGGGTATCCGCCCACGTCACAGCACGCGACAGCACCCCACACGACAGGCAACGCGACAGCAGGCGCGACAGCCCCCCACCCACCACCAGGACGGCGCCGCAACGGCCTCCCGGACCCCACCACCAGAACAGCCCCCGGGGCGGCCTGACGGCCACCCAGCCGTCCAGCCGGAAGCGAGGCCGGCGCAGGCGCAGCAGGACGGCGACAGCAGCAAGCCCGGCAGCCCGGGACGGCCGCGCAGCACCGACCAGGGCCGACGGCGGCCCGGCAAGCAGGCAGACGGGGCGCAGCCCAGCCGGAGCAGGCACAGCAGGCCCAGGACGGCGGCACGGCAAGCCCGAGACCGCGGCACCGCAGACGGGCAGCGGCCGGGGCGCCGCCGAGGCGGACGACGACTGCAACGGCCGCCCTACAGGCCCCACAGGCCCACAGAACACCCCGCCACCAGGGAAAACAGCACCCCAATGACACAACCCACAACCCCCACAACCCCGAACGACGGTCTGGACGGCGGCACCCAGGCCTGGACGGCGGCAACCGAGCAGGGCGCAGCAGGCCCGGACGGCGCGGGGCCCGGCGGCTCCACCCCGGACGAAACCGAACACCGACCCCCGCCACCACCCACGCCACCGAAATTCCAACCCGAATTCAGACCACCACCGGCAACCAATCCGCCAAAACAACCGGGCGGAATATCCGGCGGAATTCACCCCCGAATACACCCCACAACACCAAGCCCCCCCCAAGCGAGCCGACCCGACCCCCGACCCACCAACCACCACACACAGTCACCAAACCAGCCACCCGACGTCACCCACCCCACACCCCCAACAGGCACAACCAAAGGTCCAGACAACCCGGCATGCGAGGCCATTCCACGCCCCCACAACACCAACAGGTCACACCCTGCGGCCCCTCGCCGGGTAGACCTTCGCGTGCAGCACCCGGTCCTCCCACCACGGATCATCCGGAGCGGAAACCAGGGCGGCCACCAGCTCCCGCTGGGTCGGGACGGGCAGCACCAACGGGCCCAAGTCCTCTGCGGCGCGGGCCTGTACGCAGTCGGGGCACTCCAGCCGGTCCGGCCGGGCCTTCACCCGCAGCTCCAGCTCCGAGCCCTCCTTCCCCCCGATCGAGCCCCGGCACGTCCAACACGGGCGCAGCACGGCATTCGCCGCCCGGGCGGCCTCCAGCTGCTCTTCGGCCTCCCGTTCCAGGCACTCCTCACGGTCCTGGTGACAAGGCCAGCAACGACCCCCCAGGCGGCGGGTCCACTCCACCCGTCCCTGACGGCCGTACTCCCAGCTGCTCTCCTCCTCGGGAGCGTTCCCGCAGTCGGCGCAGGCCAAGGTACGCATCAGCTCGCGGTGAGCCTGGCGGGCTTCTATTGCGTGCGGCTATTGGTAGGCGCGAACGCTCCTCACTAGAGTCATCGCCGTCGCTCAACAAACCGAACGGAGAACCGAGTTGCCGACCATCCTCCTTGCTGATCCGTCGAGCTTCTACGACAAGCTGTCAGCTTGGAGCACCCTTGGCGCAACCGTGGTCGCCGCGGTCGCGATCGGCCTGACCATCGCATTGGCAACGCTGGACCGGCGTCGATCCTCCGCCCTCCTGCTGGCCGAGCAAACCCGTGCGGCCCAGGAACGCACCGAAGCCGATCAGCGACTTCAGGACGAACGCAACGCCGCTGACCAGCGGCTGCGTGACGAGCGCGACGACATGGACCGACGGCAGCAGCGAGAGTGGCAGCAACAGGCAGCGGCCGGGTTGTTGCGCAGAATCTCCGACCTGCACCCCCACACCAGCCATCTAAGCAACTACCAGGCCATGAGCCAGAGCACATCCAACCGCGCGGACCGCCAGCGGGCGATCGACGGGCTGGTGGCCGGCGCCCATACCGAGGCTCTGATGCTTCGCGATCCGGTCGGCACCAAGCTGTACCGAAACCTCGTGGCACTGGTGGTCAGCATAGACCTGGCGATCGCCAAGGTGAGCGCTCAGAACCAGGGTGCTACCGCATTCACTGAGGCCTCGGAGATCGCCGAAGCAGCATCGCTGAACGTACGTCGCTACGCCCGCATGGTCCGGCTGTGGCTTCAGGAGCTGATCGACAACGGCGCCATCCCGCCCGAGGTGGACAACGAGACTACGCCCGTGATCAGCGCGCACCCGCCCAGGGACTGGGCCCCTTCACTCCTGCCGCCGGGCTGGTGGGAGGACACCGCCACCGACCCGGCCGACCCGCAGTTCAGCCCGACGGACTGACCATGCGAGGCCCAGTTCTTAACCTGACGCACTTACGCAACGGCGGCCATCCAGCCAATCCCTGACCAGCCCCAGCCGACCGCGAGGCACAGCCCGGCCCCAGTTAGGTCGCACGTACGATTGTCTGTCGTGGGCAAGCAGAAAACGTACGAGTACCCGGACCGGCTGATCGAGGCGCAGCGGGAACTGGTGGCCGTGCAGGCCGAGCGCCGCTGATGAGAATCCTCGAAAACGGCCAGGGGTGCTCGTCACCCCAGTCGGTCTGGTGTTAAACGAAGTGGGGAGTTTCAGCGAGCCGCTGATTCACGCAGCGTCCGCTTCCATCCTGCTGTACGGCATCGGGGACTTCTCGCAGTGTCCACGCCCGTCGCCGTGCGTGCGGGAGAAGGTGTCCAGGTCGGCCCAGGTCGGTCTGGTCTCTGCGGGCAGCCGGTCGAATCGCCTCGCGCGATGCGGCTGTCGGTAGGTCCGGCCGACGTCGCGGCCCTGGCCTGGGACGGCCACCGGCGTGTCGGGGACACGGTCTACGCTCCCTGGCAACTACGAGTTCGGGAAGTGATCGAGTGTCCTACGACGATGACGAGTTCGAGTGCGAGTACGAGTTCATGGCCGCGCTGAGCACGGCGCTGGCCGATCCGAGCGAGGGTGTGAAGACCGTCGACGGCTGGCGGATCGAGCCTCTCGGCCTGATCAAGGGGGCCGCAGGCCACGGCAAGATCTACGACCCGCTGGGGTCGGAGGGCGGGGGCTTTCCGATGCGGCCCGGTGGCACGCCGGTCTACCTGATCGCCCGCGAGAACGACCCCGGGGACCCGGTGGCGGTCCTGGTGCACCCTGGCGAGACCGTCCCGGTCCGCACGCAGGACTGGGGCGACCGGGTGGCGACCCCGTCCGGCCTGGCCGTGGTGCACGCGAACCCCAGCAGGACCTGGATCGAGCCGGGCACCGGGATGCTCAAGCGGGCCTGGGCCACCTTGCATGCTCGCGCCGCCGAGGGCGATGACTGGGGGCTGGAGAACCTCCGCGAGATGCTCCAGTGCGCCTCGGTGGACCCGGCGGACTGGCCGGTGGAGCCGGTCGAGGGCGACTTCGCAAACGGCTGGCTGATGATCCCGGACGAGGACGGCGCCGGCACCGTGCTGGGCGTCCTGGCTTCCCCGGACGGCTCCAACACGACCGAGTGCCTGGACGCCGAGGGCAACACGGTGGCGCTCCTGCTCCACCTCGACTAGGGAGCGTTACGTTCTGGGTGGGGAGATCGATCGAGCAGGTCTGACGCCATCCCCGAGCAGGGGAGGGCCGATTTGAGGGAGCGCCATCACCGCGCCTACCTGGCGTCGTTGCCCTCGTGGAGCGGTGATCTGGAGGCGGCCCGGCAGGGGCTTAGCGAGGAGCAGCTGGCCGAGTCCGCCCGGCTGGAGGAGGCCGAGCGGCAGGCCTCCCAGGCCGTGTGGGCGGACGAGCACTGGGCCGAGCTTGCTGGCCAGGATCGCGTCGCCGCCCGCAGCCAGCTCCAGCACATTGATGCCCAGGCCGAGGCCACCGCGGCAGCGTAGCTCCGGGCAAGGACGACGAGGCCGACTACAGCTGCGGATCCTGCGGCTTCGGATGACTCCGTGCCGGGGGCCCTGGACCTGGGACGAGTGGCAGGAAGGCCACGTAGGCGTCCCACGCTGCCTCAGACATGCCGTTGCAGCGTGGGACGCGGGGAGTCACGCGGCGGTGGCCAGGTCCGGCAGCCGGTCGGGCAGCCATCCCCGCTGCCGCAGCCCCGAGGCCCGGCGGCCACACCAGTTGGTGCAGTAGCGGCGGGCACGGCTGTTGGAGGCCGGCGGCATCGCCTGACCGCAGACCGGGCAGTGGCCGGGCGGGATGGTGGTGGCCAGGCGTTCCAGGAGGCGCTGGACGCGGTGCTGCTCGTCGAGTTCGAATGGTTCCTGGTCGGCGGGGCAGTTGGTGAGCAGCTCGGCGAAGGTGGCGCGCAGTTGGGGGAGGTCGCGGCAGCGGGCGCCGAGCAGGGCGAGGTAGTCCTCGACGGACCAGGTCGCCAGTGTGGCGGTGCGGGTGAGGTAGAGCCCGACGGTGTCCGGCAACGGCGTGCATCCGCTGCCACTCGACCGCACGCGGGTTGAACGCCCGCAGCTTCACGGTCTGCAAAATCTGCGCCGCGTGCTGCCGGGCATTGATCCGCAGCCACTCGATCGGCGACTCCACCGGCGCCGGCTGCCGTTCCCCCTCTCCCCCGGCCTCGGCGGCCTCGCCCTCGGCCGGCTTGGCCGCGGTGGTGTGCATGGCGCCCTGGGAACGGGTGCCACGCAGTTCGGTGATCCGGCCGACCACCCGGGCGTCGTGCGCCGCCAGGGCCCGCAGGACCCGCAGGACCCGCCAGATAGTACGGAAGGAGCTGGCCTCGATCTCGGTGTCGGCCTCGGCCTTCACCGCCTCCCCGGCGTCGTGGACCTCCGCCGGGTCCGCGGTGGCGGTGTCGTCGCCGACCTCCGGCGTCGGCAGGTAGACCGGGATGATGACCCAGGACACCTTGCCCTCGCGGTAGGACTGGCGCAGCGCCCTCCCGACGGCCTGGACGATGTCGATCACCGAGCTCTTGGGGTCCGCGAAGCAGATGGCGTCCACGGCGGCGACGTCAATGCCCTCCGTCAGGAGCCGGGAGTTGCACAGGATGCCGCACTCCTCGCCGTCCTCGCCGGTGTGGGCCTTGAAGTCCGCGAACGCGGCCCGGCGGTCCTTGAGGCGGTCGGTGCCGGCCACCGCCTTCGCCCAGATCCGCTCCGGGCGCTCCGCGTCGGGCAGCAGTTCCGAGGCCTCCAGCAGGGTGTTCGCGAACTCCCGCGCCGCAGACACCCGGGAGTGGAACGTAATGACGCGGCGCAGGCCGAGGTCGGCGACGGCGCGCAGCACCGCGATCTGCAGGGCCAGGCGCAGCAGCTCCTCGTTGCTGCGCTGGGAGCGCAGGTCGGCGACGGCCGGGAGGTTCAGCAGCTCGCGCAGGTCCTCGTCGGTGACCACCGGCACGAGCACCCGGTAGTCGGCGAGGTAGCCGTGCTCGATCCCCTGGCCGAGCGTCCAGGTGAGCACGGTCCTGCCGTAGATCTCCTCCGAGTCCATCGAGCAGAGCGCGGGCAGCCTCTCCACACCGTCGCTGTCGGCGTCGGCGAGGTCGGCCAGGCCGTCCTTCGCGCGCCGGTCGTCGGCGATCCTGGGGGTGGCGGTGAAGTAGAGGCGGCGCAGCGCGGGTACGTCCGCGTCGTGGTGGACGGCGGCCCACGCCTTGCCCTCGGAACCGGCCGTGCGGTGGGCCTCGTCGATCACGACCAGGTCCCAGGCCGGCAGGCCGAAGTCGCGGTGGGCCTGGACGATCCGCTCCAGCGAGGCGTAGGTGGCGTACACGGTGACCGGCTCACCGGCCTTCTCCTTGGCGACCAGGTCGGCAATCCGCGGGGCCTGCGTGGTGACCTGGGCTTGAACGCGGCCGCCGGCCTCCGCGCTCTCCAGCGCCTCCTCCCGCGAACACGCCGCCGGCGGCGAGGTAGGCGAGCAGGCGGTGGTAGGAGCGGTTCCAGTCCGGCTCCAGGCGCCACAGCGCATCCAGGGCAGTCAGCTGAGCGGAGGAGGGGCGTCGGACGCGGACATGTGAGAGCGCAGGAAGTCGGCCGGGCCGACTTCCTGCGCTGCGCCCGCTATGGGTGGGTTACTGCTGCGAAGCGCGCCGCCGGCTGACCCGCGTGGCCGCCGCGCCGGCCGCGAGGAACGCGGCGGAGAGGCCGAGCAGGACGGGCGTCTTCGGGGCGCCCGTATGGGCCAGCTCGCCGTGGTGCTGGTGTCCGGCGTCGTGCTCCTCGCCCTCACCGTGGTGGCCGGGCTTCACCTCGTGCTTGCCGTGGTGGGCCGGCTTGTGGGCCGGCCGTTCCTCGACCTCCTCCGCGACGAACTTGATCTTGCTCAGGTTGAGGGAGGTGTTCTTGGCGTTGTTCCGCGCGGAGTTGTTCGAGTTGCTGGTGGCGCTGCTGGCGGCGGAGTTGTTGGCGCTGTTGTTGAGGTCGTTGGTGATGCTGTTCTGCACGATGACGGTCACGTCGACGTCCTGGTGCTGCCCCTGGTCCTGGGCCTGGTGCTGCTCCTGGCCGCCGGGCTTGCCGTGCTCCTCGGGCTTACCGTGTTCTTCGGGCTTACCGTGTTCCTCGGGCTTGCCCCCGTGCTCGCAGGGCTTGCAGTGCTCGTTGTGCTCGCACTTCTCCTCATGCTTGCAGTGCTCGTTGTGGTTGCAGTGCTCGCCGTGTTCACAGTGCTCGCCGTGCTCGGCGGGGATGCCGGGAACGCCGGGCAGGCAGAAGAACTCGCCGAGGCCGTGGCCGGCGAGGTGGCCGTGGTACCCGGGCTCGTGGAGGCAGTTCTTGCTGCCGTTCGCTCCCATGCCCATGGGAAGCGTCGACGGCGCCTGCCCCGCCAGCCGCTCGCCCTCGGTGCCCTGCTCGTCGAGCTGGGCCGCGTCATCCGGCTGCGCGGTGACGGGCTCCTGGCCGTCGGCCGGGGCCATCTCGAGCTCGATGTCACCGTCGATTCGGGGGGACGGATGGACGGCCTGCGCCGGCCGGAAAACACTGCCGCTGGTGAAGCTCCTGGTGCCGTCCGCCGAGGTGCCACCCTCGGCCAGGCGCAGAAGGTTGTCGACCCATTCGCCCCGCGCCCCCGTCGAAGCGGAAACCGCGTTGTGGTCGGCGACGGACGAAGCGTAGGCCGCACCGCCGGCGCCCCAGACGAGGGCGGCCGACGCCAGCCCTGACAGGACCAGGGTGGTAATTCGAGTTCGCATGACGCTCCTGAATGATCCGCAAAACGGATCTCCTGGATACGCTCCTTTACCACCGAATCGCGGCACGCGTCGCCGCGAATTAACCACACCGGCCCAACGAATTACCGAGCGTAGACGAACGCTGTCCACGCATCCCGTGAATCACCCCGGGTTCTGGGGGCTCGATTTCGTGTAAGGATTCGAGTCATGGCACGTCCTTCCTCCTACCCGCCTGAGCTGCGCCGTCGTGCGGTGCGCGTGGTCGCCAAGGTCCTCGTCGACTACCCGAACGAGTCGGCCGCGCTGCGGGCCGACGCAGAGAAACTAGGTGTGAACGATCAGCGATTTCCACCACTTCCAAGGCTTCGCGCTCACAAAATTGGCCATAGTCGCGGTCACGAGTCCCAAGCGATTCCCACCACTTCCAAGGCTTCGCGCTCACAAAATTGGCCATAGTCACGGTCACGAGTCCCAAGCGATTTCCACCACTTCCAAGGCTTCGCGCTCACAAAATTGGCCATAGTCACGGTCACGAGTCCCCAATGGGACCCTGACCGCGGCGGAGGCCTCGAATACCCCAAATCAGGTGGTCTGACCTGCACCGGTCGGCGCCAGCCTTCTCGCTCAGCTCCACTCCCCGCCGATCGAGCCCCGGCACGTCCAGCACGAGTGCAGCACGGCGCCCGCCGCCCGTTCACCGACCTCGAAGCGGCCCTTGACCTCCGGCGGCACCGGCCTGGCACCCTGCCCCGCCACACGTCGTATCTGCACCAGCGCACTGCCGGGCGTATCGGCAGCCCCGCCCGCCTCATCCGCGAAGGCGCCCGCAATGCCCCCAGCCCACAACCCCCACCAACGCCCCTGAACCCTGCCCACCCGCTCTCACCACACCCACAACACCCCAGCCCACACACCACCCGCATCTGAACTAGACCCCCCTCAAACCTCACACGCCCACCACCAACAGGTCACACCCGGCGGCCCATCGCCGGGTAGAGCCTCGCGTGCAGCACCCGCACCTCCCACCACGGATCGTCCGAGGCGGAGACCAGCGCGGCCACCGCAAACCTCGGCGCAGCGAGGCGGGCCCGGCGCAGCGACAGGACGGGGACAAGAGCGGCGAACTGACGACCGGTAAGGCGACGGCGACCCGCTGCGGCGGCAGGGCGGCCCATCGCCGGGGCGTGATCCCCTGCGGGGTCCAGTGCCTGCCGTGGTGGTGCTCGAAATGCGGTGCAACGGGATGGGGGCGGCATCTCAAAGGGGTGCTAGGGCCCGCCCGCCACGGGACAGGGGTGACGCTGGGGGTGCCGGGGCCTGCCTGTGGCAGGGCTATTCAGGCCGGTCGTGGGCGCGCGACGAATGTGCAGCTCACGGCGCCCAAGGCGCGCCGACGCCCGCATTGGCATGCGCCGGTCGGCTCGCCCGCACCCGTCGTTGGGCCACGATCAAGCCCGGCGCAAGGCCGCCGTTGTCGTCTTCCGCCCGAGCCCGAATCTGAGTACCCGTGCTCAGGTCCGCAGAACTGCACCTCAGTAACGTCGTGGTCAAGACCGCCAGCAGACCGGCCAGCACGGGGGGACGACACAGATGCAGACCAGTGAGCGCACCAGGACCCGCAGGTGGCCGGTCGTCCTCGGCATGGTGCTCCCCTCCTCCTGATCGGCGCAGTCGCGGCCGGGTCATGGGCCTGGGGCCACGACCATGGTCCGATCGCCCGGCACGACGAGCCCGGGACGGACGCCGGAAAGGCCCGGGACAGCATCCAGAGCGCCCTCGAAGGCTCCGTAGGCGCCATCACCCCGCAGGTCGCACATTCCGACGGCTGGTACTGGGTGGTCCGCGACGAGAAGCACTGGGACGGCGAGCCGATGCCGACCTCCACCGTCTACCGCATGTGGTCGCTCCAGGCCCGCATCGACCGGTCGAAGTACAAGGCCCTCGCCGACCAGCTCGCCCAGTACTGGACGGCGCACGGCTACACCGTGGGCAAGTTCCGAAACTTCGTCGGCGCCAACACCGACACCTTCCCGACCGATGAGCGACAGATCTCCGCGACCTCGCCAGACGGCGTCCTCCTCCCCCTGGAGATGGACACCCCGGGCGTGAGCCTCCAAGCCTCCATGGACGGAGTCCACTACGCCGGCGCCGAGGTGTACGGCAAGGACCCCTCCCAGCCCAGCCACCGACTGGACGACTACTCTCACCAGCTGACCGCGACACCACCCAGCACGGACGACCCGTACTGGTCGCACCACTAACGACCGCCCCGCGAAATTGCATGTCGAGCCCGAGCTCTGCGCGGCCCTTGGCCCGCAGGGCCAGGTACTGCGCCTGGTTCCTCGGGTACCGGATGGGGCCGGTGAGGTGGCCCTTGAGGAGGTAGTCGCCCGGCTCGCCCCGGTAGTGCCACATCTGGCGCCCGGCGAAATGACCGAACCACCAGCCGGTGAACACCACCAGGCCCACGTGACCGCCGGCCCGGCGGCGTGATGACGGAGGAGGTCGGCTGCATCATCGGCGAGCTCACCGTCGTCACCACCGGGTGCGGGCGGGCCGGCGGCGCAGCGGGCTGCGCGGGTGCTGGGCGGTGTGTGAGCGGGTGGGGTGGGTGTATCGGCGGTTGGAGCCGCCGTCGCCGGTGGTGGCGGCGAATGTGCGGTGGCTGGCCGGGTACCGGCATCCCCGGTTCGGGGCTACCGGGGTGCTGCGTGGGGCGGTGCTGGCCGCGATGACCGGCGCGCGGCCGCAGGCGGGGGTGCCGCAGCACCGCCCGGCCGTCCCGCCCGCACCGCCACCGCCTCACCGGGGCGGCCGTTCCTCGCCCCCTCCCGGCCGGAGGCGCCGCGAAGCGGGGCCGCCGGCCGGGAGGCAACCCGCGCCGGGCCGCCAGCTGCGGCCTGGGCGCGGGAGGTCAGCGCCACCGGTAGGACGTGGTGGTCATCGCCAGGAGCAGCACCGGGCCGCCCGCGGCCGCGCCGAGCCGGACGGCTTGGCCGAGGACGGCGCCGACGTCCGGGTACAGGTGGAGGCCGGCCGCGTCGGCCACCGGCAGCCACACCACCGGCGCTTGACCGGGGTCGTCCTGCTCGACCGCCGCGACAGCCGCCGCCAGGTGGGCGGGCAGGTGGGCGGTGAAGACCAGGTGCCGGCGCCGGAACGGCTCCGCCTCGCCCGGCCGCTCAGTCTCCTGCTCACCAGTCCGAGGCGAAACTCACCGGCCCTGGGGCGAAACTCCCCACCGCAGGTCAGCTGCTTGCCGATGGGTGAGGGCGGTTCAGGACCGGCGCCACCAGGAACCGCGCCGCTTCCCCTCGGCGGCAGCCAACCACCACGTGCGCTAACGGCATGGTCCACGATTGAGATCGGCATGTACCCAGTGGAGCGGGCGGAGCGACAGCAGGCACCCACGCTGCCGGCCGGAGCGCCGACGGTAGCGTTAACGGGCTCAGCCTGGATCTGGGAGCGGACCGTGCAGGCGACTGCTGAGACGCCGAAAGGCGCTTGATCCACTGGCTTATGGTTCCCGCATGAAGACCATGCTCCGCCTGGAGAACATCACTGCCGACAACTTCGACGCCGCGATCGGACTGAAGGTGCGGCCAGACCAGGAGCACCTGGTCGCTCCAGTCGTGAAGTCGCTTGCAGAAGCGTATGTGCACCCCGATACAGCCTGGCCTCGACTCATCCTTGACGGCGACCGGCCCGTCGGTTTCCTCATGGCGTTCTTCGGCATCGACTTCACCGGTGACGGTCGGGGCACCGACCATCGCTCCGGCCTCTGGCGTCTCAACATCGCAGCAGGAGAACAAGGGCGTGGATACGGCCGCTTTGCGGTGCAATCCGTGGCCGCTGAAATCCGGCGCCGCGGCGGTACTCGCCTGACGACCACCTGGCACCCAGGCGGAAACGGTCCGGAAGGCTTCTATCTGGGGCTTGGGTTCCGGCCGACGGGGGAGACAAGCGGTGATCAGCGAGTCGGTGAACTTGACCTGACTTAAGTTCTGCTTCGTCGGGCGGAACGACGACTCGCTCAACGGACGCTGCCGTACGGCCGTAACGTGACAGAGGCCGCACGGGTTCTTCAAGTGTGACCAAGAAGTGGGCCCGCGCGGCCTTGACCCATCCTGCCTTCTGCGGCCTCTCCCGTACACATCTCGGCGATTTGATCGAAGAGTTGGCACACCCGTGGCTGGCACGGTGCGAGTCAGCGCTCGATGGGCGGCGTGGTGGCGCGCGTCAGCGTGAGGCCGGTGTCGGGCCGAAGTACCCAGCGACCCGCGAGGCCGCCGGCGCCGTCCACGCCCGCCTGCTCGCCGCCATCGAGGACGCCGCACCCGACCGGTAGCCGGCCACGGTCCCAGCCCTGTCCCAGCACCGGCGCGCAACGCCTCCACCAGGCAGAACAGGGTGGGACCGTCCTAGACATCTCAGGGAGCCAAGGCGTCAAGCGGTACGGCGTGCGGACTTTTGACCACCCGTCGGTGATGGGGTCTAGGGTGCGGTGCCGTGGACGCTGCTGATCTTGATCGTCAGGCCAGGACTCTGTCCGGCTGTATCCCGCCTCCGCTGGTCGCCCAGCTCCTTGAACGTGGCCACGAACGAGAGGTGGAGTCGCAGGCCGGCCAGGGTGAGTGGTTCTGCGCACGGACGTGGGCCCAGCTCAGCCGGGTGCCCTGGGCGGTCGGGGTCAGCCCGGCGGTCTCCAGCATCACCCCGGCCTTGGTGATCTCCTCGAACAGCGCCCCCATCCGCTGCTCGAACCCCGGGACGGGCTCCCAGCCCTCCCGGGCGTCCTCGTCGATCCGGATCAGCGTCATGAAGCACGGCATGATGACTCCTCGGTCCTGCGGGCGGGGCCGTTCCCCGCCGCTCACCCCTGCCTCGATCGGGCCGCCACCGGATCGACATCCGCCGCGAAGAATCGCGAAGATTTATCCGCGGCTTCCCGGGGCGGGGGCCGGAGGCCGGGCCGTCCGTGATCGAATGGCTCGAACGCGCAGGCGATGGAGGGGAGACACGAATGCTCGCGGACATTCTCGACCTGGTGGTGACCACGCTGGGGCCCTCGCCCCGAGGGGAGCGGACGCCCACGCACGAGGAGCTCTTCAAGGAGGGGCGGGTGCTGGTCTTCGAGGGCTGTGTCCTCGGCTCCCGCCCGTACTGCCGCCCGGACGCGGCCTTCCTGCGCCTCTCACTCGGTGCGCTGGCGGTCTCGCCGGTCCGGGAGGCCGACGCGCGGGCCCGTTACCTGCCGGTCGGCGAGCTGGAGCTGGTCGAGGTGCGCAAGTGGCGCAAGGGAGATCCGGCGGCCGTCAAGAAGCACTGGGACGTGGTCGAGTGCCGGGACGGCGAGGAGACCGTCCTGATCGGCTTCGAGCTGTTCTACACGGACTACGTCCGCCAGGCGCTCCGGCTCGACCAGGCCTGACCAGCCGGGCCCCGGCGAAATCGCTGGCCGGGGGTGGCTTTCCGTGCCAACATGCCCCATATAGGGACGATTCTGCACGGCACCCTGGTCACCCTCCGGCCCGCCACGGCCGACGACATCCCGGCGCTCGTGGCGATCCGCAGCACGCCCGAGGTGTTCGCCCGCTGGCGTGGCGGTGACGACCTGGTCGACGAGGTCGCGCGGGATTTGGAGGCGCGCCCGAGACCGAGACCTTCGCGATCGACGTGGGCGGCCGGGTGGTCGGCGCCGTGCAGTGGTACGCGGAGAACGACGACGAGTACCGGCACGCGGGGATGGACCTCTACCTGGATCCCTCGGTGCACGGCCTGGGTCTGGGCACCGACGCCGTGCGCACGATGGCCCGGCACCTGGTGCACGACCACCACTACCACCGGCTGGTGATCGACCCGGCCGTGGACAACCTGGCCGCGATCCGCTGCTACACCAAGGTCGGCTTCCGCCCGGTCGGCACCATGCGCCAGTACGAGCGCGGTGCGGACGGCACCTGGCACGGGCAGCAGGTCCAGCAGGGCGTCGATCGCCTCGAGCAGCTGCTCCGCCGGCGTCCAGTAGGCGAGGCGCCCCGGGGAGCTCGAACACCAAGAGCCGCCGGGCGAAGATCCGGCTCGCTGATGAAGTGCTCGTAGTCGGTGACTACATCGACAGCACCCGAGCCGAAATCGCCTACGCCCGGTCGCTGGGCAAGCCCGTCCGATTCACGCACCCCGAAGTCGACCCTGACACCTGACCACCCGTTGCCACCTCGACAACCAAGGCCGGCAGCCCACCGCCTGACCGTCTTGCGGTTGCGGTGGCTTCGGCCGCCGCCCATGCCACACCCTCCATAGGCATCCCTTGGAGTTGGTGATGCCCGGCCGGTCGGTGACGGTGTGGCGTCCAGCCAGACGCAGGAGTCCTTTGGGCCTTCTCATCCCTCCGGGCCTCGCCCGGCGCCGACGCCCACTACCGCCGCCGACGAGACCACGGCGACTGGCACGCCGCCGCCCAGCGCAACCTCCTCAACCGCCTGCTGGGCCAGCTCTTCCACTGCCTTCAGAACCGCCAGCCGTTCGACGAACAGATCGCCTTCCCCGTCTCACAGGGACTTGCCGCAGCGGCGGCGTAGCCACGGGATGGAGATGCGGAGCAACGTCAGAATGGAGACTCGCTGCACCAAGGGCCGCTCCATCGGGCGGGCGGACGGGGGTCGCGTTGCTGGAGGAGTGCCACGGCGTCGTCGATGCGGCCGAGGTCGATGAGGTAGTTGGCCAGGACGCTGCGGTGGGCCGGGACGTGCCGGCCGAGGAGGGCAACGGCCTCCTCGGGGTGACCGGCTTCATGCAGCACCCGGGCGATGTGCTCCGCGGCGTACGGGGCGTCGCCTCCGGGATGGGCCCGTGCCCGATCGACCGCTTCGTCGGCCCCGGCGCTGGCGGCGATCAGCGGCAGGCGGATCCAGAACAGGTCCCACTCTTCCTCGCCGCCGCGGCTTGCCTTGAGGTCGTCAAGGTGGGCCAGGCCGCCGCGGATCTCGACCCGCCACGGCGCGAGGTGGTTGGCGAGCGCGAGGTGGACCTCGGCCCCGCCCGCCCACGTGGTGAAGGTGGCGCCGGGCTCGGCC
>NZ_JBEOSA010000109.1:0-17382 GCF_040302625.1 Kitasatospora sp. NPDC097643 | reverse complement strand
GGGTCCCCGCCGCCGGGCGGGCGCCGGTGGCGCCGCCGGACGGCGCGGGCGCCCGCGACGTCGCGGCCGTGCTGGCGGCTTCCGCCGCGATCGGCATCCTGGACACCCAACTGCGGACGGCCACCGACTTCGCCCTCGGCCGGGTGCTCTACGGCAGACCGGTGGCCGGCCTGCCGCTCGTCCGCGCCACCCTCACCGCCGCCTTCGTGGACCTGCTGGCGGCGGACGGACTCGTGACGGCCGCGGCCGAGGCGGTGCACGCCGGGCCCGAGCAGGCGGACGCCGTGGCGCCGGTCGCGGCCCTGCTGGTGCCCGAGCTGCTGCTCGACGCGGACCGTCGGCTCGCGGCGCTGCTCGGCGCCCGCTCGTTCCTGCGGGAGGGACCGCAGGCGACGTTCCAGCTGAACAGCCGCGAGCTGCGGACCCTGGGCAACCGGCTCGCCGCGTTCGGGCCGACCCCACCGACCCGCACCGGACCGCTGCCGGCCGCCTGCCGGCAGGCCGTCCTCGCGCACACCCCGGCGGAGCTTCTCGGCGACCACGACTGGGCCCGGGCCGGCCGGCAGCGCTTCGCCGATCTGCTCGGCCCGGCCCGACAGGCGGCCGAACCGGCCACCGACGACCGGCTCTTCGCCGAACTGTCCGATCGCCACCGGGACTTCCGCTCGTTCGACCTCGCCGACCGCGTCCTCGTCTGACCGCGTGCTCGGCTGACCGCTGCCCCTAGTACCAGAAGGAGTCCCGACGTGCCCAAGCCCGCCGTGCCCACCACCCCGCAGGACCTCGAGGCCTGGCTCACCGAACGGGTCGCGTTCTACCTGGAGTGCCCGGCCGACGAGATCGATCCGCACGGCCCCTTCCCCGAGCTGGGGCTCGACTCGATCTACGCGCTCACCCTGTGCGGGGACATCGAGGACGCCCTGGGCCTGGTCGTGGCGCCCGTCGTGACCTGGGACCACCCCACCGTCGTACAGCTGGCCGCCCACCTCCGCGAGGAACTGAACCGGTGACCGTGGCCGAGACCCACCCCCTCTCCATCGGCCAGGAGAGCGTCTGGCTGCACCAGCGTCTGGCGCCGGACAGCACGGCGTACTCGATGGCCGTGGCCGTTCGGGTTCGCACACCGCTGGACGACGCACTGCTCGACCGGGCGGTGCGGGAAGTCGCGCGGCGGCACGTCCTGCTGCGCAGCGTCTTCCGGGAGGAGAACGGCACGCCGCGCAGGGTCCCGCTGTCCGACGGCGGCGCGCCGCTGGAGGTCCGCGAACTCGGCCCGGTCACCGTCGAGGAACTGCGGACCGCCGTCGGTGCCGCGCACCGGATCCCCTTCGACCTCGCTGCCGCGCCGCCGTGGCGGGTGGTGCTGTTGCGGCGGACCCCGGACGACGCCGTACTCCTGCTCGTCGTCCACCACCTGGTCAGCGACGCCATCACCCTCTGGATCCTGCTCCGCGAACTGCTCGACGCCCACCAAGGGCTGCGCACGGACGGCACACCGCTCCTGCCCGAGCCGGTCGCCGACTACCAGGACCACGTGACGGCGCAACGGGAGCTGCTGGCCACCCCCCGCGGTGAGCGGATGGCCCGGTACTGGCGCGCGCTGCGGGAGAGTGCCGTGCCGAGCGAGCTCCCCACCGACCGCCCGCGCCCCCCGGTCCAGGCCCTGGCCGGGGCCTCGCTCGACCTGCCCCTGCCGGCCGGGTTGGGGGAACGGGCGATCGCCGCGGCCCATGAGGCAGGGGTGAGCGTCTTCGCCCTCCTGCTCGGCGTCTTCCAGTCGCTGGTGAGCCGCTGGACCGGGGCGGAGGAGACCATGGTCGCCTGCCTGGCCAGCAACCGGACCGTTCCGTCGGCCCGGCGGATGGTCGGCTACCTGGTCAACCCCGTCCTGCTCCGCGCCCGGACGGATCGGCGGACGACCTGGCGGGAGGCCGCCGTGGCGGCGCACCACGAGGTGCTGCAAGCCATGGCCAATGTCGCCTGCCCGAGCGCACTACCCACGGGTCACGCGGGCAGTGCCGGCCGCGGTCCGCTGGCCCGGCTGGCCTTCACGCTGTACGTGACCGACCGCCAGGAGCCGAGACTCCCCTACCCGCCGGCCGGCACCTGGGAGGGGGCCGAGGCCGAGTACCGGGGGCTGCGGCTCGCCCTGCTCGACATGCCGCAGGCGGAGGGCGTCTACGACCTCGGCCTGGAAGTACGGCAGACCGGCGACACCCTGACCGCGTGCGTCCGGTACGACAGCACGCTGTTCGAGAGCGCCACGATCGAGTCCTTCGTCGCCGCCTACGGCCGCCTGGCCGAAGCGGCGCTGTCCGACCTCGAAGCCCCGGTGGCCGCCACGGCGCTGGTCGACCCGGCCGAGGCCCGGCGGCTGCTGGACCTCGGCACCGGCCGCGCTCACGCCCCACTGATCCCGAACCCCGCGAAGTGACGCGGACCCCGCGCAATGACGGAGGAATCGACATGACCGAGAACCCGAGCGACGAGCCGACCTACCTGGTCGTGCTGAACGACGAGGAGCAGTACTCGATCTGGTGGGCCGACCGCCGGCTTCCCGACGGCTGGCGGCCCGAGGGCACCGAGGGGACGAAGGCCGAGTGCCTGGCCAGGATCGACGAGGTGTGGACGGACCTGCGGCCGCTGAGCCTGCGCCGGCGGATGGCAGAGGCCGAGCAGGTCGGCTGACCCGGCCCCTGTTCCCCGGTCGGGGCCCGTCCCGTGGATCGGCCCGGTGCCGCGCGCCCCGACCTCCTGATCGACCCGGAGAAACCGAGAGATGACCATGCATGCACGCCGCGGCGGTCCAGCGGCCGAGCAGGACCGTACGGAGCAGCACCTCCGGTCGGCGCACCTGGCCGAACTGGTGGCCCGCCAGGCCCGGCTGACGCCGCACGCGCCAGCAGTGTTGACCGCCGAGCGTGCGTGGTCGTACCAGGAGATCGACGACCGTGCCGACCGGCTGGCGGCCCGGTTGCGCGGGCAGGGTGCGGGCCCCGACACCCTGGTCGCCGTCCAGCTCCCGCGCAGCGTCGACCTGGTCGTGGCCCTGCTGGCGGTCTGGCGGGCCGGCTCGGCCTATCTGCCGATGGACCCGGCTCACCCCGAGGAGCGGCGAGCCTGGATGCTGGCGGACACCCGTGCGCGGTTCCTGGTCACCCGCTCGGAGCCCGAGCCCGCCGTCGCGGAGGCCGTCGCCCGGACCGGCGCCACCGTGATCGCCCTGGACCGGACCGCCGAGGAGGCGGGCGGGCCGGTGGGCGACCGGCAGCCGAACGGTCCGGTGCCGCCGGTCGAGGACGACCACACGGCGTACGCCATCTACACCTCGGGGTCCACCGGCACGCCCAAGGCGGTCCTGGTCACCCACGCGGGTATCCGCAACCGCGTGCTCTGGGCCGTGGCGACGCACCGGCTCACCGCCGACGACCGGGTCCTGCACAAGACTCCGATCGGCTTCGATGCGGCCGGCTGGGAGATCTTCGCGCCGCTGGTCAGCGGTGGCGCGGTCGCCCTCGCCCCGGTCGGCGCGGAACGGGATCCCGCGGCGCTGCTGGCCGCGGCGGCCGCCCACCGGGCGACCGTCCTGCAAGTGGTGCCGTCCGTGCTGCGCGAACTGGTCCGCGAACCTGGCTGGGCGCGGCTCCCGGACCTGCGGCTGCTCTACTGCGGCGGGGAGCCGCTCGACGCCGGGCTGTGCCGCCGCGCGCTGGAGCGCTCGGGCAACCCCGGGCTCCGGATCTGGAACGGCTACGGGCCGACCGAGTGCTCCGTCGACGTCGCCGCCCACCCGTACGACCCCGCGCAGACCGCCGGTCCGGTGCCGATCGGCCGCCCCGTCGACGGCGCGCGCCTGCTCGTCCTCGACGCCGAGGGCGCCCTGTTGCCGCAGGGCGCGACGGGCGAGCTCTGGGTGGGCGGGACCGGGGTCGCCCGCGGCTACCTGAACCGTCCCGGGCTGACCGCCGAACGCTTCGTCCCCGACCCCTACGGCCCGCCCGGCGCTCGCCTGTACCGCACCGGTGACCTGGTGCGCTGGCGCGCCGACGGCACCCTGGAGTACCGGGGCAGGACCGACCACCAGGTCAAGGTCAACGGGATCCGGATCGAACCCGGTGAGATCGAGGCCGCGCTGGTCGTCCACCCGCTGGTCCGCGGCGCCGTCGTCCAGGCCCTCGACCTGGCCGACGGCGGCCGCCGGCTGATCGGCCACGTGCTGACCGACGACGGACGGTTGCCGGCCGGGCTCCGGGAGTTCCTCGCCCGCCGGCTGCCCGAGGGCATGGTGCCCGGGAGCCTGACGGCGCTGGCGTCCTTCCCGCTGACACCCAACGGCAAGGTGGACCGCGCGGCACTGCCGCTTCCCGGCGCCGACCAGGACGACCGGCCCGCGTTCGTGGCACCCCGTACGCCCGCCGAAGCCGCCGTCGCCGCCGCCTGGCAGGAACTGCTCGGCCGCGGACCGGTCAGCGTCCACGACGACTTCTTCCGGCTGGGCGGCTCCTCGCTGCTGCTGACCCGGCTGGCCGGCCTGCTGTTGAGTAGCTCCGGGCGGCAGGTCGGCCTGCGGGAGCTGTACCTGGCCACCACGGTCGAGGAGCAGGCCCGGCTGCTGGCGGGTGCGCGCGACGACCGGCCGGTCCGTCCGGTCGAACGTGGCGGGCCGCTTCCGCTCTCCTACGGCCAGCGGCGCCTGTACTTCCTCGACCAGCTGAATCCCGGCGGCCCCGAATGGGTGTCACCGCTGCTCGTCGAGCTGCCCCACGGCATCGGCCCGGGCACCGTGCAGCACGTGCTGGACACCCTGGAGGCCCGCCACGAGTCCCTGCGCACCCGCTACGGGCAGAGCCCGGACGGCCCGTGGCAGCAGGTGGCCGAGCCCGGCCCGGTCGAGCTGGCGGTCGTCCAGGTCGTCCAGGCCAACGCGACCGACGCGGCCGACGCGACCGACCGCGGCGAGCTGACGCGAGCGCTCGGCGACCGGTTGGCCCAGGGCTTCGACCTCGCCCGCGGACCGATCTGGCGTGCCCTGCTGATCGAGCGCCCGGACGAGGCCCCGCTGCTGCTGCTCACGATCCACCACATCGCCGGGGACGGCTGGTCCGCCGCCCTCCTGGAGCAGGAGATCGCGGAGCTGTGCGCCGCGGCCGTCACGAACCGGGCCGCCCGTCTGCCCGAACTCGGCGTCGGATACGCGGACTTCGCGAGCTGGCAGACCGAACTGCCGGCCGACCGTGAACTGGCCGGAGAACTCGACTTCTGGCGACGCGAGTTGGGCGACCAGGTCGAACTGCCCATGCCCACCGACCGACCGCGGCCCGCCGAGCGCGACCACCGCGGCGCGATGGTCCCGTTCACCATCCCGGCCGAGCTGGCCGGCCGCCTGGTCGACCTGGGCCGGGGCCGCGGGGCGACCCCCTTCATGACCCTGCTCACCGGCTTCGCCGTGCTGCTCGCCCGCTACAGCGGCGAGTGGGACGTCAGCGTCGGCACACCGGTGGCCGGCCGGGTCAGGCCCGAGGTCGAGGGGGTGGTCGGCTTCTTCCTGAACTCCCTCGTGGTCCGCTCCCGGCTCGCCGCCGAGCTGAGCTTCGAGCAGGCCGTCGACGAGGTACGCCGGCGCAGCCTCGCCGCCCTCGCCCACCAGCACCTGCCGTTCGAGCTGCTGGTGGAGGAACTCCAGCCGGAACGCGACCTCTCCCGCACCCCGCTCTACCAGGTCGCCTTCGACCTGCACGACGAAACCCTGACCTCGCTCGGGGTCCGCCCCGAGGTCGCGGAAGCCGTCCAGGACGCCTGGCAGATCGCCAAGACCGACCTGAGCCTGTTCATGCGCCGGCAGCCCGACGGCTCCTTCCACGGCCTCCTGGAGTACGCCACCGGTCTGTACCGACGCGACACCGTCGAACGGATGGCGGGTCAACTGCTCCGTCTGCTGGAGTCCGCCGCCGCCCGCCCGGACACCCCGTTGGCGCAGCTCGAACTGCTCCCGGCCGACGAGCACGAGCGGCAGCTCGTCACCTGGAACGCCACCCGCTCCGAGGCCGCCCCGGACACCGTCGTGGACCTCTTCGAGGCGCGCGCGGCAGACCTGCCCGACGCCCCGGCCGTGCTGGCCGGCGGCGCGGCCACCTCGTTCGCCGACCTCGACGCCCGCGCCAACCGGATCGCCCACGCGCTCCGGCGACGAGGCGTCGGCGCCGACTCGGTGGTCGGTGTACTGCTCGACCGCGGGCCCGACCTGATCGCCGCGTTCCTCGGCGTGTGGAAGGCCGGCGGCGCGTACGTGCCACTCGACCCGAGCCA
Source organism: Kitasatospora sp. NPDC097643 (assembly GCF_040302625.1). NCBI lineage: Bacteria > Bacillati > Actinomycetota > Actinomycetes > Kitasatosporales > Streptomycetaceae > Kitasatospora > Kitasatospora sp. NPDC097643. The sequence continues at coordinate 11,076 of NZ_JBEOSA010000109.1, read as the reverse complement.
CCCCGACGAGCGACTCGCCGGGGTGCTACGGGATGTCCGGGCGGCGGCCCTGATCGGCACCACAGCCGGAACGGCCGTCTTCGACGGGCCCACGGTGCTCCTCGACCGCGACGCCCGCGAACTCGCGCAGCAGCCCGGCAGCCGCCCCGAACGGCGCACGGACCCGCGCGGAACGGCCTACGTCATCTTCACCTCCGGCTCCACCGGCCGGCCCAAGGGCGTCGAGATCGAGCACCGGAACCTGGCCCACCACGTCACCTGGGCCGCCCGGGAGCTCGCCGGCCGCGGCACCACGGGTGCGCCGCTCTTCTCCTCCTGCGCCTTCGACCTGGTGGTCCCCAACCTCTACGCACCCTTGCTGGCCGGCCAGCCGGTCCACCTGCTGCCGGCCGATCTCGATCTGACCCGCCTCGGCGCGGAGCTGGTCGCCGGAGCGCCCTACAGCTTCGTCAAGCTGACGCCGAGCCACCTCGAAATCCTCGATCGGCAGCTCGACGACGAGCAGGCGGCGTCGCTCGCGCAGGTCGTCGTGGTCGCCGGCGAGGCCTTCCCCGCCGACGCGGCGAACCGCTGGCTCGCGCGGCTCGGCCCCGGGCGGCTGTTCAACGAGTACGGTCCGACCGAATGCTCCGTCGGAACCTCCCTCCACCCCGTCGACACGGGGGTGCAGGCGTCCGTCGTCCCGATCGGCCGGCCGCTGCCAGGGCTGGCCATGTACGTCCTCGACGAGGCCCTCCGCCCGCTGCCCCTCGGTGCGATCGGCGAACTGTACGTCGGCGGTGCCGGCGTCGGCCGCGGCTACACGGGACAACCCGCCCAGACCGCCCAGCGGTTCCTGCCGGACCCGTACGGCCCGCCCGGCGCCCGGCTCTACCGCACCGGAGACCTGGTCCGGCAGCTGCCCGACGGAACGGTCGCCTTCGTCGGCCGCCGCGACGGCCAGATCAAGATCCGCGGACACCGCGTCGAGATCGGCGAGATCGAGAGCGTCCTCGGCGACCACCCGGCCGTCCACGAGGCCGCGGTCGTCGCCGACGACAGCACCGGGCACACCCGTCTGGCGGCCTACCTGGTACCGGCCGCCGAACAGCTCCCCGGCGACACCGAGCTGGCCGCGCACTGCTCCAGGCTGCTCCCCGCCCACATGGTGCCGGCCACCTTCACGGCCCTGGCCGCGCTCCCGCTCAACGCCAACGGAAAGCTCGACCGCGCCGCCCTGCGCGCACCGGACGCCGAACCGGCCGAACGGCCCAGCGGCGTGCTGGAAGAGGGGGTCGCCGAGGTCTGGGCCGCGCTCGTCGGCGCGGAACCCGGCCGCGACGAGGACTTCTTCCGGTCCGGCGGGAACTCACTGCTCGCCCTTCGCCTGATCGCCGACCTCCAGACCGAATTCGAGGTGGACCTGCCGCTGCGGGCCATCTTCGACGGGCCGACCGTCAGGCAACTCGCCGAAGCCATCGAGCTACTGATCAAGGCACAGATCGACGCGCTGTCCGACGAGGAACTGCTCGCGGACCCCACGCTGTCCAAGGAGTACGACGCATGACCCGAGGTGGAGCCGACCACAACGCAGCCGACCGGGCCGCGGCCGCGGAAGCCGCCCGGGCCGAACTCCTGCGCCGCCGCCTGGCCCGTCGCGCCACCGGCACCGCCGCACGCGCCGGCATCCCGCGCGCCGACCGGAGCCGACCGCTGCCGCTGTCGGCGGGCCAGCAGCAGATGTGGTTCCTCGACCGGCTCGAACCGGGCAGCCACGAGTACGTGGTACCGATCGCACTGCGGCTCACCGGACCGCTCGACGACAGCGCGCTGCGGCGTGCCGTCGACACCGTGGTCGCCCGGCACGAAGTCCTGCGCACCCGTTACCAGTTCGACGGCTCCGCACCGTTCCAGGTGATCGACGGGCCCGGCCCGGCCGACTTCGAGACGATCGACCTGACCGGCCTCCCCGAGGACGGGCGGCTCGCCGCAGCCACGGACCTGGTGCACCGGCACGCCTACACCGCCTTCGACCTCGCCGTGGGCTGGCCGCTGCGGATCCGCCTGTTCCGGCTGGCCGAGCACGACCACGTGCTGCTGCTGGCCTTCCACCACATCGCGTGCGACGCCTGGTCCACCCGGATCTTCGCGGACGAGCTCAGCACGCTCTACCGGAACGGCGCCGACGCCGCTCTGCCCGTCCTCGCCACGCAGTACGCCGACTACGCGGCCTGGCAACGCCGGGAGGCGGCCGGGGAGGCGCACGAGGTACACCTGAACTACTGGCGCCAGCGGCTGAGCGGGCTGACGGCGCTGGCGCTGCCCACCGACCGCCCCCGACCGGCGAACCGGAGCTGGGCGGGCGCGACGGTGCCGCTCCGCCTGCCGCGCACGCTCTCCCCGCGCCTTCGGGACCTGGCCGCGCGGCACGACACCACGCCGTTCACCGTCCTGCTGACGGCCTACCAGGCCCTGCTGTCCCGCCACACCGGAACGACCGACATCGCGGTCGGCACCGTCACCTCCAGCCGCAGCCACCCGGACCTCCAGCGGCTCATCGGCTACGGCATCAACACCGTCGTCCTCCGCGCCGAGTGGGCCGGTGACATCCGCTTCAGCACGCTGCTCGAACGCAACCGCGGCGCCGTCCTGGATGCCTTCGACCACCAGCAGATCCCGTTCGCCCGCCTGGTGGACGCCTTGGAACCCGAACGCGACCTGTCCAGGACCCCGTTCTTCCAGGCCGCCTTCACCATGCACGAGTCCCGGGCGGACGCCTACGACCTGCCCGGCATACGGGTGGAGGTGTTCGGCCAGGCGGACACCGTCTCCAGGTTCGACCTCACCCTGCAGATCGAGGAGGGACCGGACGGACGGTTCCAGGGGCAGTTCGAGTACTCGACCGCCCTCTTCGAGCGAGCGACCGTCGAGCGACTGGCCGACCACTTCCAGCGCCTGCTCACCGCCGTCAGCACCGACCCGGACAGCCCGGTCTCCGCCGTCGACCTCCTCGGGGAGCAGGAGCTGTTCCTGCTGCTCGGCCCGGCCGCCGGCGAGCCCGGTCGGACGACCGGCGCGGACAGGCCGAAGGGCCGGCAACTGCACGAGATCTTCCAGGAAAGGGCAGCGCAGACCCCGAACGCGATCGCCGTGATCGCCGGGGAGACCCGGCTGACGTACGCGGAGCTCAACCATCGGGCGAACCGGATCGCCCACCGACTGCGGGCGCTCGGCGCGGGCCCCGAGCGGCTGGTCGGCCTCTGCCTGGACCGCGGGCCCGAGCTGCTCCCAGCCCTGCTCGGTGTGCTCAAGTCGGGTGCGGCCTACCTGCCGCTCGACCCGGCCAACCCCGAGGACCGCCTCCGGTGGATGGTCCGCGACGCCGCCGCCGGCATCGTGCTGACCGAGTCCGCACACGCCGAGCTGGTCGGGCGGATCCACCAGGGCACCACCGTCGTCCTGGACGCCGATCCGGAGGAACTGGCGGCCCAGCCGTCCACCGACCCGTTGCCCGCCGGGGACCCGGACAATCTCGTCTACGTCATCTACACCTCCGGCTCCACCGGCCGCCCCAAGGGCGTCTGCCTCACCCACCGCAACGTGCTGCGCCTGCACGAGTCGGCGCACGTTCACTACGGGTTCACGGCCTCGGACGTCTGGCCGCTCTTCCACTCGTACGCGTTCGACGTCTCCGTCTGGGAGATGTGGGGAGCGCTGCTGCACGGCGGAACGCTGGTCGTCGTCCCCGCCGAGGTCTCCCGCTCGCCGGAGGACTTCCTCGACCTGCTGGCCGAACACCGGGTCACCGTGCTCAACCAGACCCCGTCCGCCTTCCGTTCGCTGGTCGCCGCGGCAGGCGAGGGTGACCCCAGGATCGGCCGACTCGCGCTGCGCGCGGTCGTCTTCGCCGGTGAACGGCTGAACGTCGCCGACCTGCGGCCCTGGGTGGACCGCCTGGGTCTGGACCGACCCGTCCTGGTCAACATGTACGGCATCACCGAGACGACGGTGCACACCACCTACCAGCGCGTCGCCGAGGTGGACTTCGCCCCGGGCGCGGGCAACGCCATCGGCTACCCGTTGAGCGACCTCCAGGTCCACATCCTCGACCGGTGGGGCCGGCTCGCGCCGGTCGGCGTGGTCGGCGAGATCCACGTGGGCGGCCCCGGCGTGGCACGCGGCTACCTCGACCGTCCCGGCCTCACCGCCGAGCGCTTCGTCCCGGACCCCTTCGGCCCACCCGGCGCCCGGCTCTACCGCAGCGGTGACCTCGCCAGGCGGCTGGCCGACGGAAGCCTGGAGTTCCTCGGCCGAGCCGACGGGCAGGTCAAGATCCGGGGCTACCGGGTGGAGACCGGCGAGATCGAGGCCGCTCTGGCCGCCCACCCGCAGATCCGCACCGCCGCCGTGGTCCTGCGGGACGACGAGCCGGGCAGGTCCGACCTGGTCGCCTACCTGGTCCCGGCCGGGGAGGAGCAGGAGTCCGCCCCGGAACCGGCGGCACTGCGCGAGTGGCTGGGTCGAACGCTGCCCCCCTACATGGTGCCGTCCGCCTTCGTGACGCTGGACCGGCTTCCGCTGACGACCAACGGCAAGCTGGACCGCCGGGCCCTCCCCGCCCCCGGAGCCGCCGACCGTACCGCCGGCCTCACCTACACCGGGCCGCGCTCCCCCGCCGAGGAACGGATGGCCTCGGTCTGGGCCGAGGCCCTGGAGCTCGACCGGGTCGGCATCCACGACAGCTTCTTCGACCTCGGTGGCGACTCCATCCGTGCCGTGGCACTGGTCGGAACCCTCAAGGTCGCCGGATTCGACGTGGCCGTCCGCGACGTCTTCGAGTTCCGGACGGTCGCGGAGCTCACCGAGCTGGTCACCGGCCGCCCGGCGGGCCTGGAGCCGCCCGCCCTGGTGCGGCCCTTCGCGCTGGTGAACGAGCAGGACCGGGCTCTGCTGCCCGAGGGGCTGGTCGACGCGTACCCGTTGTCCCAGGTCCAGACCGGCATGGTGCTGGAGATGACCGCCCACACCGACCGGGGCAACACCGGGCTGAACAACTACCACAACGTCACCACCTTCCGGGTCAGGGACGAGAGCCCCTACGACCACGCCGCCCTGGTGGCGGCGGCCGCCGCCGTCACGGCGCGGCACGAGGTCCTCCGCACCTCGATCGAGCTCAGCCGGTACTCCGTACCGATGCAGCTCGTGCACGAACGGGCCGTCGTCAGGGTCGGCCGGCAGTCGCTGCCCGGACTCGACGAGATCGCGGTGCAGCAGGCGATTCACGCCTACACGGCACGCGAGCGATCCGACCTCTTCGACCTCTCGACGCCTGGCCTGATCAGGCTGTTCGCACACGACACGGCGGACGGCGGATGGTGGCTCTCGGTCACCGAATGCCACCCGGTGCTGGAGGGGTGGAGCTACCACTCGCTGCTCATGGAGGTCCTCGACGCCTACCGGTCGAGGCAGGGCGGCACCCTCCCGGAGAGCGGCAGCACTCCGTCGGCGTCCTCGCCGAACGGGCCGCGCTATGCGGACTTCATCGCCGGTGAGCTGGAGTCGCTGGCCGATGAGGGCGACCAGGCGTACTGGCGCTCGGTGGTCGAGCGGTGCTCCCCGTTCGCACTGCCGTCGGGTTGGGGCGACGGCGACGGGTCTTCGCGGGCGACCCACCTGGTGGAGGTGCCGTTCGGGGACCTGGAGTCGGGGCTTCGGGGATTGGCGTCGTCGACACGGACGTCATTGAAGAGCGTGCTGTTCGCAGCGCATCTGAAGGTGCTGAGCCAGCTCACGTCGGAGGAGTCGTTCACGACGGGGCTGGTGTGCGACGCCCGCCCGGAGCTGCTGGGCGCGGACCGCGTCTACGGCATGTACCTCAACACCCTGCCGTTCGTCTTCGACCGCACGGCCGGGACGTGGGCGGAGCTGGTGCGGCAGGTGTTCGGGCGTGAGGTCGAGCTGTGGCCGCACCGCCGCCACCCGCTGCCGGCCGTCCAGCGGCTCGTCGGTGAGCGGAAGCTCCTGAACGTCTACTTCAACTACCAGGACTTCCGGCAGGTCGACCTCGATCTGATCGACCATCAGATGAGTGTCGACGACAGCCCGACGGAGTTTCCGCTGACGGTGTCGAGCCGGGGCGGGTCGGTGTTCCTGAAGGGGGACGGGCGCTCGGTTTCGCGTGCGCATGTGGAGCGGCTGGGGGTGATGTTCCGGCTGGTGCTGGAGGCGATGGCAGCAGGTGGGACGGGTGATGCGCGGGCGGTGTTCATGCCGCCGGGTGAGGTCTCGACGGTCACGGGTGTGACGGGGGCGTCGGCGGATGTGCTCGATGCGTTCGCCGCGCAGGTGGCGTCGGTGCCGGATGCGGTGGCGGTGGTCGCCGGGGGCATGCAGGTTTCCTTCGCGGAGCTGGATGCGCGTTCGGACCGGCTGGCCTGTCATCTGCGCTCGCTGGGTGTGGGTCCGGGTGGTGTGGTCGGGGTTCTGGTGGAGCGCTCGCCGGAGCTTCTGGTCGCAATGCTGGCGGTGCTGAAGTCGGGTGCCGGATACCTGCCGCTGGACGCGGCGTTCCCGGTGGGACGGCTGGCCGGGATCGTCGCGGATGCCGGGCCGGTGGTCGTGGTGACGCAGGAGGTCCATGCGCACACCGCGCGGGCCGTGCATCCGGGCACGACGGTCGTGTTGGACCGTGATGCCGACGTGATTGATGCCCAACTTCCCACCGGTGCCTGGCCGGTGGTGGATCCTGACGTGCTCGTATGTGCTCTACACGTCGGGTTCTACCGGCACTCCGAAGGGTGTGGAGATCACCCGGAGAGCTCTGGCGAATCTTCTCGCGGGTATGCGGGAGATTCTGGGAGCTGCCTCGCCGGCGGGTGAGGTGTGGCTGGCCTCGACGTCCGTGTCGTTCGACATTTCCGGCCTGGAGCTGTTCCTGCCGCTGGTGAGTGGGCAGTGTGTCGTGCTGGCCGGAGACGATCAGGTCGGGGATGCGGACGAGCTGATCGGCTTGATCCGCAAGCACGGTGTGACGCATGTGCAGGCGACCCCGTCGGGATGGAAGGTCCTGCTCGGAGCCGGTCTCGACCCCGCCGGTCTCACCCTGCTCGCGGGCGGCGAGGCACTGCCGTTGGAGCTCGCCGGCCGCCTGCGGGCACGCGCCGAACGTCTGGTCCATGTCTACGGACCGACCGAGACGACGATCTGGTCCACCGCCGTGGACATGCCTTTCGATCCGGCGAACGTGCCGCTCGGCATCCCGATCCGCAACACGGCCGTCCACGTGCTGGACGGGCACCTGAACCCGGTGCCGTCGGGTGTCGCGGGTGAGCTGTTCATCGCGGGGGACGGCCTGGCCCAGGGCTACCGCGGTCACGCCGCCCTCACGGCGGAACGGTTCCTGCCCAACCCCTACGGCCCGCCCGGTACCCGGCTCTACCGCACCGGCGACCTGGTGCGACGCACCCTGACCGGTGAGCTGGAGTATCTCGGCCGCAGTGACGACCAGTTGAAGATCCGCGGGTACCGGATCGAACCCGCGGAGATCGAAACCGCGTTGCGCAGCCACCCCCAGGTCAGCGACGCGCATGTCACCGCGGTCCCCGACCACACCGACGAACCCCGCCTCACCGCCTATGTGATCGCAGCGGCCGAGCTGGGCCTGGACGAGGTGCGCCGACACCTGCGACAGAGCCTGCCCGAGTACATGCTGCCTGCCGCTGTGGTCACGCTGGACGGCTGGCCGCTCACCGCGGCCGGCAAGCTCGACCGCGCCGCCCTGCCCGCCCCCGAGCTCGTGTCGCGGGACCGTGTCGAACCGCGTACCGACACCGAACGACGCCTCGCCGCAGTCTGGGCGGAGGCACTCAGCGCGGACCACGTCGGTGTCCACGACAGCTTCTTCGACCTCGGTGGTGATTCGATCCGGGCCGTCGTCCTGGTCGGCACCGCACGTGCCGCCGGGCTCGACCTCGCCGTCCGCGACATCTTCGAGCACCCCACTATCGCCGAACTCGCACAACACATCACCGGCGACAGCGCCGAGAGTGCCGGCCACGTCTTCGTCGAGCCGTTCGCGCTGATCGGGGAATCCGACCGCGCCGCCCTCCCGGCCGACGTCGTCGACGCCTACCCCATCTCCCAGCTGCAGTTGGGCATGGTCGTGGAGATGTCCCGCGCCGATGGCCCGCCGGTGTATCACAACGTCGAGGCCCTGCACATTCGGGACGAGGCGGCCTTCGACACAGCCGCGTTCTCCGCAGCCGCGACCGCACTCGTCGCACGCCATGAGGCGCTGCGCACCGGGTTCGAACTCGTCGGGTACTCCCTGCCGCTGCAACTCGTGCATCGGGACGGGCAACTGCCCACGGCCGTCGACGACCTGAGGGGCATCGAGCCCGAGGAATTCCCCGCAGCCCTGCGGCACCTGACCGAACGGGAAGCCGCCCACGGGTTCGCGGGCCTGGCCACGCCGCCACTGGTCCGGATCCGAGCCGTTCTGGATCCCACCGGCACGTGGTGGCTGCTCCTCACCCACGCGCACGCACTGTTCGAAGGCTGGAGCTACCGGTCGTTCATCGGTGAGCTACTGATGACCTATCAGGCGATGCGCGACGGCCGCGCGGTCGAGCCGCCGACCGCTGGCGAAGCGCGCTATGCGGACTTCATCGCCGGAGAGCTGGAGTCGCTGGCCGATGAGGGCGACCAGGAGTACTGGCGCTCGGTGGTCGAGCGGTGCTCCCCGTTCGCCCTGCCGTCGGGCTGGGGTGACGACGACGGGTCTTCGCGGGCGACGCACGTGGTGGAGGTGCCGTTCGGGGACCTGGAGTCGGGGCTTCGGGGGTTGGCGTCGTCGACGCGAACCTCGTTGAAGAGTGTGCTGTTCGCGGCGCATCTGAAGGTGCTGAGCCAGCTCACGCCGGAGGACTCGTTCACGACCGGGCTGGTGTGCGACGCCCGCCCGGAGCTGCTGGGCGCGGACCGCGTCTACGGGATGCATCTGAACACGGTCCCGTTCGTCTTCGACCGCACGGCCGGGACGTGGGCGGAGCTGGTGCGACAGGTGTTCGGGCGTGAGGCCGAGTTGTGGCCACACCGTCGCTTTCCCCTGCCCGCGATCCAGCGATTGGCGCACAACCGGCAGGTGCCGGACGTCTACTTCAACTACCAGGACTACCAGCAGGTCGATCGCAAGCTCGTCGATGGCGGTGTCGGCGTCGACGACAGTCCGGCGGAGTTTCCGCTGACGGTGTCGAGCCGGGGCGGGTCGGTGTTCCTGAAGGGGGACGGGCGCTCGGTTTCGCGTGCGCATGTGGAGCGGCTGGGGGTGATGTTCCGGCTGGTGCTGGAGTCGATGGCCGCCGGTGGGGCGGGTGATGCGCGGGCGGTGTTCGTGCCGCCGGGTGAGCTCTCGACGGTCACGGGTGTGACGGGGGCGTCGGCGGATGTCCTCGATGCGTTCGCCGCGCAGGTGGCGTCGGTGCCGGATGCGGTGGCGGTGGTCGCCGGGGGCATGCAGGTTTCCTTCGCGGAGCTGGATGCGCGTTCGGATCGGCTGGCCTGTCATCTGCGCTCGCTGGGTGTGGGTCCGGGTGGTGTGGTCGGGGTTCTGGTGGAGCGCTCGCCGGAGCTTCTGGTCGCGTTGCTGGCGGTGCTGAAGTCAGGTGCCGGGTATCTGCCGTTGGACGCGGCGTTCCCGGCGGGACGGCTGACCGGAATCGTCGCGGATGCCAAGCCGGTCGTCGTGGTGACGCAGGAGGTCCATGCGCACACCGCGCGGACCGTGCATCCGGGCACGATCGTCGTGCTGGATGGTGTGAGAGACAGCGCAGCCATCGACTCTCAGCCTGCTGGGGGGACCTGGACTGCCATGTCGCCGGATGCACTGGCGTATGTCCTCTACACGTCAGGTTCTACCGGCACTCCCAAGGGTGTTGAGGTCACCCGGGGAGCTCTGGCGAACCTTCTCGCCGGTATGCGGGAGCTTCTGGGAGCTGCCTCGCCGGCGGGCGAGATGTGGCTGGCCTCGACCTCGGTGTCGTTCGACATTTCCGGCCTGGAGCTGTTCCTGCCGCTGGTCGGCGGGCAGTGTGTCGTGCTCGCCGGAGACGACCAGGTCGGGAATGCGGACGAGCTGATCAGCCTGATCCGCAAGCACGGCGTGACGCATGTCCAGGCAACCCCATCAGGATGGAAGGTCCTCCTCGCGGCCGGTCTCGACCCCACCGGCCTCACGCTGCTCGCGGGCGGTGAAGCACTGCCGCTGGAACTCGCCGGCCAGCTGCGGGCACGCGCCGAACGCCTGATCCATGTCTACGGACCGACCGAGACGACGATCTGGTCCACCGCCGTGGACATACCGGCAGATCCGGCGAACGTGCCGCTCGGCGCGCCGATCCGAAACACGACCGTCCACGTACTGGACGGGCACCTGAACCCGGTACCGTCCGGCGTCACAGGTGAACTCTTCATCGCCGGCGACGGCCTGGCCCAGGGCTACCGCGGTCACGCCACCCTCACGGCGGAACGGTTCCTGCCCAACCCCTACGGTCCCCCCGGCACCCGGCTCTACCGCACCGGCGACCTGGTACGACGCACCCTCACCGGCGAACTCGAGTATCTCGGCCGCAGTGACGACCAGTTGAAGATCCGCGGGTACCGAATCGAACCCGCGGAGATCGAAACCGCACTACGCAACCACCCCCAGGTCCGTGACGCACATGTCACCGCGGTCGCCGGCCACACCGACGAACCCCGCCTCACCGCCTACGTGATCGCAGCGTCCGAGCTCGGCCTGGACGAAGCGCGCCGACACCTGCGACAGAGCCTGCCGGAGTACATGCTGCCTACCGCCGTGGTCACGCTGGCCAGCTGGCCACTGACCGCGGCCGGCAAACTCGACCGCACTGCTCTGCCCGCCCCGGACCACACCGGGCAGGACATCACCGAGCCGCGTACCGACACCGAACGACGCCTCGCTGCGGTCTGGTCCGAGGCACTCGGACTGGCCAGGGTGGGGGTGAACGAAACGTTCTTCGACCTCGGTGGGGACTCCATCCGGGCCGTCGTGCTGGTCGGCACCGCACGTGCCGCCGGGCT
>NZ_JBEOSA010000108.1:0-17786 GCF_040302625.1 Kitasatospora sp. NPDC097643 | reverse complement strand
CTTGAGGAGGGCGGCGGCGGAGCCCTGGCTGGCGGCGTGGACGAGCTTCTCGTCGATCCGGGCCCAGGTCGGGTAGAGCGCCGGTCCCACCCGGGCTCAGAACAGGTAGTCCTCCAGGCCGCCGTCGCGCCGGATGTCGAGCGTCACGCAGTGGAAGCCGCCGCCGAGCTCCCGGGAGTGGCGCAGCCGGTGGGGCAGCACGGTGATCCCGGCGTGCTCCAGCATCTTGATCAGGCTCTCCTGGCCGGCCTCGACGATGGCCGTGTCCGGGTCGACCATCAGTAGGTTCATGCTGATCCAGCTCTCGCTGAGCGCGTGCTCGGGACTGTCTCCGGCGGGCTCGGCGGGCGGGCACCACAGGATGTCCCAGCCGCGCAGCGGCTCCGGGACGGTGGCGGCGCCGACCCGCTCCGGGTTGAGCAGGACGAGCCCGGGCCGCAGCAGCGCGATGGTGCTGTCGATGTGGGTGTACCCGTAGATGTCGCGCAGCGGGTGCAGGCGCAGGCCGCCGTCGCCGAGCAGGCCGAGGGTGGACTCCAGCCAGCGCAGGCCGAGTTCGTTGCCGCTGCGGGAGACCTGGTAGAACACGTCCCGGCCGAGGCGCAGCACGTTGGCCGCGTCGAAGACCGGCTCGGCCTCGCCCAGCAGCGGCAGCCCGTCCGCGTCGAACTCGAAGAGCTCGTCGCGCAGTTGGGGCCGGGGGGCGGCCAGCCAGCGGGCGCCGCGGCGCAGGTAGTCCTGGAAGAGGCCGCGCAGCCCGAAGACCTCGAAGTAGCGCTGCCGCATCGGGCTGGCCACCTCGATCACGGTGTCGCCGATGACGAGGGTCAGGTCGCGCGGGCAGTAGGAGTGGAAGCCGCCGTCGGCCTTCCAGTGCGGGGCGGCGAACTCGGCCGCGTGGTCGACCGGTTCGGGCTGGTGGACGGTGACCCCGAGGCCGCGCAGGGTGGCCACCAGCGCGTCCAGGTCCTCCTCGGTCTCCTCGACGACCTGCCGCGAGTAGGGGCCGACCTGGATCGAGGCCAGGTCGGCGGCGCTGGTCTTCGGGAAGCAGGACAGCCAGGAGGACGGCTCGGACTGCTCGGGCAGGCGGGCTCCCACGGCGGTGCCGACCACCACCTCGCGCAGTGTGGTGAACTCGTCCCAGCTGTGGACCGGACGGGCCGGATCGGACATGACTCCCCCTTGGCACGGGATCAGGGATCGGGAAAGGGCGACGTCGAAACAACCGTGAACCGCCGGCGCGGCGCGACCGAACCGGCGGGACCAACGGCGGAATTGGCGCGGTTTAATCGCCGGAGCACCTCCGGCCGACCACCGCGAACGGGAAATCACCGGCCGGGCAGCCGAATTCACCATTCGGCGGGCCGGGATCGACGTCAAGCTACCCGCCCGGCCGACGGCGGCGCAAGGACCGTGATCGATACCGATTGCGCCGCCGTCGCGGGCCGCCGATTGATCCGCGCGTTGTTCAACTCCCTTATTCCGGCGCCGATCAATGACCGGAGGACGGGCGGGCGGGGTTTCCCCCGGGGAGCGGGGCCGACGGGCGGCCCTTCCCTCCGGGGCCGGCGCCCGGGCCGCGGTTCACCAGCGCCACGCCCGCCGGATCCGACTGCCGCCCGCCAGCGCCAGCAGCGCGCCGCCCGCCGCCGCGAACCCCGCCACGGCCAGGTTCTGGCGCTGGGCACGGCGCCGGTCGTCGGCGGCGGCCCGCGCCGACGCCGCCAGGAAGGCCCGTTCGACCCCGATCGGGGCCAGCTCGCCGGCCGCCACCCGCCGCCGCAGCTGCTCCAGCCGGACGCCCCGGTAGAGCAGTCCGGGGTCGCGGTCGGCGGCCGCCCAGCCCCGCGCGGCCGCGGCGAGCCGGCGGTGTTCCCCGAGCATCTCGCGGCCCTCGGCCAGCCAGCCGCGCAGCCGCGGCCAGACCTGCGGGAGGGCGTGGTGCGACAGTTCGACGGTGTCCCGGTCGACGACCACGAGCCGGGCCCGGACCAGGCGTTCCAGCACCTGCGGGACGCCGGGATCGTCGAACTCGGCCCGCCCGACCGGCTTGCGCGCGCCCTCGTCGCCGGCCGCGGCGGGGCTGCCGCCCGGCGGCGCGCCGCGCCCGGTCACCCCGCCGGGCAGCAGCTCCCCCGCGAGCCGCAGGAACACCGCCCGCGCCCGGTCCCGGTCGGCCGCGTCCAGCCCGTTGAACAACGCCTCCGCCGTCCGGGCCAGCGCCCCCTCGAAGCCGCCGGTGGCCTGGAACCCGGCCAGGGTGAGCGCGTTGCCGCTGCGCCGCCGCCAGGTCTCCAGCAGGGCCGCGGACAGCAGCGGGAGCGCGCCGGGCTGTTGTGCGGCGGTCGAGATCAGCACGGCCAGCAGCGCGCCCTCGACGGTGCAGCCGGCCCGCAGCGCGGGTTCGGTGATCGCCCGCCGCAGTTCGTCCGGCGCCGGGCGCCCCACCGACAGCACCGCGTGCCGGGCGGCCTCGGCCAGCCCCGGGTGCCCGGCGAGCAGCGGCCCGCTCTGGTCCGAGCGGAGCACCAGCACCACCCGGCAGCGCGGCGGCACCCGCGGCGGCCGGCCGGTGGGGGTCTCGGCCGCGCCGCCGGTGGCCGTGGCCACCAGGGCGTCCAGGAAGCGGGCCCGCTCCCGGGCGTCCCGGCAGCGGGTGTGCAGTTCCTCCCCCTGGTCGACCACCAGCACCGGGTCCACCGCGGTCGGTCCGGGCGCGGCCTCAGTCGGCCCGCTCCCGGCCCGCAGCACGTCCTCGCCGCCCCGCAGCGCCTCGCCGGCCCGGACCGCCGCCCCGGTGCGCCGCCCGAGCCGGGCGAGCGCCAGCGCGTACGCCTCCATCGGCCGCTCGCCCGGCGTCAGCAGCGCCACCGGCACGCCGCCGCCCACCCGGGCCCGCCCCGACGCCGCACCGGCCCCGGCGTCTCCCCCGGCTCCGACACCGGCCCCGCCCCCGGCCGCCGCGTCGAGCCGGGCCAGCAGCCCGGCCCTGACCAGCGAGGACTTGCCCACCCCGGACGGTCCGGTGAGGATCACCAGCCGCCGCTCGGCGAGCAGCCCGACCAGCCGGTCCAGCAGTGCCTCGCGCCCGAAGAACCGCTCGGCATCGGCTGCCTCGAACGCCACGCCGCCCGGGTAGGGCGCCCGCCCGGCGTCCTGCGCCCGCCGCCGGGCCGCCGTCTCGGCGGCCAGTTCGGCCGCGAGCAGCTGCCAGCGGCGCTGCCACTCCGCCACGTCCCCGCCGCACGCCTGCACGTAGGCGAGCGTGACGGCGAGGCTGGGCAGCCGCCGACCGCCCGCGGCCACCGACAGACTGGCCGCCGAACAGTGGGCCCGTAAGGCCAGTTGACGATAGGGCGGGCTACCGGCGCGTTCCCGCAACGCCCGCAGATCGCCTGCGAACCGCACCAGCGGCCCGTCCCCCGGGTCCAGTGGACTCTCCCGACGCGGCACTACGGCCCCCCTTCTCCTTTGAAGCGGTGTCCTGACCCACTTTTGGTGCCCCCGCGTCCACGCGCCCCGCGCGTGTCTCGTGTCCATCCCCCGGTGATTCATCATGCACAGCACAGTTGGTGCCGAACAATGGGGCCTACGGGTCGGTTGTTCCGAGTTGATGTTCAATGTCCAGCCGCACGGCGCCGAACAATTCCGGTGGGATAGAACCGGGACCCGCAGCCTTCGCTGACTTCGGAGATATCCATGAAGTTCACGCGGTACTGCCGTTCCCTGCTGTCCACACCCGCGACGGCGGTGGAGCGGTACACCAAGAGCCACCGGTCCGGCGCCGACATCGCCATGGTCGACCTGGAGGACTCCGTCCCGCCCGCCCGGAAGGAGGAGGCCCGCCGCCTCGCCGAGGAGTTCTTCACGCTCCCGTCCGCCAAGCTCGCGCGCAGCGCGGTGCGCATCAACACCCTGTCCGGGCCGGACGGGCTGCGCGATCTGCTCGCCATCACCCGGTACCGCGTCAAGCCGGACCTGGTGCTGATCCCGATGGCGGAGTCCCCCCGGGACATCGAGATCGCCGCGGGTGCGCTCGGTCCGGACTGCCCGCAGACCGAGTTCCTCGCGGTGGTGGAGACGCCGCTGGGCATCGAGCACGCGCCGGCGATCGCGGCCGCCGGGCACCGGCTGCGCGGGCTGGTGTTCGGCTCGGCCGACTACGCCTTCGCGGTCGGCGCCCGGCTGTCCTGGGAGGCGCTGGCCCACGCCCGCGCCCGGGTGGTCAACAGCTCCCGCGCCGCCGGTGTGGAGGCGATGGACGCGCCGTTCTTCGAGGTCGCCGACCTGACCGGGCTGCGCCGGGAGGCCGGGCTCGCCCGGGACTTCGGCTTCAGCGGCAAGATCGCCGTCCATCCGCGCCAACTCCCACTGATCAACGAGATGTTCAGCCCCGGCGAGGAACTCCTGGAGCGCGCCCGCCGGGTGGTCGCGGCGGGCCTGCAGAACGGCCGCACGGTCACCGTGGTGGACGGGGTGATGGTCGGCATGCCCTTCTTCGAGGCCGCGCAGCGCCTGATCGAGCAGTTCGACCCGCCCCGACCGCAGCAGGACCCACCACCCGACCGACTCCAGGACCGCCCGCAGCACGCGCCGACCGACACCCCGAACCACGCGACGGAGACGTGAGATGACCGAAGAACCCATCCTGGGCCCGCGCCGCTACCGCAACGCCGAGACGATGCTGGCCAGCGCCGACCCGGTCTGGCAGGCGGCCGCCGCCCACGGCCTGATCGGCATCACGGTGGACTCGGAGTCCAACAACCGGCTGATCGTCCGCGAGACCGGCCACGAGTTCGCCAACATGGTGTCCTGCGCGTACCTGGGCCTGAACAACCACCCGACCGTCGCGGCCGGCGCGGTGGACGCGCTGGAGGAGTCCCGCAGCACCTGGCTGGTCACCTCGACCACCCGGATCCGGCACAACCTGCTGGTCCGCCTGGAGGAGGAGCTGGGCGAGCTGTTCGGCGCGCACATCCTGCCCGGCGCGTCCTGTAGCTCGCTCACCGCCGGCATCCTGCCGCTGATCGCCTCCGGCCACCTGGACGGCGACTGTCGCAGCGGCGGCGGCCCCCGGGTGATGGTCTTCGACCGCTTCTGCCACTTCTGCATGGCGTACGTGAAGCCGATCTGTGCGGACGAGTCGCTGGTGCTGACCTGCCCGCACAACGACCTCAACTACCTGGAGGACCTCTGCCGCAAGTACCCCCGGGTCGCCTACGTGGCCGACGGCGCGTACTCGATGGGCGGGGCGGCGGCCCTCGACGGCCTGCTCGAACTCCAGGACCGCTACGGGCTGTTCCTCTACATCGACGACTCGCACTCGCTCTCCATCATGGGCCGGAACGGCGAGGGCTTCGTCCGCTCCCGGCTGGAGATGAACCCGCTCACCGTCATCGTCGCGAGCCTCGGCAAGGGCTTCGGCACCGGCGGCGGCGTCGCCATGCTCGGCAACCGCGAGCAGTTCGAGTTCCTGCACCGGCACGCCGGCCCGGTGGGCTGGTCGCAGAACGTCGCGCTGCCGCTGGTCGGCGCCTCCCTGGGCAGCACCTCGATCCACCGCTCCCCCGAACTGGCGGACCTCCAGGCCAAGTTGAACCGCAACATCGACCTGTTCGACGAACTGCTGCCGACCACCTTCGCGGGCAACGGCCTGCCGGTGCGCCGGGTGGACGTCGGCGACGCCGAGCAGGCGGTCAAGCTGTCCGCCCAGCTCTTCGAGCGCGGCTTCTACAGCTCGGCGGTGTTCTTCCCGATCGTCCCCAAGGGCGAGGCCGGCCTACGGCTGATGATGCGCGCCGACATGGACGAGCGGCTGATCCGCTCCTTCGCCGGCCATGTCCGCGAACTCACCGCCGAAATCTAGGACTTGGGGGACGTCGCGATGGACGAAGCGCAACCACCGGCCGGCTGCCGGCGGATCGCCGAACACCGCTACCGCGAGGTGGTCGGCCGCTACTACGAGGAGTTCACGGTCGGCGAGGTGGTCGAGCACCGCCCGGGGCGGACCGTCACCGAGCTCGACAACGTGCTGATGAGCATGCTGAGCATGAACGACGCCCCGCTGCACATCGACGCCGCCTACAGCGAGCACACCCCCTGGGGGCGGCCGATCGTCTCCAGCCTGGTCACGCTCAGCATCGTCGGCGGCATGACCGCCCGCTCCACCAGCGGGCGCACCACCGCCAACCTGGGCTGGGAGAACATCCGGATGACGCACCCGGTGTTCGCCGGCGACACCCTCTACGCGGAGACCGAGACGCTCGCCAAACGGCTCTCCAAGAGCCGCGCGGGGCAGGGCATCGTGAGCTGCCGCACCACCGGGACGAAGTCCACCGGCGAGGTCGTGGTGGTCTTCGAACGCAGCTTCCTGGTCCCGCTGCGCGGCCACGGCCTGGACGAGGTCGCCGGGTACTGACCCCGGGCAGCTGTCCCGGACGTCCGCCGGGCCCGGCCGATCAGCCTTCCCGGCGGACGTCCACCAGCACCTTGCCCATGGTCTCCCGCGCGGCCACCGCCCGGTGCGCCCCGGCCACCCCGGACAGCGGCACCGTCCGGTCGATCCGTGCCACCAGCCGCCCCTCGGCGGCGAGTCGGAACAGCCGAGCGGCGACGCCGGCGAACCCCGCCCGGTCCGCCAGCACGTGCTGGAGCCAGAAACCCAGCACCCCGGCCGAACGGTCGGCCAGCTCGTCCACCGTGAAGGTGTCCTCCGGGCCGCCCCGGACGCCGAGCGAGACCAGCCGGCCGAACGGCGCCAGCGCGCCGAGCCCGGCGCGCAGCACAGGCCCGCCGAGCGAGTCCGCGAACAGGTCCACTCCCCCCAACTCCGCGAGCCGCTCGCCCAGTCGGGGATCCCCGGGATCGAGCGCCCGCTCCGCGCCGAGCGAGCGGACGAACTCCCGCTTGCCGGCCGTGGAGGCGAGCCCCACCACCCGGCCCGCGCCCAGCTCCCGGCCGAGCTGGACCGCCAGGTGGCCGACCCCACCGGCCGCCGCCGTCACCACCACGGTCTCCCCCGGCCGCAGCCGCCCCGCCAGGACCAGCGCCCCGTAGGCGGTCGCCCCCTGCTCCAGCAGCGCGAGCGCCTGCTCGTCGCCGAGGCCGTCCGGCACCTCCACCGTGAACGCGGCCTCGGCGCGGGCCACCTGGGCGTACCCGCCGCCGGTGCGCAGCAGCGCGACGACCCGCCGGCCGTCCCCGCGCCGGCGCCCGACCACGTCCGCGCCCAGCACGGCCGGCAGCGGGTAGCGCGCGTAGGCGCCGGTGCGGCAGTGCAGATCCGCGTAGTTGACCCCGGCGAGCGTGACGTCGATCAGCAGCTGCCCGGGCCCGGCCTCCGGTTCGGGCACCGTCTCGGTGCGGAACTCCTCCGGCCCGCCGTAGCGGTGGATCACCGCGGCCCGCATCCCAGGTCTCACCCCGCGGACCCGGCGGACCCGGCGAACAGCGCGAGCAGCCGGGCCTCGACGGCCCGGGCCACCTCGGGGCTCGCCGCGATCACGCAGTACATCACCGAGCCGTCCGCGGGCGCGAAGTCGCAGCTGAACACCACGCCGGTGCCGCTCTCCGGGTCGAAGGCCAGCCCGGCCCGGTCGATCGCCGCCAACGCCTGTGCGAAGGACGGCACCTTGAGGCCCGCGAGCTCCAGGATGAAGCGCGCACCGCGGTGTTCCGCGCGCAGCAACCGGCCGAACAGGGCGTCGTGCAGGTGGCTGGAGCCGGTGAGCCGCCCGTTGGTCTCGTGGAAGTAGATCTCGCCCTTGGGGGTCAGCACGGCGTCCGCGCTGACCGTGCCCCGGTAGCCGAGCACCCGCAACGCCTCGCCCAACCGGGCGCCCTGGTCGACGAGTTCGGCCCGGGCGGCGGCGTCCGGGGTGACCGGCGGGGTGATCTCGCCGACCACCACCGGCTGCATCAGCATCTCGCCGCACCCGGCCTGAACCACCTCCGTGTCGCCGATCACGAACTGCGTGTACAGCGCGGTGGCGTCGGCGAAGTAGCGCTCCACCACGACCCGTTGGGCGCGCCCGCCGGTCAGCCAGGTCCACCGGTCGGCGACGTACCCGGCCACCGCCGCCTGGTCCGCCAGCGGCACCACCCGCTCCGCGCCGGCCGCGGTGACCTGCTCGTCCCGGCTGAGGATCTCGTTGCCGAAGCCACCGGCCTGGAACTCGACCTTCACCATCACGCTGTGCCCCTGCGCCAACAGGGCCTCGATGGCGGCCGCCACCTCGGCCGGTGAACCGGCGACCGTCCCCGGCGGGATCGGCACGCCGACGCCGGCGGCCAGCGCCCGGAACGCCGCCTTGCTGTTGACCAGCGCGTTGCCGCCCTGCGCGGCGAAGGCGTGGCCGGGCATCGCGTGCTCGACACCGAGCGCGGCAGCCAGCGCGGCCACCGCCCCGTTCGGCGAGATGGCCAGCACCTCGTCGACGCTGCGCCCGGCCAGGGCGCGACGCAGCTCCGCGCGGAAGTCCGGGTCGGCCAGCCGGTCGGTGGTGAGGATCTCGGTGCCCTCGGCGCCCGGCGGCGGCACCACGAAGGTCAGGCTCCCGGCCCGCACACCGGTCAGCCCGGTGACGTACGCCAGGTACTCGGGGTCGGGCCCCCAGGGCAGCACCAGGACGTCGCCGTCCTCGGCCCACCAGAGCATCCGCTGCGCCCCGCAGCCGGCGAACCGCTGTTCCAGCGGCGTCATCCCGGTGAGGTCACCGACCATCTCCTCGGTGCGGTTGTTCGCGATGCAGAGCGTCGTCATCTGGTGAACTCTCCCGGCGTCCGGCGCTGTTGGCGGCCTCGTTCGCTCCCCCGGCACGCGTGTGGCGTGCAGTGGGGTGCGGGTGGCGTGCGCTACAGATGTAGCGCACCGGGGTTGTTCCGGTTCGGCCGACGGTCATTGAACAAAAACGCCGAACAACCGCACAACGGAAGGGGCCCGCCGGAGCGGGCCCCTTCTGCTCATCTCAGGGTGCGGTGTCTCGGACCGTGACTACAGGGTCGAGCACTGCCCCAGCCGCGGGCCGGTCACCGTGTTGGGGTGACCGTCGTTGGTGGGCGGCGGGGTGTTGCCGGAGCAGGACAGCGAGCCGCCGATCGTGTTGCCCTCAATCTCGGCCCGGGAGTCCTCGGGGAACGGGCCGGTGCCGGTGGTGCCCTGGACCTGGACCGAGCCGCCGACCTGGTTGGCGATGACCTCCAGGCCGCCGTGGTTGTTGCTCAGCAGGAGCGAGCCGTTGATCCGGTTGCCGGTGCAGCCGTCGTCACCCGGGTCGCCCACCAGCACGAAGCCGGAGGCGCCCTGAATGCTCGTCGTGCCGGTCACGGTGGTTCCGCACATGCCGAACAGGGTGCCGCGGGAGAAGAGGACGGCCCCCTTGACCGTCGAGTTGCTGATGAACAGGGCACCGTCGCTCGCGTCGTGCACGGTGCCGTTGACGGTGGCGTTGATGATGCAGGTGCTCTGGCCGCTGGTGAACAGCTCGCCGACGGTGCCGGTGATCGTCCTGGTGCAGGCCACGGCCTGGGTGAGCGTCTCCAGGTTCCCGGTCAGGTAGTTGCCGTCACCGCTGTACTGGGCGGTGATGGTGTGGGTGCCCGGCAGCAGGTTGCCGAAACTCACCTGCGTCTGGGCACAGTTGGTGCCGCCGCCGGGTGCCAGCGTCCCGGTGCCGAGCAGCGTGCTGCCGTCCCGGAAGGTCACCGTCCCGCTGGGCGGCAGGGTCGGGTGGGTGCTGGGGAACGCCGCGCAGACGGTGTCGGTGAAGGTCGTCGGCTGGCCGAAGGGCGACGGGTTCGCGGAGGAGGCGAGGGTCGTGTTCACCGGCGCCTTCTCGACAGTCTGGACCAGCGTCATCGCGGTGTCGCCCACGTAGTTCGGATCGCCGCTGTAGGTGGCGTCGACATTGTGCGGGCCGACGGTGAGCGAGGAGATGTCGTCGGAGGTCGCCGTCCCGGTCGTGGTGTCGACCGCCACCGGGCTGCCGAGCTGGGTGCCGTCCACCTTGAAGGTGACGGTGCCGCCGTCCGGCGGCGGAACCACGGTCGCGGTGAAGTGCACCGGCTGCCCGTACAGCGAGGGGTTGGCCGGGGAGGACAGGGTGGACTTGGTGGTCTGCGGGACGGCGAAGAAGATGGTGTCCGTCGGCTGCGCGGTGGTCTGGCTCAGGCCGTTGAGGTTGCCGATGAAGGCGCCGTAGAAGGTGTTGCCGACGGCCTTGAGCTGCTGGTAGTCGCCGAAGAGCCGCTGGGTGGGCTGGGTCGAGTCGCCCACGGCCGTCGTGTACGACTGCAGCGCGGTGTCGCTGAAGGTGGCGCCGTGATCGGTGCTGCGGGCGAGGTGGGCGGTGAACTCGGGGAAGCCGCTGGCGTTGTTGCCGTCGTTGGTGAGGTAGAGGACACCGATCGTGCCGTCGTTCAGGACGGCCACCGAGGGCAGCGCCGCGTTGGTCGACGTGGAGACGTTGACCGCGCCGCCCACGTTCATGCCGCCCGAGCCGTTGTCGGTGAGCCTGCGGATGCGGATCTGGTTGTTGCCGGAGACGTCCGCGCCGTAGGCCACGTACACGTCGCCGTTGGTCGGGTCGACCGCCAGGTGGTCGATGCCGCCCTGGAGCGAGTTGACGCCGCCGAACTTGTAACCGGAGTTGCCCTGACGGGTGTTGTCCGTGGTGACGGCGATGCCGTTGGTGTTGCTGGTGCCGCCGAGGTTCCAGGTCTGCCCGGCGTCGGTGGAGCGATTGAGCCGCAGGGTGACGTTCTGCGGCTGGGTGGTGCCGCCGCCCTGCTGGTAGAGCGCGTACATGGTGCCGTTGCGGTGGTCGGCCGCCAGCCGGAGGCCGCCGTTGATGACGCCGCCGCTGAGCGTCCCGGTGCCGGCCGCGTTGTCCCGGGTGATGTTGACCGGGCTCGCGTTGTTGAGGGAGACGGCCACCCGGTCGTGCGGGACGCTGTTGCGGAAGTCCTGGTAACCGACGTAGACGTTGTCCTGGGTCGGCGTGGTGGTGTCCTGGTTGACGATCAGCCAGGGCTGGTCGGCGTTGGTGTTGGCGGCGCTGGTGATCTGGGTGGTGGTGGGCGTCGGGTTGTTCCAGCTCCACGACGACGTCTGGGTGGGGTCCGTGGTCGAGCCGGTGACGATCTGGTTCCCACCGGTCAGGAAGGTGGCGTAGAGCGTGCCGTTGCGGCCGTAGTCGATCGTCTGGTCGTTGGGGCCGCCCGCGGTGTTCGCCACCCCCGGGGGCGCCGGGATCGTCGCCTCGTCCGCCCAGGTGACCCCGCCGTCGGAGGAGTACACGAAGTCGGCGTTGCTGTTCCAGGGGAAGGTGAAGCGGGTGATGGCGATCTGCTGCGGGTTGGCCGGGTTGATCGCGATGGAGGCCTCGCCGAACGTGGTGGCGCCGACCGCCGCGTCCACGTCGACCACGTACACCCCCGGCGCACGCACCGCGGGCCGCACCCGCCGGGGCTCGGTCGGCGCGGTGCGCGGTGAACGGTCCGGCGGCTGGTCGCTGCCGTCCTGCACCGAGGAGGGCGACGGGCTCGCGGCCGCCCACGCGTGCGCGGACATCAGCATCGGGCCGGCCGCCAGGGACAGCGCCAGGGCCGCGGTGAGCGGCCTCCTGAACGGGATCGGGCGTGGTCGACGTCTTACGGATTCCACCGATCGTTTCCTCTCGTCCGGACACAGGTCGGTCACAGCATGAGGACAAGTGATCGCAGATGGTCACGGGGCGCGGGTGACCCCACCCGTTCGCCGCGGAATCCCTCCGATCGGCCGATCGGTCCGGCACGAGCGACGGCTTGACGCTCCGTGCGGGCGGGTAGGGTTCCGCCGCCGGCGGTGGACCGGTGGCCGTGCCGCGGGGGGAACGGAGGCGGAGCGTGGGCGGGGACAGCCGGGAGCAGAGACGGGATCACGGAGCCCTGGAGGCCGAGGTGATGGGCGTCCTGTGGGCCGCGGGGCGTCCGATGACGGCTGCGCAGGTGCACGAGTCGCTCGGCGACCCGGGGCTGGCCGCCAAGACGGTGCTCACCGTGCTGGGCAGGCTGCACGCCAAAGGTCTGCTGGACCGGGAGCCGACCGGCCGGGCACACGCCTACGCGCCGCGCCGGGGGCCTGCGGACGAGGTCGCCTCCCGGATGAACCAGGCGCTCGCCCGTGGCGCCGACCGGCTGGCGGTCCTTCAGCACTTCGTCGCCGGGCTCGACCCGGAGGACGAACGGGCGCTGCGAGACCTGCTCGACACCCGCGAGTAGGACTGCGATGCGGGGAGCCGCCCGTGTACTTCACCGTTCACCTGCTGCTGCTCGCTCCCGCCGTACTGTCCGCGGTCGGACCGTTGGTGGCACGCCACCTCGCGCCGCCCGCCGCGGTCCGCGCGCTCACCTGCCTCGCCCTGACGGCCGCAGCCGCCACCGTGTGGAGCCTGTCCGTCCTGGCCTTCGCGGGCCTGGTCACCGTCCCGGCGGTACGGTCGCGCCTGTCCGGCGACGCACACGCGCTGGCGGCGGTCGACCCGGTTCCGTGGGGCCTCGGTGCGCTGGCCGCGGCCGTGCTCGGCGTCGTCACGGTGCGCCTGTCCTCCGCCTGGCGGCGGCACGCGACGGGGCGGCGGTCCCTGGGTGTGGTGCGTACGGCCCCGGCCGCGGGCGACCTGATCGTGGTGGCCGACGACCGCGCGGACGCCTATGCGCTGCCCGGCAGGCCGGGGCGCATCGTGGTGACGACCGGGATGCTGCGGAGCCTGTGCGCCGAGGAGCGCGCCGTCCTGCTCGCCCATGAACGGGCGCATCTGATGCATCATCACCATCGCTACGTCGCGGCGGCCCAGGCCGCCGTCGTGGTCAATCCGCTGCTCGCCCGGCTCCGGGACGAGATCGGCTTCGCCGTCGAGCGCTGGGCCGACGAGGTCGCCGCGGAGGCGATCCGCTCGCGTCGGACCGCCCTGCGCTCACTGGCCCGGGCCGCGCTCGCCACCGCCTGCCTGCCGGCACCGCCTCCGGCCCTCGCCTACCTGCGGCACCGGGTCGCCGCGCGGGTGGCCGCGTTGCAGGAGGAGCGTCCGGTGAACCGCTGGCACCGGGTGTGGCCGGCCGCCGGGGCGGTGCTCGCAACCTTCCTGGCCTTGACGGACGTCGGAGTGGCCCTCACCCGCTGCCTCAACCTCCTTGTGCCGTAAGGCATTACCGGCCGGTTGCCGTCCCGTGAGATCTGGTCGCACATCTTGTGCGATGTCATGTCCGGGTTCACACTTCCGAGTTGCGAACACGCGCGCACTTCTGCGTGAACGTCCTTCACTCCCTCACCTGTCGGGCGATCCCCGACTGTCGAAAGGATGTTCAGTGTCACGCTCGCCCCTGCGAAGAGGAGGGATCGCCGCGCTGGCGGCCCTCCTCGTCGCCCTCCCCGGGCTCTGGCTCGGGACCTCCCCCGCACACGCGGCCCCGACCGCCCCGACCGCCGGGCAGTCCGCCGACTCCGGCGCCGCCGTTCACCACGACACCTCCGCCCCGCTGCGGGACCTGGCGGCCGCTGCCACCACCGCGCCCGGCCCTCAGCACAAGGGCAAGGACCACGAGGAGCGGCTGCCGCACCCGCCGGCCTCGCACGTCCCCGACCCGGTCGTGCAGGGCACGCCCGGCGGGCCGTCCGTCCCGTCCACCGGCGCGAGCTTCGACGGGATCGGCTCGGCGAACTACTCGGTCACCGGCGTGCCGCCGGACCCGAACGCCGCCGTCGGCTCCACCCAGATCGTCGAGACGGTCAACACCGCTTACGCCGTGTACTCCAGGTCCGGCGCCACCCTGCTCGCCCCGACCAACACGAGCACCCTGTGGTCCGGCTTCGGCGGGTACTGCCAGTCCACCAACGACGGTGACGCAGTGGTGCGTTGGGACACCCTGGCGAGCCGCTGGGTGGTCACCCAGTTCGCCAACGTCTCGTCCTCGGCCGGCCCGTACTTCGAGTGCATGGCCGTCTCCACGAGCGCGGACGCCACCGGCACGTACAACCGGTACGCCTACCAGTTCGCCAACTTCCCGGACTATCCGAAGCTCTCGGTCTGGCCGGACGGCTACTACGTCACGTACAACATGTTCACCCCGGCCGGCAGCTTCCTGAACGCCCAGGTGTGCGCGATGGACCGGGCGAAGATGCTGACCGGCGCCGCCGCCACCCAGCAGTGCTACACGACGTCCTCCTCCTACGGCGGGCTGCTCGCCTCGGACCTCGACGGCGCGACGGCACCGCCCGCCGGTGAGCCCGCGACGCTGGTGGGGCTGGGGACGACGAGCACCTCGCTGGCCTACTGGAAGTTCCACGTCGACTGGGCGATCCCGGCCAACTCGACCTTCACCGGGCCGACTGCGCTCACCGTCGCCGCCTACACCACCGCCTGCGGCACCTCCGGAACCTGCATCCCGCAGGGCGGCACCACCCAGAAGCTGGACTCGCTCTCCGACCGGGTGATGTTCCGCCTGGCCTACCGCAACTACGGCGACCACGAGTCGATGGTCGTCAACCACTCCGTCACCGCCGGCAGTTCGGTGGGCGTACGGTGGTACGAGCTGCGGATGTCGGGCGGCAACCCGACGGTCTACCAGCAGGGCACCTACGCACCGGACGCCACCTACCGCTGGATGGGCTCGATCGCCCAGGACAAGGCTGGCAACACCGGGCTCGGCTACTCGCAGTCCTCCTCCACCACTCACCCGTCCATCCGCTACACCGGGCGGCTCGCGGGCGACGCGCCGGGCACCATGACGCAGGGCGAGGTCACCGCCGTCACCGGCGCCGGCTCGCAGACCTCGTACTCACGCTGGGGCGACTACACCTCGATGGCGATCGACCCGGTCGACGACTGCACCTTCTGGTACACCGACGAGTACGAGCCGGCCACCGGCAACTTCAACTGGGCCACCCGCATCTCCTCCTTCGCCCTGCCCGGCTGCACCACGCCGTCGGCCGACTTCTCGATGTCGCTCAACCCGGCCTCCGGCAGTGTCACCGCGGGCTCGTCCACCACCAGCACCGTCGCGACCGCGACCACCGCGGGCAGCGCCCAGACGGTCAACCTGACCGCGTCCGGCCTGCCGAGCGGCGCGAGCGCGAGCTTCAGCCCGACGTCCGTGACCTCCGGGGGCAGCTCCACCCTGACCGTCACCACCTCCAGCACCACCCCGAACGGCAGCTACGCCATCACGGTGACCGGAACCGGCACCTCCGCCACCCACACCGCCACCTACACCCTCACCGTCACCGGTGGACCGACCGGCGGTGTCACCAACGGCGGGTTCGAGGCCGGCAGTCTGTCGGGCTGGACGGCCACCGGCCCGGCCACCGGGGTGACCACCACCGGCCAGCACAGCGGCGGTTACGCGGCTCTGCTCGGCTCGACCTCGCCCACGAACGGCGACTCCACGGTCACCCAGACCTTCACCGCGCCGACCGGCACCAGCACGCTGTCCCTCTGGTACAGCGTGACCTGCCCGGACACCGTCACCTACGACTGGGCCACCGCCACCCTGAAGGACAACACCACCGGCACCACGACCACGGTCCTCGGCAAGACCTGCGCCGCCAACTCCGGCTGGGTCCAGAAGAGCGCCGCGGTCACCGCCGGCCACTCCTACACGCTCACCCTGACCAGCCACGACGACAACTGGACCGGTGACGCCACGTACACCAGGTTCGACGACATCACCCTCACCTGACCGGCGGACGACGCCGACCGGGGCGGGCCGCAGCACCCCCGGACTGCGGCCCGCCCGCTGATGTCCGCACTCCGACCCAACCCAAGGAGCACGGATGACACATCCGCGCACGGCCTCCTGGCGGCGACCGCTCGCTGCCCTCGCCTCGGCCGCCCTCGCCCTCGCGGGCGCCGCCTGGACCGCGACACCGGCCGGCGCCGCCACCGGGATCACCAACGGCGGCTTCGAGAGCGGCGCCCTCACCGGCTGGACCACGGCCGGCACCACATCCGTCACCACCAGCGGCACGCACGGCGGGAGTTACGCCGCAGTGCTCGGCAGCACCTCGCCCACCAACGGCACCTCCTCGGTCAGCCAGTCCTTCACCGCGCCGAGCGGCAGCAGCACGCTCTCCTTCTGGTACGACGTGACCTGTCCGGACACCGTCACCTACGACTGGGCGACGGCCGTCCTGCAGGACACCACGGCCGGCACCGCCACCACCGTCCTGCCCAAGACCTGCACCAACGGCGCCGGTTGGCAGCAGGTCAGCGCCGCCCTGACAGCCGGTCACGGGTACACGCTGACGCTGTCCAGCAAGGACGACAACTACGCGGGTGACGCCACGTACACCCTGTACGACGACGTGGCGATCACGGCCGTGCAGCCCGGCCCGAGCCTCGTGCAGGTCAGCACCGACCCGTTCACCAACAGCAGCAGCCAGCACGCCACCGAGCTGGAGCCGGACACCTTCGTCCACGGGAGCACCATCGTCAGCTCCTCCCAGGTCGGCCGGTTCACCGACGGCGGCTCCTCGGACCTCAGCTGGAACACCTCCACCGACGCCGGCGCCAGCTGGCAGCACGGCATGCTCCCCGGCATCACCACCTACCAGGGCGGCGGCAGCTGGGCACGTGTCTCCGACCCCGCCGTCGCGTACGACGCCAAGCACGGCACCTGGATGATCACCGGCCTGGTCATCGACAGCGCGGTCAACGGCGCCGGCGTGAGCGTCAGCCGCTCCGCCGACGGGCTGACCTGGCAGAACCCGGTGATGGCGGTCGGCAACGACGGCAAGGGCTACGACAAGGAGTGGATCGTCTGCGACAACACGGCGACCAGCCCCTACTACGGCAACTGCTACATCGAGGTCGACATCACCTCCTCCGGCAACAAGGTGATCATGTCGACCTCGCGGGACGGCGGCGCGACCTGGTCCACGCCCGCGAGCCCCGGCGGGTCCAACTCCGGGCTCGGCGGACAGCCGCTGGTGCAGCCGAACGGCACCGTGGTCGTGCCGTTCTCCACCAACGGCAGCTCGATCCGCTCCTTCACCTCCACCAACGGCGGCACCTCCTGGGGTTCCACCGTGCTGGTCGCCAACGTCAGCTCGCACGGCGTGGCGGGCAACCTGCGTGACGGTGAAGGCCTGCCCTCGGCGGAGATCGACGCTTCGGGCAAGGTCTACGTCGCCTGGCAGGACTGCCGGTTCCGCTCCGGCTGCCCGGCCAACGACATCGTGTACGCCACCTCGACCGACGGCAACACCTGGTCCGCCGTCACCCGCGTCCCGATCGACGCCACCACCAGCACCGTCGACCACTTCATCCCGGGCTTCGGCGTCGACCATGCCACCTCCGGTGCGACCGCCAGGATCGGGCTGTACTACTACTTCTACCCGAACGCCAACTGCACCGCCGCCAACTGCCAGTTGGAGGTCGGCTACGTGTCCTCGGCCAACGGCGGCACCAGCTGGAGCACGCCGCAGACGGTCGCCGGGCCGATGTCGCTCGCCCAGATCGCCTCGACCACCCAAGGCAGCATGGTCGGCGACTACCTCTCCACCTCGGTGGTGAACGGCAAGGCGGTGGCGATCTTCGCGGTCGGCAAGGCGCCCACCAGCGGTCAGGCCTTCGACGAGGCCATGTACGCCGTCCAGGGCGGTCTCGCGGTGACCGGCGGCACCGCCCGGGCGGTGACCGGCCCGGTGTTCTCCGCCGCCGGTGACCACCCGGCGGCCGTCCGGCAGCCCGTGCGGCACTGACCGGCGGCGGGGGGGGCCGCCGGGGGGGGGGGGGGGGGGCCGCCGC
>NZ_JBEOSA010000107.1:0-19129 GCF_040302625.1 Kitasatospora sp. NPDC097643 | reverse complement strand
ACGCTCGGCTGGGAAACTCCAGCCGAGCGCCTGCGTACACTGCTCGCGGCTTGATCAACTCACCACGTGTTGCAACGACCCTTCGAATTCGCCACGTCCCCGGGGGCCTTCCGTCGTTCGGGGGCCGGGATCAGCCGCTGAACTCCTCCTGGCTCCGGTGCGCCTGCTCCAGCAGGGTCTGCACGCCGGCCAGCTCGGACTCCAGCTTGGCGGCCTTGGACGCGTTGCCGGCCGCACGGGCCTTGTCCAGGTCGGCCTGGATCTTGTCGGCCTTCGCCTGGAACAGGCCGACCATGCCGGCGGCGCGGGCCTTGGCCTCCGGGTTGGAGCGCTTCCACTCGGCGTCCTCGGCCTCGCGGATCGCCCGCTCGACCGCGTTCAGCCGGCCGTCCAGCTTCGGACGGACGTCACGCGGCACGTGCCCGATCGCCTCCCAGCGCTCGTTGACGTCGCGCAGCGCGGCCTTGGCGGCCTTCAGGTCGGTGATCGGCAGGATCGCCTCGGCCTCGGTGGCCAGCGCCTCCTTCAGCTTCTGGTTCTCCACCTGCTCGGCGTCCCGCTCGCTGAACACCGCGGAACGGGCCTGGAAGAAGACGTCCTGGGCGCCGCGGAACCGCGCCCACAGCTCGTCCTCGACGTCCCGCTGCGCCCGGCCGGCCGCCTTCCAGCGCGCCATCAGGTCGCGGTAGCGGGCCGCGGTGTCACCCCACTCGGTCGACGAGGAGAGCGCCTCGGCCTCGACGACCAGCGCCTCCTTGGTCTGCCGGGCCTGCTCGCGCTCGGCGTCCAGGGTCGCGAAGTGCGCCTTGCGGTGCTTGGAGAAGACCGAGCGGGCGTGCGAGAAGCGGTGCCACAGCTCGTCGTCGCTCTTGCGGTCCAGCCGGGGCAGGCCCTTCCAGGTGTCCACCAGGGCGCGCAGCCGGTCGCCGGCCTCCCGCCACTGGGTGGACTCGGCGAGCTGCTCGGCCTCGGAGACCAGCGCCTCCTTGGCGGTGCGGGTCTCGTCCTGCGCCTTGGCGCGGGCGGCCTTGCGCTCCTCGCGCCGGCTCTCGATCTCACCGGCGAGCGTGTCCAGGCGCTTGGCCAGGGCGTCCAGGTCGCCGACCGCGTGCGCCTCGACGACCTGGGTGCGCAGGTGCTCCAGCGCGGTCTGGGCGTCCTTGGCGGCGAGGTCGGTGGTGCGCACCCGCTTCTCCAGCAGGCCGATCTCCACCTCGATGCCCTGGTACTTGCGCTCGAAGTAGGCGAGGGCCTCCTCGGGCGAGCCGGCCTGCCAGGAACCCACGACGCGTTCGCCGTCGGCCGTCCTGACGTAGACCGTGCCCTGCTCGTCGACACGGCCCCACGGGTCGCTGCTCATAGCGCGTCCTCCACATGACGTCGCGCCCGCGCCGGGGCGGCGCGCGTCCGTCGTCCACAGTTGATGTGCGGCGGACCGATGAGTCCGCCGTCCCCGTCCGCCGAGTTGGTGTAGCTGCCGTGGGTGGCGGCTTGGCGGGTCCGGGCACCCTATACAACGCCAACATAGGCGACCAGGCCCGGTGCTGTCCGCATCCGGGCCGGGCGATTTCGGTCCGGGGCCGCCCCGTTGCGCCTGCGGCGCTGGTCGCGGGCGGCCCCGGAATTCGTCAACCCTTCGTGGTGGTAACCGCGTTGAAGGTGACGTCGGCCATCGGGTGGCCGTCCGGGGCGCCCTCCAGGGTGCCCGCGGCGGCGATCCTCTGCACCACGTCCAGACCGCCGGTGATCTTGCCGAACGGGGTGTAGTTCGGCGGCAGCTGGGTGTCCTTGTACACCAGGAAGAACTGGCTCCCGTTGGTGCCCGGGCCGGAGTTGGCCATCGCCACGGTGCCCGCCGGGTAGGTCGCGCCGGTCAGGTTCTCGTCCGCGAACTTGTAGCCGGGGCCGCCCATGCCGCCCGGCACGGTCGCGCTGGCCGTCGGGTCGCCGCACTGCAGCACGAAGATGCCGCTGGTGGTGAGGCGGTGGCACTTGGTGTGGTCGAAGTACTGCTCGCCGGAGAGGAAGGCGAAGGAGTTCACGGTGTGCGGGGCCTTGGCCGCGTCCAGCGCGATGGTCACCTTGCCGCAGTTGCTGTCCAGCGTCGCGGTGTACGAGGCGCCCGCGTCGATGGTCATGGCCGGCTCGGCCTTGTACTGCTTGCCGTTCGGCGCGCCGGGCGCCGGGTCGGTGCAGCCCTCGACCGGCTTGCGGGTCGGGGTGGTGGGCTCGGTGCCCTTGGTCGGCGCGGCCTGCGCGGTGGCGGCGGCGTCGGTCTTCTTGTCCTTGTCGTCGGAGCTGAACGCCCCGGTGCCGACCAGCGCGCCGCCGCCGGCCAGCACGACCACGGCCAGCGAGGCACCGAGGATCGTGTTGCGGCGCTTGCGCGCGGCTGCGGCGGCCACGCGGTTCTTCATCTGGCGCTCGTACTTGTCCTTGGCGAGCTGCCGCCGCCGCTGTTCGCTGGTGACCACCGGCTGTGTCTCCTACAGATGTGCTGGACCAGTTGTGCTGGAAGAGTGGATGGGATTCCGCAGCGGATCATCGCATCCATCGGCGGCCAAGTGTAGGGACCCGGCCCGTAAGAACGTGGTGAACCTGTCAGGACGAACCGCGGCGCCACCCCTATCTGGTTCGCAACCGGACCCGCACCGCCGGTAGGCTGCCCGTACATCGACCATTAGCCGCATCGCACCTTGCAGCCGTAACCCGTGAAGGACGCGCGTGTTCATCGCCGGATTCCCCGCTGGAGCCTGGGGCACCAACTGCTACCTGGTCGCTCCGGCGGCGGGCGAGGAGTGCGTCATCGTCGATCCCGGCCACCAGGCGGCCCGCGGCGTCGAGGAGCTGGTCCGCGAGCACCGGCTGAAGCCGGTCGCCGTGCTGCTCACGCACGGCCACATCGACCACGTGGCCTCGGTGGTCCCGGTCTGCGGCGCGCGCGGCGTCCCGGCCTGGATCCACCCCGAGGACCGGTACATGATGTCCGACCCGGAGAAGGCGCTCGGCCGCTCCCTGGGCACCCAGCTGATGGGCGAGCTCACCGTCGGCGAGCCCGACGACGTCCGCGAGCTCACCGACGGCAGCGTGCTGGAGCTGGCCGGCCTGAAGCTCACCGTGGACCACGCCCCGGGCCATACCGGGGGGTCGGTGACCTTCCGGACGCCCGGTGCCGAGGACCTCCCCCCGGTGCTGTTCTCGGGCGACCTGCTGTTCGCCGGCTCCATCGGGCGTACCGACCTCCCGGGCGGGGACAGCGAGGCGATCATGACGTCGCTGGCCCGGGTGTGCCTGCCCCTCGACGACACCACCGTGGTCCTCTCCGGCCACGGCGGCCAGACCACCATCGGCCGCGAGCGCGCCACCAACCCCTACCTCCGACAGGCAGCAGGGGCGGCCGGCGCCCCGGCCTTCCCGCGACGAGGAATGTGACGGAAGAGAAGTTGAGCACCTTCACCGCCCCCAAGGGCACCTACGACCTGCTGCCCCCCAGCTCCGCGACCTTCCTGGCGATCCGCGAGCGCATCGCCGCCCCCGCCCGCCGGGCCGGGTACGGGTACATCGAGACCCCGGTCTTCGAGGACGTGAAGCTGTTCTCCCGCGGTGTCGGCGAGTCCACCGACATCGTCAGCAAGGAGATGTACAACCTCACCACCCGGGGCGGCGACGAGCTCGCGCTGCGCCCGGAGGGCACCGCCTCGGTGCTGCGCGCCGCCCTCCAGGCCAACCTGCACAAGCAGGGCAACCTGCCGGTCAAGCTCTGGTACTCCGGCTCCTACTACCGCTACGAGCGGGCGCAGAAGGGCCGCTACCGCCAGTTCTCCCAGGTCGGGGC
The DNA here is from genome assembly GCF_040302625.1 of Kitasatospora sp. NPDC097643. Taxonomy (NCBI): domain Bacteria; kingdom Bacillati; phylum Actinomycetota; class Actinomycetes; order Kitasatosporales; family Streptomycetaceae; genus Kitasatospora; species Kitasatospora sp. NPDC097643. The sequence goes on along the minus strand of NZ_JBEOSA010000107.1, from coordinate 15,294 downwards.
CGAGGCGATCGGGGCCGAGGACCCGGCGCTGGACGCCGAGCTGATCATCCTGGCCGACGACGCCTTCCGCTCGCTGGGCCTGAGCAACTACTCGCTGCTGCTCAACAGCCTCGGCGACAAGCAGTGCCGCCCGGTCTACCGCGCCGCCCTGGTCGAGTTCCTGGCCGGCCTGGACCTGGACGAGGACACCCGTCACCGCGCCGGGATCAACCCGCTGCGCGTGCTGGACGACAAGCGCGAGTCGGTGCAGGCCCAGCTCGTCGACGCCCCGAAGCTGCGCGACTACCTGTGCGAGGACTGCAAGGCGTACGACGAGAAGGTCCGCGAGCTGCTCACCGCCAACGGCGTGGCCTTCGTCGACGACCCGAAGCTGGTCCGCGGCCTGGACTACTACACCCGCACCACCTTCGAGTTCGTGCACAACGGCCTCGGCGCGCAGTCCGCGATCGGCGGCGGCGGCCGCTACGACGGCCTGTCCGAGATGATCGGTGGCCCGGCGCTGCCCTCGGTCGGCTGGGCGCTCGGCGTGGACCGCACCTTCCTGGCGATGGAGGCCGAGGGTGTCGCCCTCGACCTGCCGGCCGCCACCTCCGTGTACGCCGTCGCGCTCGGCGAGGAGGCCAAGAACGTCCTGTTCGCCAAGGTGGTCGAGCTGCGCCGGGCCGGCGTCGCCACCGACCTCGCCTTCGGCGTCAAGAGCATCAAGAACGCCATGAAGTCCGCCGACCGGTCCGGCGCCCGCTTCGCCCTCGTCGCCGGGGACCGGGACCTCGCCGAGGGCGTCGTCCAGCTCAAGGACCTCACCACCGGCGAGCAGAACCCCGTCGCCCTCGACGCACTCGTCACCACCCTGAAGGAGAAGCAGCTGTGATCCGCACGCACGACGCGGGCACGCTCCGCCCGGAGTATGCAGGCACCACCGTCACCCTGGCCGGCTGGGTCGCCCGCCGCCGCGACCACGGCGGCGTCGCCTTCATCGATCTGCGCGACGCCTCCGGCACCGTGCAGATCGTGGTCCGCGACCTGGAGTCGGTGCACGGCCTGCGCGCCGAGTACTGCGTCAAGGTCGTCGGCGACGTCCGGGTGCGCCCCGAGGGCAACGAGAACCCGGACATCCCGACCGGTGCGGTCGAGGTCGTCGTCAGCGAGATCGAGGTGCTCTCCGAGGCCGCGCCGCTGCCGTTCCCGGTCGCCGAGTACGAGCCGGGCACGGTCAACGAGGAGGTCCGGCTGCGCTACCGCTACCTGGACCTGCGCCGTGAGGGCCCGGCCAAGGGCCTGCGGCTGCGCTCGAAGGTCAACAACATCATCCGCCGGGTGATGGAGGAGAACGACTTCCTCGACATCGAGACGCCGTACCTCACCCGCTCCACCCCCGAGGGCGCCCGCGACTTCCTCGTCCCGGTCCGCCTTCAGCCCGGCCACTGGTACGCGCTGCCGCAGTCGCCCCAGCTGTTCAAGCAGCTGCTGATGGTGGCCGGCATGGAGCGCTACTACCAGATCGCCCGCTGCTTCCGCGACGAGGACTTCCGCGCCGACCGCCAGCCGGAGTTCACCCAGCTGGACATCGAGGCCTCCTTCGTCGACCAGGAGGACATCCTGGCCCTCGGCGAGAAGATCGTCGGCGCCATCTGGCGCGAGGTGCACGGCTACGAGATCCCCAACCCGCTGCCCCGGATGACCTACGCGGACGCCATGTCCCGCTACGGCTCCGACAAGCCGGACGTCCGCTTCGGCCAGGAACTCACCGACCTCACCGAGTACTTCAAGGGCACCGAGTTCCGCGTCTTCCAGGCCCCGTACGTCGGCGCCGTGGTCATGCCGGGCGGTGCCTCCCAGCCGCGCAAGGCGCTCGACGCCTGGCAGGACTGGGCCAAGGCGCGCGGCGCCCGCGGCCTCGCCTACGTCGTCATCGACGCCGAGACCGGTGAGCTGCGCGGCCCCGTCGCCAAGAACCTCTCCGAGGAGCACCTGGCAGGCCTGGCCGCCGCCGCCGGCGCCAAGAACGGCGACGCGATCTTCTTCGCGGCCGGCAAGCAGCGCCCCTCGCAGGAGCTGCTGGGCGCCGCCCGCCTGGAGATCGGCCGCCGCTGCGAGCTGATCGACGAGTCGCAGTGGGCCTTCCTCTGGGTCGTCGACTTCCCGATGTTCGAGCCGATCGAGGACGACAAGGGCGCGTTCCAGGGCTGGCACGCGGTGCACCACCCGTTCACCGCGCCGACCGCCGAGTCGCTGGCCAGCTTCGACACCGACCCCGGTTCGGCCCTGTCCAACGCCTACGACCTGGTGCTCAACGGCTCGGAGCTGGGCGGCGGTTCGATCCGTATCCACCAGCGGGACGTGCAGAAGCGGGCGTTCGACGCGATCGGCCTCTCCGAGGAGGAGGCGGCCTCGCAGTTCGGCTTCCTGCTCGACGCCTTCAACTACGGCCCGCCGCCGCACGGTGGCGTCGCCTTCGGCCTCGACCGGATCGTCACGCTGCTGGGCGGGTACGACACCATCCGGGACGTCATCGCCTTCCCGAAGACGTCCACCGGTGGCGACCCGCTGACCGGCGCCCCGACCCCGATCACCCCGGCGCAGCGCCGCGAGGCCGGCGTGGACGCCCAGCCGAAGCTCCGCGAGGACGCCAAGTCCGAGGCACAGCCCAAGGCCTGACGCCACATCGGATTTCGCATCCGCGGATTTCGCATCCGCTAACCTGCAACGGCCCCGGACGGTCCACCCACCGTCCGGGGCCGGTCCACAACGGCGTGTGACACAGGGAGGGTTGACTCAATGCAGGTGACAACCAGAGTCGAATGTCCGGAGGACGCCCCGGCCACCAGACGCGTCCACATGGCCGCGTTCCCCGGCCCGGACGAGGCGGACCTGGTGGACGCGCTGCGCCGCGATCCGGCCTGGCTGCCCGGGCTGTCGGTGGTCGCGGTCGACGAGTCCGGGCTGGTGATCGGGCACGCGCTGCTGACTCGGCTTCAGGTCGGCGAGGACGGTGCGGGTCTGGCGCTCGCGCCGGTCGCGGTCGCGCCCGAGTGGCAGCGCAAGGGCGTCGGCGAACTCGTCGTCCGGGCCGCGCTGTCGGCGGCCGAGGAGGCGGGGGAGAAGCTCGTGGTCGTGCTCGGCGACCCCGGGTACTACGGGCGGTTCGGCTTCACCCCGGCCGGGCGGCACGAGGTCAGCGGCCCGTTCGAGGTGCCGGAGGCCTACTTCCAGGCGCTGCCGCTGCCGGCGTACGACGGCGGGCCGCGCGGGCTCTGCCGCTACCCGGAACCTTTCGTCGCGACGGTCTAGACCTGCCGGTCTAGACCGCTGCGCCGAAGAACACCGTGGCCCGGCAGCTGCGCACGAACGCGGCCATCGCCGGCGTGAGTTCGCGGTCCTTCGGCCAGTACAGCCCGACCTGGCTCGGGCTGAGCCCCACCACCGGCCGGTACGCCACGTCGTCCCGCGCGGCCAGCCGGCTCATCGTCTCCGGTGCGAATCCGATCCCCTGGCCGCACACCACCGCGGCCAGCCACTCGTCGGTGTTGTGCGCCACCGCGCCGATCCGCACCGGACGACCACCCCGCTCCCGGACCGCCAGCCAGTAGTCGCGCCAGTGCCCGGCCTCGTGCGGGATCGCCACGAACGGTTCGTCCACCAGGTCCTCGAAGCGCAGTTCGGCCCGGGCGGCCAACCGGTGTCCGGCGGGCAGCGCCGCGACCCGCGCCTCCTGGCCGAGCACGGCCGCGTTGTACTGCTCGGACAGCCACGGCGGGCCGTGCCAGAGCGTGAGGTCGATCTCCCCGGTGGCCAGACCCGAGGTCGGGTCGAACCAGTTGTTCTGCCGCAGCTCCACCTGCCAGCCGGGCATCCGCCGGGCGAAGTCGATGACCGTGCTCCGGCTCATCAGATTGACGATCCCGCCCTCGAACCCCACCCGCAGCACCGAGCCCTGCTCGGCGGCCGCCGCCCGGGTGGCGCGCAGCGCGTCGTCCCAGCCGGCCAGCATCGCGCCGGTGTGCGCGGCCAGCGCGCGGCCGGCCGGGGTGGGCGCCATGCCGTGCCGCGAGCGCTCGAACAGCTCGACCCCGAGCAGGGTCTCCAGCTGGCGGATCTGCTTGGTCAGCGTCGGCTGGGAGACGAACAGCCGGGCCGCCGCGGCCGTCAGCTGCCCCTCCTCGCAGACCGCGGCGAAGCTGCGCAGCAGACGGGTGTCGACATCCATGCCCCAAGGTTATGGAACGGGAAATTGGACCCGCTCGGCAGGTGTGGGCCAAGGTTGATCGTTCGGTCTCGCGCCGACCCGACGGGGGAGTCCGGCAGCGGCGGTTCAGGGGGCCGCCGCTGCCGCACACGGGCGCCACGACCTGCGGAACCGGCTGCCGGCGCCTACCGTGAGGGTTCATCAGGAACGGGTGGACGGAGGAGTCCCGGGTGGCCGAGGGGCAGCGACTGGCGCGCAAGTCGTACGAGCGGGAGCTGCTGCGGCTCCAGCAGGAGCTGGTGAAGCTCCAGGAGTGGGTGCGGGTCGAGGGGGCCCGGCTGGTGGTGGTCTTCGAGGGGCGGGACGCGGCCGGAAAGGGCGGCGCGATCAAGCGGGTGACGGAGTATCTCAACCCGCGCATCGCCCGGGTCGCGGCGCTGCCGACCCCGACCGAGCGGCAGAAGAGCCAGTGGTACTTCCAGCGGTACGTCGAGGAGCTGCCGGCCGCCGGGGAGATCGTGCTGTTCGACCGCAGCTGGTACAACCGGGCCGGCGTCGAGCGGGTGATGGGCTTCTGCACCGACGAGGAGTACTGGCAGTTCCTGCACCAGTGCCCGACCTTCGAGCGGATGCTGATCGAGGCGGGCATCCTGCTGCGCAAGTACTGGTTCTCGGTGAGCGACACCGAGCAGGAGCGGCGGTTCCGGGCCCGGCTGGAGGACCCGATGAAGCGCTGGAAGCTCTCCCCGATGGACGTCGAGTCGCTCACCCGCTGGGAGGAGTACTCGCGGGCCAAGGACGAGATGTTCGTCTACACCGACACCCCGGACTCGCCCTGGCACGTGGTGGAGAGCGACGACAAGCGCCGGGCCCGGATCAACATGATCGCCCACCTGCTCTCCACCGTGCCGTACCACGAGATCACCGCTCCCGAGGTGGACCTGCCGCCCCGCCCGGCCCCGCGCGGCTACCAGCGGCCGCCGCGCGACCTCCAGAAGTACATCCCGGACCACGCGGCCGGGCTGGGGTAGGGCACCGTACCCGGACGTCCTCCGAATGGCCGTGTGGCCTTGCCGCGGCCGGGGCCAGGCCGTGCGATGGACCTGACCAGCACGGCGCGGGCGCCCGGCGCGGCGCCCGCCGGACGTCAGGAGACTCCGCCCATGTTCGTACGCACCGGCTACTTCACCGGCGACCCGGCCCGCCTCGACCTGGCGCTCGACGGACTGCGCGGCGAGGCGCTCGGCCTGCTCACGGCCGAGCCCGGCTACCGGGGCTTCGGGCTGTTCGCCAACCGGGAGCTCGGGGTGTTCACCATGGGCTCCTGGTGGGAGAGCGCGCAGGCCGAGCGGGCCAGCGACGAGCGGCTGCGCGAGCGGCGGGCCGAACTGGTGGCGCCCTTCGGCGGGACGGCGGCCACCGACGTCTGGGAGGCCGCGGTGTTCGCCCCGCCCGGGGAGGGCGGCCCCGGCGGTGGCTTCCGGCTGGTGCGGGCCGACTTCGACCCGGCCGCGGCGGACGGGCTGGTCGAGCTCTTCCGGGAGAAGGGCCTGCCCAGGCTCCAGCAGATGGACGGCTTCGTCGGCGGCGCCCTGCTGATCCAGCGCGACCGGGGCCGCGCCTCGGTGGGTGCGGTCTTCCGGGACCAGGCCGCACTGGCGGCCTCGCGCGGCCCGCAGGCCGAGGCCCGGGCCAGGATCACCGCCGCCGCGGGCGTGACGGTGCGCTCGGTCGAGGAGTTCGAGGTGGTCCTGCTGGACCGCCCCTCGCAGGATTAGCCCTGACCCGGGCGGGTGTGTCGGCGTGCTCGCATAGGCTTCCGGTGTGGACGAACCGGACCTCTTCACCGCCGCCGCCGAGGAACGCCAGAGCCGGGAGCCGGGCCGGGCCCCGCTGGCCGTGCGGATGCGCCCGCGCACCCTGGACGAGGTGGCCGGGCAGCGGCAGCTGCTGAAGCCCGGCTCGCCGCTGCGCCGGCTGGTCGCGGGCTCGCGCGGGCCGGCGGCGACCAGCTCGGTGATCCTCTGGGGCCCGCCCGGCACCGGCAAGACCACCCTCGCGCACGTGATCAGCCAGGCCGTGGAGGGCCGCTTCGTCGAGCTGTCCGCGATCACCGCCGGGGTCAAGGAGGTCCGGGCGGTGATCGACGGCGCCCGGCGGGCGGTCGGCATGAGCGGCCGGGAGACGGTGCTCTTCCTGGACGAGATCCACCGCTTCTCCAAGGCCCAGCAGGACTCGCTGCTACCGGCGGTGGAGAACCGCTGGGTCACCCTGATCGCGGCCACCACCGAGAACCCGTACTTCTCGGTGATCTCCCCGCTGCTGTCCCGGTCGCTGCTGCTCACCCTGGAGTCGCTCACCGACGAGGACATCCGCGCGCTGCTGCGCCGCGCGGTGGCCGACGAGCGCGGGCTGGGCGGCGCGCTGGAGCTGACCGCGGAGGCCGAGGACCATCTGGTGCGGCTGGCCGGCGGGGACGCCCGGCGGGCGCTCACCACGCTGGAGGCGGCGGCCGGTGCGGCCCTGGAGAAGGGCGAGGCGGGCATCACGCTGGCCACCACCGAGACGGCGGTGAACCAGGCGGCGGTCCGCTACGACAAGGACGGCGACCAGCACTACGACGTGGCGAGCGCGCTGATCAAGTCGATCCGCGGCAGCGACGTGGACGCCACCCTGCACTACCTGGCCCGGATGATCGAGGCGGGCGAGGACCCGCGGTTCATCGCCCGCCGGCTGATGATCTCGGCCAGCGAGGACGTCGGCCTGGCGGACCCGACGGCGCTGCCGACGGCGGTCGCGGCGGCCCAGGCGGTGGCGCTGATCGGCTTCCCGGAGGCGCGGATCATCCTGTCCCAGGCGGCGATCGCGCTGGCCCTGGCGCCCAAGTCGAACGCGGCCTACCTGGCGATCGACGCGGCGCTGGCGGACGTCCGGCAGGGCCTGGCGGGCGCGGTGCCGCCGCACCTGCGGGACGCGCACTACGGCGGGGCGGGCAAGCTCGGCCACGGCCAGGGCTACCAGTACCCGCACGACCTGCCGGAGGGCATCGCGGCGCAGCAGTACGCGCCGGACGCGGTGCACGGCAAGGAGTACTACCAGCCGACCCGGCGGGGCGGCGAGGCCCGGTACGCGGACGTGGTGGAGTGGACGCGGGGGCGGCTCAAGGGGCAGTGATCCGCCCGGTATACTCGATCGGAGTGCCATGTCCCGGGACGGCGGCGGGGGAGACCCAGCCGACCGGCCGCACCAGCGGGACACCGGCCGTAGGCCTCCTCCGGGAGGTCCGCACCAGGAGCGTCGCGCACCGTTTCGGTGTCGCGGGCGGCCCAGGTTCTGGGCTGTTCCGTGTGACAAGCACATTCGTGCCCGGCTCCGGAGAGCGGCTGATCCCGTCGCGCAGACGGCGGGGTTTTCTCCGGGTCGCGAGATGCGACCTCCGTCAACACCTGGTGAAGCCGTATTCGTAAGCAAGGAAGGTTTGGTTCATGGCGAACCAGAAGCGTCCCAAGGTCAAGATCGCGCGTGCGCTCGGCGTGCCGCTGACCCCGAAGTCCGTCAAGTACTTCGAGGCCCGCCCGTACCCGCCCGGCCAGCACGGCCGTGGCCGCAAGCAGAACTCGGACTACAAGGTCCGTCTGCTCGAGAAGCAGCGTCTTCGCGCCCAGTACGACCTGAGCGAGAAGCAGCTGTCGCGTGCGTTCGACCGCGCGAAGAAGGCCGAGGGCAAGACCGGTGAGGCGCTCGTCGCCGAGCTGGAGACCCGTCTGGACTCGCTGGTGCTGCGTTCGGGCATCGCCCGCACCATCTACCAGGCCCGTCAGATGGTCGTCCACGGCCACATCGAGGTCAACGGTGGCAAGGTCAACAAGCCGTCGTTCCAGATGAAGCCGGGCTTCGTGGTCACCGTCCGCGAGCGCAGCAAGGAGAAGGTCCCGTTCCAGGTCGCCCGTGAGGGTGGCTACGCGGGCGAGGGCCAGACCCCGAAGTACCTCGAGGTCAACCTGAAGGCCCTGGCCTTCCGCCTGGACCGTGCGCCGCAGCGCAAGGAGGTCCCGGTGATCTGTGACGAGCAGCTGGTCGTCGAGTACTACTCGCGCTGACCCGCGGCTGGTCCCGCACCTGCGGTACCCCAGCGAGCCCCCGTCGCCTTCCGAGGCGGCGGGGGCTCGCCCCGTTCCCGGGGCGTCGTCAGAGGCTCTCGCCGGTCATCGCGGCGGCCAGCCGCAGGTGCGGGCGGGCCTCCGCGGCGCGGCCCTGGCGCTCCAGGGTGCGGCCGAGCATCAGCCGGGCGTAGTCCTCGGCCGGGTCGGCGTCGAGGATCCGGCGCAGTTCGGCCTCGGCGCGGCCGAGCTGGGCGGAGTGGTAGTAGCTGCGGGCGAGCAGCAGCCGGACGGAGAGGTTGGCCGGCTCCTCGGCCAGCACGCCCTCCAGCATGCGGGCGGCGTCGCTGTACGACTTGGACTCGAAGTGGAACTTCGCGAGGCGGTACTCGTCGGCGGCGGTCTGGACGGCCACGGGGGGCTCCTTCCGGGTGGTTCCTTGCCCCCTCAAGCAACGGACAAGTTTCAACTATTCCGGACCGGCGAGGGGGCCGGCGCGGGCGGCACCGCGTGCGGCCCGGGCCCCGGTCCGGGGCCGTCGGCGGCCCCGCCGCCGCCCAGCGCCCGGGAGACCGCGGCGTCCAGGTCGAGCCGGGCGCCGGCCTCGTAGCAGTCCTCGTACTCCTGCTCGGTCAGGCCGGCCCGGGCCCGCTCGGCGCACTCCTGGTGCGGGCCGAAGAAGGAGCGCGAGCCCAGGAACGGCGTGCCGACGGTGCGCCAGATCCGGTGCGCGGCGCCCTGGAGCACCCGGGCCTCGCACAGGTTGCCCGGGGTGTCCGGGCCGCTGGGCTCGGTCTCCAGCAGTGCCAGCAGGTCGATCCCCAGCACGATGCCCAGCAGGTCGTGGAACAGGTGGTTGAGCCGGACGCACTCCCGGGCCAGGGCGCGGGCCGCGCGCACGGCGCCGTCCAGCCAGTGCGAGTAGGCCATCGCGTACAGCACGTACGCGTACGCCCACTGCTCGCCGTGCTCCTCGCACAGCTCCCGGGCCTGGCCCATCCAGAGCTCGCCGCTCTCCTGGTCGCCCTGGAAGAGGTAGGCGATGCCCAGCTCGAACATGGCCATCAGGACGTTGCTGTTGAGCTCGCCGATGCTGCGGTAGTGCCAGAGCGCCTCCTCGAACAGCTCGGCGGCGCGGGCCGGTTCGTCGCCGATCAGGGCCGCGCAGCCCTGTCTGTGGACGGCGTAGGCGAGCGCCCGGTCGTCGCCGGTGTCCAGGGCCTGGCGGCGGCACTCCTCCAGGGCTGGGCGGGCCGCCTCCAGGTCGCCCTGGAGGGTGGCCATGTAGCCGGTCACCCAGAGCGCCTTGGCGCGGGCCTCGGTCGGGGAGCGGTCCAGGGCGAGCGCGCGGTCCAGCCAGTGCCGGCCCTCGCCGAGGTGGCCGCAGCCGACCCAGTAGAACCAGAGCGTGCCGGCCAGCAGCAGGGCGATCTGCTCCTCGCCGGGCTCGGCCAGGCAGAACTCCAGGGCCGCGCGCAGGTTGGTGTGGGCGAGCTCGGTGCGTTCGGCGGTCTCCGCCTGCCGGGATCCGAACCACTCGACCTCGCCCCAGGTGGCCACGCCCAGGTACCAGTCCCGGTGGCGGCGCAGCAGCCGGTGTTCCTCGCCGGCCGCGCGCAGCCAGTGGCCGCCGTACTCGCGCAGGGTGTCCAGCAGCCGGAAGCGGACGCCGAAGGCGCTGTCCTCGCGCATCACCACGGATTTGGCGACGAGTTCGGTGAGCAGGTCGAGCACGTCCTCGGCCTCGATGCCCTCGCCGGCGCAGACGTACTCGGCGGCCTCCAGGTCGAAGCCGCCGGCGAAGACCGACAGGCGGGCCCAGAATAAACGTTCCTGCACCGTGCAGAGCTCGTGACTCCAGCCGATCGTGGTCCGCAGCGTCTGGTGTCTCGGCAGGGCCGTCCGGGCGCCTCCGGTGAGCAGCCGGAACCGGTCGTCCAGCCGGGCGGTGATCTGCTCCACCGACAGCGCCCGCAGCCGCACCGCCGCCAGCTCCACGGCCAGCGGGATGCCGTCCAGCCGGCGGCAGAGCAGGCCGACCGCCTCGGTGTTCGCCTCGGTCACCTCGAAGGACGGCAGCACCTCGCGGGCCCGCTCGGCGAACAGCCGCACCGCGTCCGGCAGCGTGCCCGGGTGGGCCCGGTCCTTGGCCGGCGGGCCCGCCGGCAGGGGGCCGACCGGCAGCGGCGCCAGGGTCAGCAGGTGCTCGCCGCCGGCCCGCAGCGCGGCCCGGCTGGTGGCCAGCACCCGCAGCCCGGGCAGCGCCCGCAGCAGGGCGTCCACCAGCTCCGCGCAGGCCTCCACCAGGTGCTCGCAGCCGTCCAGCACCAGCAGCAGGCGCCGGCCGGCCAGCTGCCCGGTCAGCACGTCCAGCGGCGGCCGGGCGGTGCCGTCGGTCAGCCGCAGCGCCTCCAGGACGGCGTGGCCCAGCAGCAGCGGATCCTGCACCGGGGCCACGTCCACCAGCCAGGTGCCGTCCGGGAAGGCGCCGGCCGCCCGGGCCGCCGCGCGCAGCGCCAGCCGGCTCTTGCCGACCCCGCCGGTCCCGGTCACCGTGACCAGCCGGGCGGCGGCCAACAGGCGGGCCAGCTCGGTCAGTTCGTGCTGCCGCCCGACGAAGCCGGTGACCTCGGCCGGCAGCCGGCCGGGCTCCGTCCCGCGCGGCCACGCCGCGGCCTCCCCGGGCTGTGCTGTCCAGTCGACGGCCAAGCGGTGCTCCCCGTGTTCCGGCCCGGACCGCCACGGCCCGGACGTGTGTCGGGCCGTACGGGCGACGGCCCGCCTGGCAGAACGAGGTGACCGAACGGTAGGTTACGCGCGCGGTTCGTACACCCGACCGGATCACCGGCCGTAACCCGGTCCGGAAACCGCGCGTCGGCGCGATAGGGTTCCTTTCGGGAAACAGCAAGGCGAGGGAGCGCGCAAAGGTGTCCGTGGGAGAGCTGGCCGGATTGCTCGTCGCCGTGTTCTGGGCGGTCCTGGTCACCCTGCTCGCCGTGGTGCTGGTCCGGCTCTCGCGGGTGCTGAAGGAGGCCACCGTCCTGGTCTCCGCGGTCACCGAACAGGCCGTCCCGCTGCTGACCGACGCGGGCGCCGCGGTGCGCAGCGCCAACCAGCAGCTGGAGCGGGTCGACGAGATCACCGCCAACGTGCAGGACGCCGCCGCCAACGCCAACGCGCTGTCCTCCACCGTCGCGGCCACGCTGGGCGGGCCGCTGGTGAAGGTCGCGGCCTTCAGCTACGGCGTCCGCAAGGCCGTCGCCAAGCAGCAGGGCGGCCTGCCGACCGTGCCCGCCCAGGCGGGCGAGCGCGAGGAGCTGGCCCGGCTGATCCGGGCCGAGGTGCGTGCCGCGACCGCGCCCAGGAACGGCCTGCTCTCGCGGGTCCGGCGTGCGGTGAGGGGCTGACGACGTGGTGCGACGCATCTTCTGGATGGCGGTCGGCGCCGGCGCCACCGTCTGGGCCATGAACAAGGCCAACGAGGCCGTGCAGCGGCTCACCCCGGACAACCTGTCCGGCACCGCCGCGCGCGGCGCGCTGCACCTGGGCGACCTGGCCAAGCAGTTCGCGCAGGACGTGCGGGCCGGCATGGCCGAGCGCGAGGAGCAGCTGCGCGACGACCTCGGGCTGCACGGCACCGCCGTCGTCGAGCCCCGGCAGCGCCGGGCCCTCCGGGGCGAGCCGCAGTACCGAGCTATCTCGGCGGCGCCCGGCAGCCCGGCCGCCGCCCTGCCCCCGTCCCGCAGTGCCCGCCAGACCCCCCAAGCCATCGAAAACCCGTCCCGCCGCGCCCTGCCGCCGCGGGACGGCACCCCGAACCGGAAGGACCACTAATGGAGTCGGCTGAGATCCGCCGCCGCTGGCTGCGCTTCTTCGAGGAGCGCGGCCACACCGTCGTTCCGTCGGCGTCCCTGGTCGCCGACGACCCCACCCTGCTGCTGGTCAACGCCGGCATGGTGCCGTTCAAGCCCTACTTCCTGGGTGAGATCAAGCCGCAGTTCTCGCGCGCCACCAGCGTCCAGAAGTGCGTGCGCACCCTGGACATCGAGGAGGTCGGGAAGACCACCCGGCACGGCTCCTTCTTCCAGATGTGCGGCAACTTCTCCTTCGGCGACTACTTCAAGGAAGGCGCCATCAAGTTCGCCTGGGAGCTGCTCACCACTCCCGTCGCGGACGGCGGCTACGGCCTGGAGCCGGAGAAGCTCTGGATCACCGTCTACAAGGACGACGACGAGGCGGAGCAGATCTGGCGTGACGTCATCGGCGTCCCGTCCGAGCGGATCCAGCGCCTCGGCATGAAGGACAACTTCTGGTCGATGGGCGTCCCCGGCCCGTGCGGCCCGTGCTCGGAGATCAACTACGACCGCGGCCCCGCGTACGGCGAGGAGGGCGGCCCGGCGGTCAACGGCGAGCGCTACCTGGAGATCTGGAACCTGGTCTTCATGCAGTACGAGCGCGGCCACGGCGACGGCAAGGACGGCTTCGAGATCCTCGGCGACCTGCCGAGCAAGAACATCGACACCGGCCTCGGCCTGGAGCGCCTCGCCGCCATCCTCCAGGGCGTCGACAACCTCTTCGAGATCGACACCAGCCGGATGATCCTCGACCACGCCGCCGCGCTGACCGGCCACACCTACGGCGCCGACCACAAGTCGGACGTCTCGCTGCGCGTGGTCACCGACCACATCCGCACCGCGCTGATGCTGGTCGGCGACGGCGTCACCCCCGGCAACGAGGGCCGCGGCTACGTGCTGCGCCGCATCCTGCGCCGCGCCATCCGCAACATGCGCCTGCTGGGCGCCACCGAGCCGGTGGCCAAGGAGCTCATCGACACCGCCATCAAGGCGATGGCCCCGCAGTACCCGGAGCTGGAGACCGAGCGCAAGCGCATCGAGACGGTCGTCATCGCCGAGGAGGTGGCCTTCCTCCAGACCCTGAAGGCGGGCACCAGCCTGCTGGACGCCGCGGTCACCGAGACCAAGCAGTCCGGCGGCGCCGTCCTCTCCGGCGACCAGGCCTTCAAGCTGCACGACACCTACGGCTTCCCGATCGACCTCACCCTGGAGATGGCCGAGGAGCAGGGCCTCCAGGTGGACGAGGCCGGCTTCCGCCGCCTGATGCAGGAGCAGCGGGACCGCGCCAAGGCGGACGCCAAGGCCAAGAAGATGGGTCACGCCGACGTCGCCGCGTACCGCGAGGTCGCCGACAAGAGCGGTGCCAGCGTCTTCACCGGCTACACCCTCACCGAGGGCGAGGCCACCGTGGTCGGCCTGCTGGTGGACGGCGTTCCGGCGCCGGCCGCCTCCGAGGGCGACGAGGTCGAGATCATCCTCGACCGCACCCCGTTCTACGCCGAGGGCGGTGGCCAGCTCGCCGACCAGGGCCGGATCCGGCTGGAGTCCGGCGCGGTGGTGGAGATCCGCGACGTGCAGCAGCCCGTCCCGGGCGTCGTCGTGCACTCCGGCGGCGTGCTGTTCGGCGAGGTCGTGCTCGGCGCCTCGGCGTACGCCACGATCGACATCGACCGCCGCCGGGCGATCGCCCGCGCCCACTCGGCCACCCACCTGACCCACCAGGCGCTGCGCGACGCGCTCGGCCCGACGGCCGCCCAGGCCGGTTCGGAGAACGCCCCCGGCCGCTTCCGCTTCGACTTCGGCTCGCCCGCCGCCGTCCCGGGCAGCGTGCTGGTCGACGTCGAGCAGAAGATCAACGACGTGCTGGGCCGCGAGCTGGAGGTCACCGCCGAGGTCATGACGATGGACCAGGCCCGCAAGGCCGGCGCCATCGCGATGTTCGGCGAGAAGTACGGCGACGAGGTCCGGGTCGTCACCATCGGCGACTTCTCCAAGGAGCTGTGCGGTGGCACGCACGTCGGCAACACCGCCCAGCTGGGCCTGGTGAAGCTGCTCGGCGAGTCCTCGATCGGCTCCGGCGTGCGCCGGGTCGAGGCGCTGGTCGGCGTCGACGCGTACAAGTTCCTCGCCCGCGAGCACACCGTGGTCGCCCAGCTCACCGAGCTGGTCAAGGGCCGCCCGGAGGAGCTGCCGGAGAAGATCTCGGGCATGCTCGCCAAGCTCAAGGACGCCGAGAAGGAGATCGAGCGCTTCCGCGCCGAGAAGGTGCTGGCCGCCGCGGCGGGCCTGGCCGACTCGGCCGAGGACGTGCACGGGATCTCCGTGGTGGCCGCGCAGGTCGCCGACGGCGTGGGCGCGGACGAGCTGCGCAAGCTCGTCCTGGACGTGCGCGGCCGCCTCGGCTCGCGCCCGGCCGTGGTCGCCGCCTTCACCGTGGCGAACGACCGCCCGCTGACCGTGATCGCCACCAACGAGGACGCCCGCGGCCGGGGCGTCAAGGCCGGCGAGCTGGTCCGCGTGGCCGCCAAGACCCTCGGCGGCGGCGGTGGCGGCAAGGACGACGTCGCCCAGGGCGGCGGCAGCAACCCGGCCGCGGTCGGCGAGGCCATCGCCGCGGTGCGCGGCCTGGTCGCGGAGCGCGCCAGCTGATGGAGCCCGTCCAGGAGGAGCGCCCGTTCCGACGGGGGCGGCGGATCGCCGTCGACGTCGGGGACGCCCGGATCGGGGTCGCGTCCTGCGACCCCGACGGGGTGCTCGCCACGCCCGTGGAGACCGTCCCGGCCGGCGTGAAGTCGCAGGCCAGGATCGCCGCCATCGTCGAGGAGTACGACGCGATGGAGGTGATCGTCGGGCTGCCGCGCTCGCTGAGCGGCAAGGAGGGCCCGGCGGCGGAGAAGGTCCGCGCGTACGCGGCGCGGCTGGCCAACCGGCTCTACCCGGTGCCGGTGCGGCTGGTCGACGAGCGGATGTCGACCGTCACCGCGACGCACGGGCTGCGCGCCTCGGGGGTCAAGGCGAAGAAGGGCCGCTCGGTGGTCGACCAGGCCGCGGCCGTGGTGAAGCCTTGGTAAGGTTCTTCGCGTTGCGTCGAATTAAGCCACATGCTCCGCTGCTTGTGCGGGCCCCCGTCAATTCCTTTGAGTTTTAGCCTTGC
>NZ_JBEOSA010000106.1:0-19341 GCF_040302625.1 Kitasatospora sp. NPDC097643 | reverse complement strand
GCCAGCTCCTCCGCACGCAGTGCCGGCAGCTGGCCGTGGACCACCAGGTGGGAGCGGTAGTCGACCCGGTCCAGGCTCTCCAGGCCGGCGAACAGGACCGGCTGTCCGAACCAGACGACGGGTGCGGGGAAGCCGCTCACCCGTCCTGCCGCCCACGTCCGAACCCGATGCCGACGCCGACCAGGCCCGGCCCGGCAGCCATAGCCTGCCCTGCGGCCACCGGAACGCGTGGGACGGTGGTCTCGGGGCTCGTGGCCAGTGGCAGGCGGACGGTGACCTCGGGGTCGCCGGCCTCCGGTCCGAGTGGCCGGGCGGGGACCTTGCGCGGGCCGCCGCGGTCCTGGAGGACCAGCCTGAGCGTGAGCGCGACGATCACGCCCACGACGGCCACGCCGTACAGCAGCACCACCCAGGAGGCCGCGAGCCGGCCCGATTGCAGTCCGTGGACCAGGCCCGCGCCCCAGGCCGGGTACGAGCAGAGGTGGATGACCCTCCACCGGCGCGCGTCACCCGAGCGGGCGAGCCGCCCGCGGACCGCCCCGGCGAGCGCCACCGCGGGGAACAGGTAGCCGGCGACGGTTCCCAGTCCGAAGAGCACCGGTCGGGCCGGGTCGGCGAAGGGCACGAAGGCCGCGAGCGCGCCGATCTGTCCGACGATCAGCTTCATCCAGACGTGCAGGACCAGGAAGACGACGCCCGCGACGCCCATCGCACGGTGGACGGTCTGCGCGACGAGCCGGTGGGCCGGCCGCAGGATCAGCCGGTCGGTCGCCACCAGCCCCCACAGGACCGCGGAGGTGAACGACACGAGTGCGAGCACCCCGACGGCGTACGTCAGGAACGACTGAAGAGCGGGGTTGACGACGATGGCCGTCACAGCCAGGCCCGCCGCCAGCGGCGGCAGGAGCGACCACGGGCCCCGCCGTTCGCGGCCGCCCTCCGCGGGCTGCTCGCCCCCGGCCGCCGCGCGCGCCCGGCCGGTCCGCTCGACGCCCCGCGGCACCGGGCCGAACCGCCGTGACCGCCGCCGCTGCCCTCTCACCATTGCTGAGCCCTCCGGCCTCGTCCTGAACCTGCTGTCGAATCGGATGTCGGGATCCCGACACCGACGGCGCGGGAGTCGCGATCGCCGCCCCGCCTCGGAAGGGGTGGGTCACCCGCAGCGACGCCCCTGGTTGATGCAACTGACCATCTGGTCCAGCAGACCCTGGTTCATGTTGTTGATGGAGTCACCGTGATCGGTGATCGGGTTGTGGAGCTGTTCGGGGAAGCTGTCGACGCCGAACCGGACCCCGACCGGTACGTCGTAGGCGATGCGCTCCGTCAGTTGCGGGATCGCCTTGAAGTTCTTCGGGCACGCGCCCGACTTGTCGGAGAACGCGGTGTGGGTCCGGTGGTTGGCGCTGTCGATGTTCTTGCCGTCCCAGCAGTCCGGGAACTTCAGCGTCCGGACGACCCTGCTCCCCTGCGGGCAGATCGGGTACTTGTCGACGACCTGGCGGTTCTCGAAGCCGGTGCAGCTCCACGACGCATGGGCGTTCGCCGGCCCGTTGGTGAAGGCCTTGGCGTCGCCGGTGATGATGCGCAGGAACCGCTTCATCGGCTGGACGGGGTTCCCGACGCTGGAGGTGTACGTGATGTTCGCCTCGGCCGGCTGAAGGATCCGTCCCACGTTCTTGTCCTTGCCACCACCGGGCGCCTTGGCGTCCTTCTCGTTGGTGCCGTCGAAGACGCGCAGGACGGGCCAGTAGTACGCCGACCCGTCGCCGTTGGTGCACGTGGTGCCCGAGGCGGCGAGTTTGTTGTTGGAGGCGAACGCGTCCGTGGCCACGTTCCCCACGTAGTCGTGCATGTGGTGCGCCCCGTTGCTCACACCGGGGGCGACGATCACGTTGTCGGGGTTGAGGTGGCGGTTCTCGTTGCGCCCGCACTGGGACGTGAAGGAGCCGGTGGCCCACCCCTTCTTGACGGGCGCCGGGACGTTCGGGGACACGCTCTTGATGTCGACGAACCCGTTCTTGGGGAGGGACTTCGCCTGCGCCGCCGCCTTGGTCTGGGCGACGGCGGCGCCGCCCACGCCGTCGGCACTGAACCCCTTGGCCGCGTCCTGAGCCACCAGGTCGCGTCGGACTGTGCACTTCGCCATGCCCGAGAGGTCCTTCGGCAGACCGGAGTCCGGACCGGCGCTGTCCGCCAGCTTCTTCAGGGTGTTTGCGCGCTTGCTGGCGAGATCGCCCATGACGCGGTTCTCGTTGTCGCCCGGGGCGGGAGCAGCCAGTCGGTTGTACGCGTCCGCCACCTGGACGTCGAGCTCGGCGAGGTTCTTGTCGACCGTGTCCTGGGACGCTTCCGGCACCTCGTTCAGGGCCACGCTGGCGTCGGCGCAGGCGACGGTGCCGAGCTGCGGGGACGCCGACCGCGCACTCCAGGGACGCTCGCCGGCGAAGGCCACCGCCGCTACCGTCCCCACGGCGCCGGTACCCAGGATCCCCGCCAGCAGCAGGGCACCGGCCCTCCTCTTCGCCGTGCCACGTTTACGAGACTTCATGTTCTTCATACTCCTTAGACGTGATCAGGCCTGCCGAGCAGGCCGCGGACAGCCTTCAGCTGGGTCGCCGCCTAGCGGGTCGATCCGGCAGGCGACGGCGGGCCGCTCGCGGACGGAGCAGCCGAACCGCTCGGCAGCGGGGTGAGCTCGTCGAACTTGACGAGTCGGGTGTCCTCCAGGACGTTCATGTGGTCGAGCACCGTGCCGTTGGCCGTGTTCGCCAGATCCCGGATCGTGGAGTTCTGGGTGCCGGCGCGCACCTGGGCCACGACCGCGAACACCTGCCCGTGGGCGTTGCGCAGGATGTTCGCGAAGAGTTCGTCGAACTCCCGGCCCTGCGCGGCGTCCAACTGCTTGAGCCAGCCCTGCTGCTGGGCCGTTGGCGCGCTGGGCATGTCCAGGTTCAGGGTCTGGGCGGCGGCCAACACCGCCTTGTCGAGGTCGGTGTGACCTTGAATCAGGTGCTCGCCGGCCACCTTGACCTCGGGACTGACGCCTTTTGCGACGGCCATCCGGCCTGCGGGGATCTCCCACAGTCCGGCCCGCCGCACCCGCTTGACGAAGTCACGGTCGAGCGCGGTGAGCGGCCCGGTGGGCGTCTGCACCACTTCTTGGTCGTCGCCCGCCGGGGCGCTGCGATAGGCACCGGCCGACTTCGCCACCGGGTACACCAGGGCCGCCGCGGTGAGGATCATCGCGACGATGATCAGGAGGGTGGCGAACGACCTCGGGACGCGGCTCACCAGGGGGCGGCCGTAGGAGGCCGTTCCCGGTCGGCGCTTCTTCCTCAAAGATGACATGGGGCTCTTCCTCCATTGCGCCCGGAGGATCAAGGCCGCGCGCGACCCTCGGCAACCGGTCCGGGTGGGCCTCGGTGGTCCGCGCGCTGATGACCCATGCGCAACGGTCCACGGCTCGCGCGGCCGACGAGGGAATGACGCGGCACCGCGGGACGGCTGCCACGATGGGACGCACCGGCTCCGAACGCTCGGCGCCGCCCCGGACGGGATCACGACCGAGACCACCGACGAGATCAGTGGCTGGATCGCCGACGGCATGACGGACAGCGTCACGGACGGTGCGACGGGCTTGGTCGCGGGCCGCATCGCCGGCAGCCTCTCCGAAGGACGCGGTCCGACTCGGTGAAGGCGGTGACGGTCCCGGGGCCGGGCGCGCCGGGTGCCGTACGGCGCGTCCGCCGCTTTGGCCGTCGAGCCCTGACCGGACGCCGCGCCATTCGAGCTGCACGCCGCCAATGCCGTGGCGAAATGAAGCAATGCAAATGCTCTTACCAACACCCCACCGTTTAATCATCGGGTACTCCATCTGATAAGGAATAGGAATCAACGACCGCCAGCCCCGGACAGAATGGAGCCGACTGAGAAATCAGCCTAGAGGGTTCAGAGCCCGGATACCCCGCTCAGGAGAATTCCCTAAAAAAACCATAAGGTTGCGCTGAACCGGGACAGAGGTGGCCCGCACCACCGACGGCGGCAAGCGGTTCATCTCCACCAGGTACCACGCCGACCGCCCGCAGGGCGACGCGTTCGCCACCGGTCTGGGCGCCCTGTGGAACGTGCCGGTGACACGGGCCGACATCGGAACCGAAGGGGGCAACTTCCTGTCCGACGGAGTCGGCGGCTGCCTCGTCACCTACGCGATCCTCAGCAACCCGTACAACGTCACGAACCACGTGACGGCGGAGGACGTGCGGACCATGTTCCGCTCGCTGTACGGCTGCAAGGCGACGACGTTCCTGGACCCCATCAAGGGCGAAGTCACCGGCCACGTCGACACGTTCGCGGCCTTCACGGGCAACAAGGACGTCCTCGTCGGCGCGTACAGCCTGAGCGACGACCCGGACAACGCCGTGGTCCTCAATGCCGACGCCGCCCGGCTCACCGCGGCCGGCTACCAGGTGCACCGGGTCCCGATGCCAGCGCACAACGACGGCGCGTTCCGCTCCTACACCAACTCCCTCGCGGTGAACGGGGCGGTCCTCGTGCCCGGTTTACACCGACGACACCACGTACGAGGAGACAGCACTCGACGCTTACCGTGCCGCCTTCCCCGACCGGCAGATCGTGACGATCGACGCCACGGCGGTCATCAAGACCCGCGGTGCGGTCCACTGCACCACCATGACCATCGCCGACCACTGACCTGGGCAGCACCGTTGTGGGCAGTTCCGTGGAACTACCCACAACGGTGCTGCCTTTCGGCTGCGGCCGCGATGTCCCATCGTCGGCCGCATCGAAGCGAGTAAGCCACTGAGGTCCAGCGCCGTGCACTCAGTCTGCCCGCGCCCAGAAACTGACCACCAGGGCATGGTGATCATTTGGAACAGATCGGGACTCGCCCGTTGTACGCCGTGTCGAAATCGCCACGCGTAAAGCACATGACTGATCGTCAATTCGATGTAAGTGAGGAATGCCCCCTCGGCAAACCTTCTCGGGCCTCTTCAACGTCGAGGCACTGGCCCCTGGCCTGGTCTCCTGCACATGCCCACGCCCAGCAGAGCACGTCATCTGGAACCTCGCACCGCGCCCCGGGTGCTGATGGGGCGTGAGGCTGTCCCGCACGGTCGCGAAGGGCCGGCGGGACAGCCGCCCGCTCCGGGCGGTCAGGCCTTGATCTCCTTGCGGCTGCCGCTGTGGCTGATCGCGATCTTCCGAGGCTTGGCCTTCTCCGCGACCGGGATGCGCAGCGTCAGCACACCCGCGTCGTAGTCGGCCGTGATGCCCTCGGGGTCGAGCGTGTCAGAGAGCATGACCTGACGGGAGAACACACCCAGCGGACGTTCGGACAGCTCCCACTTCACGTCCTCGCCCTCGCGGCGGGGCCGACGCTCGGCCTTCACGGTCAGCACGTTCCGCTCGACGTCGATGTCGATCGCCTCGGGGTCCACACTCGGCAGGTCGAAGCAGACCACGTACTCCTCGCCCACCCGGTAGGCGTCCAGAGGCATCGGATGACCGCCCGCGCCGCAGGCGCCACCTGGGCCGACCTCGCCCACCCGATGGGTGTCGCCAGCCGTCAGGCTGCCGAGAACCGCAATCTGCGCCTCAAGCCCGCCACGAGCGCCCTGGCCGGGACGGGACGGGCGCCGAACGGGTCAAGGCCGTACGAGACCGCCGGGCCGCCGAGCGCAGCGTCACCGCCTGGGCCCGCGGCAACGCCGCCGACCTGCGCGTCCTCACCGCGCAGATCACCGCCCTCACCGACCTCACGCCCACGGCCCGCCCGGCCCAGGCTGCCTTGACCACTGCCCTCGGCGGCCCCGACGCCGCCGACCTCATAGCACCCCTTCAGGCCGTCCGACCCCACCTCGGTGCCGGCCATCCCGATCTTGCCACCCGCCTCGACGCCCTCACCCGGCACACCGACCGACTCCGCCATGACAGCAACCGCCGACGCGCCTGACCCCACCGTCGACGATGCCTGGCAGCACCTGAAGCGCAAACTCGTCCGAGTGGGGACACGCCTCATCGCCGAGACCGGTGCCGCCATCGCCCCCCTCGACACCCAGTTGGCCAGGCTCGACCCCCTGCGCCGACAGCTCTCCATCGCGGCCGCGGCGGCGGCCGTCCTCATCCCGCACCGGAAGCGTCCGCGAGGACCGTTCGGACGCTGGGGCGGATCGCGAAGACTGAAGGCCCCCTCGCCGCCGGCTCCATCCAGACGGACCGCCGCGACCAACCGGCCGGTGCCGCGTCCGGGGACGGCATGCTGCCGGGTGCTCACCGAGCGGCAAACTGGCAGCGGCGGCACCGTGATGTTCCTCCACCGCCACGCGCGTCAGGTCACCAGGGGACGACGCCGTTGTCGTCGAACAGCTGGCCGGTCGGGCCGTCGTCCGGCAGGGTCGCCAGCCGGATGGCGATCGCCGCGCCCTGCTCGGGGGTCTGTGTCCCGCTGAATCCGTTGAGGTCGGTGGCCACGTAGCCGGGGCAGGCGTTGTTGATCAGGATGTTGGTGCCGCTCAGCTCCTTGGCGTACTGGATGGTGACGGCGTTGAGGTAGGTCTTCGTCGGCGCGTATGCCCCGCTGATCCCCCCGAGGTCCACGCCGGGCGTGGTCTGCAGGGTCAGGGAGCCGACGTGGCTGGACTGGTTGACGATCCGCGGGTGCGCCGAACGGAGCAGCAGGGGCAGCATCGCGTTGGTGACCCTGATGACGCCGAGGACGTTGGTCTCCAGCAGTCGCCGTACGCTCTCGAGGTCGATGGTCGTCGGTTCCTCCGGCCAGCCGCCGGCGACGCCGGCGTTGTTGACCAGGACGTCCAGCCGTCCTGCCCGCTCCTCGATCAGTTGGACCGCGGCGGCGACGCTCGCGGCGTCGGTCACGTCCAGGGGCACGCCGAACGCGTCGGCACCGGCCGCGCGCAGCTTCGCCACGGCGTCGTTTCGGCGCTGCTCGTCGCGGGCGCCGACACCGACGCTCCAGCCCCGCGCGCCCAGTCCGGCCGCGATCTCGTACCCGATTCCCTTGTTCGCGCCGGTGACCAGCGCGATTGTCTTCTCGCTCATGACAGCGAGCATGCCTGCGCCGCGGCCGGGCACCAACACCCTCTCGGTAGTGCAGCGATACCCGAGCGGTATCGATCGGCCGCCTGCCGTCTTAGCCTGGACTCATGGAAATACGCGAGCTGCGGTACTTCGTCGCCGTCGCCGAGGAGTTGCACTTCGGCAAGGCTGCCGAGCGCCTTGGGATAGCCCAGCCGCCCCTGTCCCGCACGATCACCCAGCTCGAACGGCGGCTCGGCACCGCACTGCTGGAACGCACCAGCCGCAAGGTCACGCTCACCGAGGCCGGAACCGTGCTGCTGGCCGAAGGACGCGCGATCCTCAGCGCGGTGACCGCGGCCGAGCGGCGTACCCAACGGGCCGCCAAGGCACACCCCAGTCTCGTCCTCGCCGTCAAATCCGGCACCGGCGGCGAGCTGCTGACGAAACTGCTCGACGCCTACGCCGCGGAACCCGGCGCGGCCACCGTCGATCTGCTGCTCTGCGAGGCGCACCAGCACCGGCAGCTGCTGCAGGAGGGACAAGCCGACGTGGCTCTGCTGCACCTGCCCTTCGACTCGGTAGCCGGGCTCGACACCGAAACCCTGTACACCGAGGGACAGGTCGCGATCCTGCCGGCCTCACACCCGCTCGCCATCCGCTCCCAGGTCCGGATGGCCGACGTCACCACACTGCCGGAGCTCCCGATGGCCCGCTGGCCCGGTCCCGGCGGCGGCTACCCGGAAGGACCGGGCGCGGAGATACGGAACCTGACACAGCTCTTCCAGCTGATCGCGCTCGGCCGTACCACCGTGGTCATTCCCGAGTCGGCCGGCGCCGACCTGCGCCGGGACCTCGCCGCGGTGCCGGTCCTGGACGCTCCGCCTGTGACGACGGTGATCGCCTGGCCGCCGCACAGCCGCCTTCGTGCAGTCGCCGAACTGGTCCGCGTCGCCACCCACCTTTGAACTCGGATCAGGAGGACGGCGGCCACCCGACGACAGCCCCGATCAAGGAACTGGCAACAGGCTGCGGGGAGGCCGGCGGCGATTGACGAGCTTCGGACCAGCGCCTGCGGGGTGCTCCGCGCGGACGCGCCACTCCACCCGGCGATGCCGCGCTGCGGTCACCGTGAGGTCGAGATCAACCCCACGGTGACCGCTGTACCGATCGTCCTGGGCCGGGCTCAGGGGAGGTGCGGGGCGAGCAGGTCGTCGAGGCCGATACGGTGGTAGAAGGCGGTACGCACCAGGTCACCGACGCGATTGACAGTCTCGGCGCCGTCGTCCGCGGGGTAGCGTGCCGGGTCCCCGACTCCGCCTGCACCAGGTGCGAGACCTTGCCCTCGTCCCCGTGCGTGTCCGAGACTCGCGAACCCACCACTGCCCGAACCGGCACCGAAGCCGTCATGATGCTCACAGGAGGTCCCCTACCGCCCAGGCCAGCGAGCACCCTCGAACAGGCTGCACTCGAACGGGTGGACCTTTTTCGAAAAGGTGTCGTTCCGCTGGAGAATCGACTATGTCGTGACGAGTCGGGATATCGCGGACACCTGTATCGAGGCTTACGTCGAGCGGCCAGCCTCGCACGCTGAGCGGTGGAGCGACCACGCGCCCGTCACCGCAAAGTTCGACTTCGACCCCAAGTAATACACAAGCATAGGAAGTTGAGCAGAAGCGATGGGCGGCCCCGGGGTTACACCAGGGCCGCCTGGCCCCAGCGAACAGGTTCGCGCGGCCCTGCGATCCCACCGCGTGATCCCGTATGCGCCGTTCGACAATGCGATTCCTGCCCCGCCCCTGCTGAGGGAAACCGCCCCCGTTGCTCCTCGGATACCGCGGTCTCCCGGAGGCTACACGAATGCGGATCGGCAGCCCTTCGCATCGCGGGCGATCTTGCGTGCCTTCACGGAGCGGTGTGTCAGTTTCAGGCCCATCGTCGCCGGCGAGCGCAGGATCTTGCCGACGCTGATGGGGTTCCAGTGGTTCGACGGCGGCGTCTTGCGCTTGCTCGTGTAGCCCTCGCCCTGGTTCTTGTGCGCGTGGGTGGCCGGGGTGTCGAAGCCTGCGGCCTCCAGGGCCGTGGCGATCATCCACTGGCTCTGCCCCTCCAGGAGAAGCTTGCCCATGGACCGGACCGCCTCGGACGTGATCGGATCTGGTTCCAGGGTGCGGCCGCCGCCGGCACGGTCGATAGTCCGGTACCCGTACGGTGGCTGTCCGCCGGCCCATCGGTCCGTCTTCCGCAGGTGCTCGTGCGTCGCCGTGACGGAGGCCTTGATCCGCTTGAGCTCCATCTCCGCGAAGATCGACGCCAGCATCAGGAAGACCTTCGCCAGCTCGTTCCCGAACGACGACTCCCGCCCCTCCCGGTAGTCCAGGGTGATGCCGTCGTCAGTGAACACCAGGACCTTGTGCTTCTCCTCCGTGTCGCGGCAGGGGCGCCCGGTGCAACGGATGCACCGGGCGCCCCGAATGGTTCCGCTCGCTGAGCGGAGCGGTCGGTCAGGCGAGGCTGTCGTCGATGAAGGCGAACAGCTCCTCGTCGGAGGCTGCCCCGAGGGCGTCGACGTCGGTCAGGTCGACGGCGGTGCCCTCGCCGGCGGTGGTGGGTGACGGGGTGTCGGCCCAGTGGGCGGCCAGCGCCTGTAGCCGCATCTGCACCCGGGCGCGGGTCACGCCGTCCGGCGCGGCCGCCGCCATCGCGGCCTCCAGCCGGTCGATCCCGGCCAGCACGTCGGCGCCCGTGCCGCTGCCGTCCGGGGCGAGCTCCTGGCGGATGTGCGCGGCGAGCGCGGCCGGGGTCGGCCGGTCGTAGACCACCGAGGCCGGCAGGACCAGTCCGGTGGCCTCGGCGAGGCGGTTGCGCATGTTCACCGCCGTCAGCGAGTCCAGCCCGAGGTCGCGGAACGCCTGGCCGGGATCGACCTCCTCCGGGCCGGGGTAGCCGAGCACGGCGGCCACCTCGGCCCGCACCAGTGCCAGCACGGCGCCCTCCCGTTCGGCCTCCGGGAGGAGGGCCAGCCGGGCCGCCAGCGTCGGGCCCTCCTCGGCCGGGTCCTGCGCCGGCGCCTCGGCCCGAGCCGCGGGCAGGGCGTCCAGCCGCCGGAACCAGGCGGCCAGCGCGGGCAGCGCCGCACCGAACGACTGCTCGCCGTCGACCCCGACGAGGGCCGTCAGGGCGGCCAGGTCCTCCTGCTCGACGGCGGCCCGGAACGCGGCGTCCACCCCCGCGCCGCTCGGCCCGTCCTCGGGCGCGGTCTCCGGCCAGTACCGGCGGCGCTGGAACGGGTAGGTCGGCAGCTCGACGCGGTGCGCGCCGGTCCCCGCGAAGTACGCCGGCCAGTCCACCGACGCGCCGCGCACCTGGGCCGCACCGAGCGCGGCGGCCACCGCCTGCGTCTCGGCCCGGCCGGCGCGCAGCACGGGGACGAAAGCAGCCTCGGCATCCACGGCGTCCGGGCCGAGCGCCGACAGGACGGCGTCCGGGCCGAGCTCCAGGAAGGTGCGCACCCCCTCCGCGGCCAGCGTGCCGAGAGCGTCGGCGAAGCGGACGGCCTCGCGGACGTGGCGCACCCAGTACTCGGGGGTGCAGACCTCGTCCGCCTCGGCCGTCCGGCCGGTGAGGGTGGAGACGATCGGGATCCGCGGCGCCCGGTACGTCAGGCTCTCCGCGACCTTGCGGAAGTCCGCCAGCATGCCGGCCATCAGCGGCGAGTGGAACGCGTGGCTGACGGTGAGCCGCTTGGTCCGGCGGCCCTGCGCAGTCCAGTCGGCGGCGGCCTCCAGCACCGCCTGCTCCTCGCCGGAGAGCACCACCGAGCGGGGGCCGTTGACGGCGGCGATGCCCACCTCGTGCTCGCGCCCGATCAGCAGCGGCAGCACCTCGCCCTCGGCGGCCTCGACGGCGACCATCGCGCCGCCGCTCGGCAGTGCCTGCATCAGCCGGCCGCGGGCCGCGACCAGCCTGGCCGCGTCGGGCAGCGAGAGCACTCCGGCGACCTGCGCGGCGGCGAGCTCGCCGATGGAGTGGCCGGCGAGCAGGTCGGGGCGCAGCCCCCACGACTCCAGCAGCCGGTACAGCGCCACCTCCAGGGCGAAGAGCGCGGGCTGCGCGTACGCCGTCCCGTCGATCAGGGCCGGGTCGGCGATCGCCTCGCGCAGCGGACGGTCCAGCAGCGGGTCGAGTTCGGCACAGACCGCGTCGAACGCCTCCCGGTACGCCGGGTACGCCGCGTACAGCTCCTCGCCCATGCCGGCCCGCTGACTGCCCTGGCCGGTGAAGAGGAAGGCGAGCCGGCCCTCGGTGACCGTGCCGCGGACGAGGGCCGCGTCGGCGGTGCCCTCGACGAGGGCGTCCAGGCCGCGAAGCAGCTCGGCGCGGTCGGCGGCGACCACCACGGCCCGGCGGTCGAGTGCCGCCCGGCCGGTGGCGAGCGAGTAGGCGAGGTGGTGCGGCGCCCGGGTGCCGACGGGGCCGGTGAGGTGGTCGCGCAGCTGGGCGGCGCGGGCGCGCAGCGCGGCCTCGTTCTTGCCGGAGAGCAGCCAGGGCAGCGGCCCGGCCGGGGCGGTGGGATCCGGCGGGGCCGCGTCCTCGACGGGGGCCTGCTCCAGGACGGCGTGCGCGTTGGTGCCGCTGATGCCGAAGGAGGAGACCGCAGCGCGGCGCGGCCGCCCGGTCTCCGGCCAGGGCCGGTTCTCCGTCAGCAGCTCGACCGCGCCGGCCGACCAGTCGACGTGCGGCGACGGCTCGTCCACGTGCAGGGTCCGCGGCAGGACGCCGTGCTCCATCGCCAGCACCATCTTGATGACGCCCGCGACGCCCGCGGCGGCCTGGGTGTGGCCGATGTTCGACTTCACCGAGCCCAGGTAGGCGGGCCGCTCCGCGGGGCGGCCCCGGCCGTAGGCGGCGATCAGGGCCTGTGCCTCGATCGGGTCGCCGAGGGTGGTGCCGGTGCCGTGGCCCTCGATGGCGTCGATCTGGTCGGGCGTCAGCCGGGCGGCGGCCAGGGCCTGCTGGATGACGCGGCGCTGCGAGGGCCCGTTGGGGGCGGTCAGGCCGTTGGACGCGCCGTCCTGGTTCACCGCACTGCCGGGGACGAGGGCGAGCACCCGGTGCCCGTTGCGGCGGGCGTCGGAGAGCCGCTCGACCAGCAGCAGGCCGACGCCCTCGGCCATGTTGGTGCCGTCCGCCGCACCGGCGAAGGACTTGCAGCGCCCGTCGGCGGCGAGGCCCCGCTGGCGGCTGAACTCGATCAGCGTGCCGGGGTTGGGCATCACGGTGATGCCGCCGGCGACGGCGAGCGTGCACTCGCCGGCCCGCAGGGCCTGCGCCGCCAGGTGCAGGGCCACCAGCGAGGAGGAGCAGGCGGTGTCGACGGTGACCGCGGGGCCCTCCAGGCCGAAGGCGTAGGAGAGCCGGCCGGACATCACGCTGGCGGTGTTGCCGGTGCCGAGGTGGCCCTCGAAGCTCTCCGCGGCCCGCATCAGCACCGGCACGTAGTCCTGGCCGTTGGTGCCGACGAACACGCCGGTGCGGGTGCCGGCGAGGGAGTGCGGGTCGATGCCGGCCCGTTCGAAGACCTCCCAGGTGGTCTCCAGCAGCAGGCGCTGCTGCGGGTCCATGGCGAGCGCCTCGCGCGGGGAGATGCCGAACAGGGCCGCGTCGAAGCTCCCGGCGTCGGCCAGGAACCCGCCCTCGCGGGTGTAGGCGGTGCCCTCCGCGTCGGGGTCGGGGCTGTACAGGGCGTCGAGGTCCCAGCCGCGGTCGGTGGGGAAGCCGGCGACCGCGTCGCCGCCGGCGGAGACCAGCCGCCACAGGTCCTCGGGCGAGTCGACGCCGCCCGGGAAGCGGCAGCTCATCCCGACGATCGCGATCGGCTCGCGGGCCTGCTCGTCGAGGTCGCGCAGCCTGGTGTGGGCCTCGTCGAGGTCCTTCAGGACGCGCTTGAGGTAGTCGCGGAGCTTGTCTTCATTGGCCATCGGGGAGTCGCCCATTCGGTTCGTCGGGGTGCGGGCCGCGGACTGTCCGCCGGGCCCGGCGGGGGTCGGAGTAGTGCACGGGCGCTCAACCCCGCCCGAACTTCCGGTCGATGTAGTCGAAGATCTCGTCGTCGGTGGCGTCGTCGATGACCGCCGCACCGGCACCGCCGTCGCCGCCGTCCGTCGCCGCCGCCTCGTTCCAGGCGGTGAGCAGGCCCTGCAGGCGGGCCGCGATCCGGCCGTGCGCCGCACCGTCGGGGGCGACGGCGGACACCTCGTCCGCGGCCAGCGCGGCGAGGGCGGTCTCCAGCCGCTCCAGCTCCGCGAGTAGCTGCGGGGCGGGCGGTGCGGGGGCGATCTCCTCGCGCAGGTGCTCGGCGAGTAGCGCGGGCGTCGGGTAGTCGAAGACCAGCGTCGCCGAGAGTCGCAGCCCCACGGCGGCGCCGAGGCGGTTGCGCAGTTCGACGGCGGTCAGCGAGTCGAAGCCGAGCTCGCGGAACGCCTGGCCGGCACCGATCAGTTCGGCCGAGGAGTAGCCGAGCACGGCCGAGACGTGGCTGCGCACCAGGTCGAGCAGCAGACGCTCCTGCTCGGCCGGGTCCCGCCCGGCGAGCCGCGCGGCCAGGTCGGCGGCCGGGTCCGCGGCGGCGGCGCCGGCGGAGCGCGCCGCGGCACGGCGCACCGGTGGCCGGACCAGGCCGTGGAAGAGCGTCGGCAGGGCGCCGGGCGTGCCGGCGAGGGTACGCAGCGCGCCGAGGTCCAGCCGGACGGGCAGCAGCACCGGCTCGTCCGGCACCGTCAGTGCGGTGTCGAGCAGGGCCAGGCCCTGTTCGGCGCTCAGCGGGAGGACGCCGCCGCGGGCCGACCTGGCGAGGTCGACCTCGGTCAGCCGCCCGGCCATGCCGCGCCGTTCGGCCCACATGCCCCAGACCAGGGAGAGCGCCGGCAGTCCGGCCGCCCGCCGGTGCCTGGCCAGCGCGTCGAGGAAGACGTTGGCCGCGCCGTAGTTGGCGAGGCCGGCGCCGCCGAAGGTGCCGGCGGCCGCGGAGAAGAGCACGAAGGCCGCCAGGTCCAGGTGGGCGGTGAGTTCGTGCAGGTGGACGGCGGCGTCCACCTTGGGGCGCAGCACCCGTTCGATCCGCTCGGGGGTGAGCGAGCCGATCACGCCGTCGTCGAGGACGGCGGCGGTGTGCACGACGGCGGTCAGCGGGTGCTCGGCGGGGACGGCGGCCAGGACGGCGGCGAGCGCCTCGCGGTCGGCGGTGTCGCAGGCGACCAGGTCGACCTCGGCGCCAAGGTCGGCGAGGGTGCGCAGGAGGTCGTCCGCGCCGTCGGCGGCGGGGCCGCGGCGGCTGGTGAGCAGGAGCCGGCGCACGCCGTGCTCGGTGACCAGGTGGCGGGCGAGCAGGGCGCCGAGTCCGCCGGTGGCGCCGGTGATCAGCACGGTGCCGGCGGGGTCGAGCGGGCGGGTCGGGGCGGTTTCCCCGGCCGTTCCCGGCGCGGTCCGTTCGACCCGGGCCAGCCGGGGCACCAGGACGGTGCCGGCGCGCAGCGCGTACTCGTCCTCGCCGCCGGCCAGGGCGGCGGGCAGCAGCCGCCGGGAATCGTCGTGGTCGTCGAGGTCGACCAGGACCAGTCGGCCGGTGCTCTCCGCCTGGGCCGCGCGGACCAGGCCCCAGACGGGGGCCTGCGCGAGGTTGTGGTCCGCGTCGTCGGGGCCCGGTCCGGCGGCGACCGCGCCGCTGGTGAGCAGGACGAGGCGGGAGTCCGCGAGGGCGTCCTCGGCCAGCCAGTTCCGGACGAGGTCGAAGGTGCGCGCGGTGGTGGCGTGGACGTCGCCGATCAGTCCCGCACCGGTGGCCCCGGCCGGGCAGGCGGCCAGGACGGTGGCGGGCGCCGGCCGGCCCGCGGCCACGGCAGCGAGCAGCCCGGCCAGGTCGGTGTGGGTGTCGACGGGCAGGCCGGCGCGCTCCAGTGCCGCCCCGACCTTGAGGTCGTCCGGCCCGAGGACGGCCCAGCTGCCCGCGGTGCCGTCCTCGGCGACCGCCTGCGGCGGCACCGTCCAGTCGACCCGGTAGAGCGCGTCGTGGTGACCGGCCGGCGCGGCCTGCTCGGCCGGGACGGGGCGCAGGGTCAGCGCCGCCACCGAGGCGACCGGTGCGCCGGTGCCGTCGGCGGCCGTGAGGGCGACGGTGTCCGGGCCGGTCGGGACGATCCGCAGCCGCAGGGTGCCGGCCCCGGCCGCGTGCAGCGCGAAGCCGCTCCAGGCGAACGGCCGCAGTTCCGTGCCGCCCCCGTCCGCCGTACCGTCCCCGTCCCCGGTCGCCGTGCCGCTCCCGTGGTGGGCGGCCGCGGCGAGCGCCTGCACGCCGGCGTCCAGCAGGGCCGGGTGCAGCGCGTACGCACCGGCCTGCGGCTGCTGGGCGTCGGGCAGTACGGCCTCGGCGTAGACCGCTCCGCCGTGCTGCCAGACCCTCGTCAAACCCTGGAAGGCGGGCCCGTAGGTCAGGCCGGTGTCGGCGAGCCGGTCGTAGTGGCCGTCCAGCGGCAGCTCCACCGCACCGGCCGGCGGCCAGGCCGCCGGGTCGAGCGGGTCGGTCGGCGCGGCCGTGCCGGGGGCCAGGGTGCCGTTGGCGTGCCGGGTCCACGGCTGCCCGGTGTCCTCGTCCCCGGGCCGCGCGTACACGGCGAGCGGGCGCCGGCCGGCCGGGTCGGGCGCGCCGACGGCGAGTTGCAGCCGGACCGCCCCGGTGGGCGGCAGTGCCAGCGGCGTCTGCAGGGTGAGTTCCTCCACGAGGGCGCAGCCGACCTGGTCGCCGGCGCGGACGGCCAGTTCGGCGAAGGCGGTCGCGCCGAGCAGTGCGGTGCCGCCGACGGCGTGGTCGGCGAGCCACGGGTGGGTGCGCAGGGAGAGCCGGCCGGTGAGCAGGTGGCCGTCGGAGTCGGGGAGTTCGACGGCCGCGCCGAGCAGCGGGTGCTCGGCGGCGCCGAGTCCGGCGGCGGCCACGTCGGAAGGTGCCGCGTCGGCGGGCTCCGCCCAGTAGCGCTCCCGCTGGAAGGCGTAGGTGGGCAGCTGGACGTGCGGGCCGCGGCCGTCACCGAGGAACGCCGTCCAGTCCACCGGGACGCCCCGGGTGTGGGCCGCGGCGAGCGAGGCGAGCACCCGGTCCGGGCCACCGTCCCCGCGACGCAGGGTGCCGATGGCGACCGCGTCGGCGGCGGCCTCCTCGATGTTCTCCTGGATCGCGGTGGTCAGCACCGGGTGGGCGCTGACCTCGACGAATGTGTCGACGCCGTCCGCGAGCAGGGCGGCGACCGCCTCCGCGAAGCGCACCGGCTGCCGGAGGTTGCGGTACCAGTACGCGGCGTCCAGGTCGGAGCCGTCCGTCGGCGCGCAGCTGACGGTGGAGAAGAGCGGCACCGTCCCGGCCCGCGGGCGGAGGTCCGCCAGCACGGCCAGGACGTCCTCGCGGATCGCCTCGGCCTGCGCGGAGTGCGAGGCGAAGTGCGAGGAGACCAGGCGGGCCCGGACGCCCTGCTCCGCGCAGGAGGCCAGCAGTTCCGTCAGGGCGGCCGTCTCACCGCAGACCAGCACGGACGCGGGCCCGTTGACCGCACCGACGGAGAGCCGGTCCGCCCACGGGGCGAGGCGCGCGTGCACGTCGGCGACGGGCAGCGCCACGGACGCCATGCCGCCGCGGCCGGCCATCCCCTCGGCGATCGCGCGGCCGCGCAGCGCCACCGCACGGGCGGCGTCCTCCAGGGTCAGCGCACCCGACACGGTCGCGGCGGCCAGCTCGCCCTGCGAGTGGCCGAGGACGACGGCCGGTTCGACGCCCGCCGCCCGCCACACCTCGGCGAGCGACACCATCACCGCCCAGAGCGCCGGCTGCACCATGTCCATCCGGTCCGTCCAGGTGTCGCCCGCGGCGCCGCGCACCACGTCCAGCAGCGACCAGTCGGCGGTGAACGGCGCCAGGGCGGCCGCGCACTCGGCCATCCGGGCCGCGAACACGGGGGAGGACGCCAGCAGCTCCACCGCCATGGCGGGCCAGGCCGAGCCCTGCCCGGGGAAGACGAACGCCACCTTCGGCGGCCGGCCCGCAGCGCCGTGGACCAGCCCGGCGGCCGGCCGGCCCTCGGCCAGCGCCGCCAGGCCGTGCACCGCCGACGCCCGGTCACCCGCGACCACCACCGCGCGGTGGTCGAAGCGGGTACGGGTCGCCGCCAGGGCGCGGCCGACCTCCGCCGGCGACAGCTCCGGCTGCTGCGCCAGGAACGCGCCGAGCCTCGCCGCCTGCGCCCGCAGGGCCGGCTCGGTGCGGCCGGAGAGCACCAGCGGCACCGGAGCGCCGGCCGCGTCCGCCGCGCCCCGCACCGGTTCCGCGGCGGGCGGCTGTTCCAGGACGGTGTGCGCATTGGTGCCGCTCATGCCGAACGAGGAGACCGCGGCCCGGCGCGGCCGCCCGGTCTCCGGCCAGGGCCGGTTCTCCGTCAGCAGCTCGACCGCGCCGGCCGACCAGTCGACGTGCGGCGACGGCTCGTCCACGTGCAGGGTCCGCGGCAGGACGCCGTGCTCCATCGCCAGCACCATCTTGATGACGCCCGCGACACCGGCGGCGGCCTGGGTGTGGCCGATGTTCGACTTGATCGAGCCCAGCCAGAGGGGCTCCGCCCCGGTGCGGTCCCGACCGTAGGTGGCGAGCAGCGCCTGGGCCTCGATCGGGTCGCCGAGGGTGGTGCCGGTGCCGTGCGCCTCGACGGCGTCCACCTGGCCGCCCGTCAGCCCGGCTGCGGCCAGCGCCTGGCGGATCACCCGCTGCTGCGCGGGCCCGTTCGGCGCGGTCAGACCGTTGGACGCGCCGTCCTGGTTGACCGCGGAGCCGCGGACCAGGGCCAGCACCTGGTGCCCGTTGCGCTGCGCGTCGGAGAGCCGCTCGACCAGCAGCAGGCCGACGCCCTCGCCCCAGCCGGTGCCGTCCGCGCCCGCCGCGAACGCCTTGCACCGCCCGTCCTCGGCGAGGCCGCCCTGGCGGCTGAACGAGACGAACGCACCCGGCGAGGACATCACCGTCACGCCGCCCGCCAGGGCGAGCGAGCACTCGCCGTTGCGCAGCGACTGGACGGCCCAGTGCAGGGCGACCAGCGAGGAGGAGCAGGCGGTGTCGACGGTGACCGCCGGGCCCTCCAGGCCGAAGGTGTAGGAGAGGCGGCCGGAGACCACGCTGGCCGCGTTGCCGGTGCCGAGGAACCCGCCGATCTCGTCGGAGGCCTCGACGGCCAGCTGGAGGTAGTCCTGGCCGTTGGTGCCGACGAAGACGCCGGTACGGCTGCCTCGCAGGGTCTCCGGGTCGATGCCCGCCCGCTCGAACGCCTCCCAGGCGGTCTCCAGCAGCAGCCGCTGCTGCGGGTCCATCGCCAGCGCCTCGCGCGGCGAGATCCCGAAGAAGGTCGGATCGAACTCGCCCGCCTCGTAGAGGAATCCGCCCTCCCGGGTGGCCGAGGAGTGCGCCTCGTCGCCGCTCTGGAGGGTCTCCAGGTCCCAACCGCGGTCGGTGGGGAAGCCGGCGATCGCGTCGCCGCCGGTGGACAGCAGCCGCCACAGCGCCTCGGGGGTGTCGACGCCGCCCGGGAAGCGGCAGCTCATCGCGACGATGGCGATCGGGTCGTCCGCGGTGGGAACGGCGGTGGCGACCGGTTCCGCGGCGGCCGTGCCGAGGAGTTCGTCGCGGAGGTGGTCGGCCAGGCCGCGGACCGAGGGGTAGTCGAACACGAGCGTGGCGGGCAGCGGGAGGCCGGTCGCGGCACCCAGCAGGTTGCGGAACTCCACGGCGGTCAGCGAGTCGAAGCCCAGCTCGCGGAAGGCCTTGCCGACCTCCACACCCGCCGGGTCCGCATGGCCGAGGACGGCGGCCGCGTGTCCGCGCACCAGGTCGAGCAGCACGGCGTCGCGCTCCTCCACCGGCAGCCCGGCGAGCCGCTCGGCGAGCCCGGTGCCGGGACCGGCCGCGGCGTGCGCCGTGCGGTCCAGGACCTCCCTGGCCTCGGGCAGCGCGTCGAGGAGGCGGCTGGGCCGGGCAGCGGTGAACCCGGGGGCGAACAGCTCCCAGTCGACGTCGGCCGCGACCACCGCCGGAGCATCCCCGTTCGGGGCGAGCTCCCGCCGGAGGAAGGCCAGGCCGAGCTCCGGCGCCATGGCCGGCATTCCGCCGCGGCGCAGGCGTTCGGCCAGCCGGTCGTCGGTGGCCATGCCCGCCTCGGCCCACGGACCCCAGGCGATCGACGTCGCCGGAAGGCCGTCCGCCCG
>NZ_JBEOSA010000105.1:0-19518 GCF_040302625.1 Kitasatospora sp. NPDC097643 | reverse complement strand
GGAGAAGGTCAACTACCCGATGACCCCGCCGGTCGGCGGCGACCACAACGCGGTCTGGCTGGACTGCATGGGCCACGTCTACGACAAGGGCGGGGGAGGAGCGACGCGCAGCAGCGCGACGTCGAGCTGCTCGTCGTGGTCCTCGAGCGCGAAGGACGTGGAGGAGCCGTCGGCGAAGCGCAGCTGTCCGCTGGGGACCGGGTCGGCGCGCACCGACCCGACGGGCCCCGGCGGGCAGAGGACGTGCCGCGCGGTGAGGGCGTACTCCGCGCTGACCAGGAAGCCGGTGCCGCTCCACCCGGCGGGCGCGCCGTCCGGCAGGAGCCGGCCGATGGCGAGGGCGTCCATCGGGAGTCACCCGCCCGCTGGGTGCCTTCGCCGGAAGGACAGGGTGACGGCGAAGCCGCCGGTGACGGCGGCCCGGGCCAGGACCACCCCGGAGGCGGCCTCCAGTTCGACCGAGAACTCCATGTCGACGGCGTCGAGGCCCCAGCCCTCGGTGTCGGCCTGCCGGCCGCCCACCAGGCGGTCCCGCAGCTTGTCGGCCACCTCGTTGACGGTGTCGGCCAGCTCGTCGACGCGGTCGGCGAAGCGCTCGCGTAAGGAGGCTCCGGCCAGGTTTCCGGCGGCATCGGGTGACGGCACCACCGCGACCATGACGGATTCGAAGTCGGACATCGCCACTCCAGGTACTGCTCGTGCTGGTCGGCGTCCACTTCCATGGTCCGGCCTGGCGCCGGTCGGCGGCAAGGGGCCCAGGCGTGCGTGCCTAGCCCACCCGGACGGGGGTGTCGAGGAGGTGGTGGCCGCCGGTGGTGATCAGGGTGGCGAGGTCGGTGGGGGTGAGGGTGTGCGGGGCGCGGAGGAAGAACTCGTCGACGGTGCCGTGCTGGAGGGGGTGGGACTGCATCGAGACGATGGCGACCTGGCGTTCGGCGAAGGCGGTGCAGACCGGGGCGAGGCCGGCCGGGGAGTTGCGGGTGGTGGTGCGGACGCGCCACAGGGCGGTCGGGCCGACATCGGGGAGCGGGGACGGCGGCGGTGGGGCGTGCAGGCGGTGGCGGTGCGACCACCAGGTGTGGAAGAGCGCCGTGGCGAGCAGGGCGACGGCCGAGGTGGCGAGGACCACCGGGCCGTCGGGGCCGTGCACGACGACCTTGGCGACCAGGTCGGCCGCGGTGACCGAGAGGAAAACGGCGGCGAGTTCGACGGTGTCGCGGCGCCAGCGGTGGGTCCTGGCGCCGCGCCGTTGGGCACGGGGGAGGGCGGGGGTCAGCTGCTCGGAGGAGGTGCGTACGGTCGTCGTCTGGTGCTCCGTGTGCTCCATGACATCACCTTGCCCACCTGGTGTTTCCTGATCACGAACCTCCCGTGACCCGGTGGTTAAGGTCTTCGGCTCCGCGTTACGGCCGCGCGGCGCACCGTCACCGGAGGTCGGCGGCGGCCTGCACCTCCGCAGCGGCCGCCTTCACCTCGGCGAGCAGGAGGTCCAGGTCGGCCTCGGTGGTGGCGGCGTTGATCAGG
Organism: Kitasatospora sp. NPDC097643; assembly: GCF_040302625.1. NCBI lineage: Bacteria > Bacillati > Actinomycetota > Actinomycetes > Kitasatosporales > Streptomycetaceae > Kitasatospora > Kitasatospora sp. NPDC097643. The sequence goes on along the minus strand of NZ_JBEOSA010000105.1, from coordinate 17,994 downwards.
CAGGCCCGCAGCACCTCCCGGCCGTCCAGCTGTGCCCCGGTGACGAACACCCTCCCGCGCCGCTGGACCGCGACCGGGAGTTCGCGGTTGAGGGCGTCGAGGGCGGTCTCGTCCAGGCCCGCCGGGCGGTGGCGGAAGGCGACGATGGAGGTCTGCACCTCGGCCAGCAGCTCCAGTTCCGGGTCGGCCTCGATCAGCGCGCCGAGCCGGCGGGCCAGCGCGGTGCAGCGGGCGACGTCCCGGGCGAGTCCGGCGCGGCCGCGGTGGGCGATGGTGGCCCAGACCTTGAGCGCGCGGAACGGGCGGGTCTGTTCGGTGCCGTACTCGGAGAACCAGCCGAGCGATCCGGCCGCCTCGTCGCGCAGGTAGGACGGGACGAGGCTGAACGTCCCGCGCAGCTCCTCCGGGTCGCGGACCAGGGCGCAGCCGCAGTCCACCGGCACGCCGAGCCACTTGTGCGGGTCGAGGGCGAGCGAGTCGGCGCGCTCCAGGCCGGCGTAGCGGTGGGCGATGGCGGGGTCGAGCACGCCGAAGGCCCCGTACGCACCGTCGACGTGCAGCCAGAGGCGCTGTTCGGCGCAGAGGTCGGCGATCGGGCCGAACGCGTCGACCGCTCCGGTGCCGACGGTGCCGGCAGAGGCGACGACCAGGAACGGCAGCAGTCCGGCGGCCCGGTCGCGCTCGACCGCGGCCCGCAGGTCGGCCGGGTCGAGGCGGCCGTCCGGGCCGGTGGCGACGGTGCGCAGGTACCGGCTGCCGAGGCCGAGCAGTTCGGCGGCCTTGCGGACGCAGGAATGGGTCTCGCCGGTGACGTAGCCGACCAGCGGCGGCAGGCCGGCCAGGCCGTCCGCGCGCAGGTCGTGTCCGGCTTCGCGGGCGGCGCGGTTCCGGGCGGCGGCGAGGCAGACGATGGTGGCCATCGAGGTGCCGGAGGTGAGCAGTCCGCCGCCGGCGGGGTGGGGGAAGCCGACGAGTTCGGCGATCCAGCGGACGACGGCGCGTTCCAGGTGGACGTCGGCGTGGTCGCCGCCGGCCGAGCTGGGGTTCATCGCGGCGGCGGCGAGGGTGGCGAGCACCCCGGCGGGGGCGGGGGCGGAGTTGACCCAGCCGAAGAAGCGCGGGTTGCCGTTGCCCATCGGGTACGGCAGCACGTCGCGGCCGATCGCGGTGACGAGCTCGGCGAGGGGCCGGCCGTCCTCGGGCAGCGGGGCGTCGAGCAGGGCCTGCCGGGCGGCCTCGGCCATCGGCTGCCAGACCGGGCGGGCGGGCAGTTCGGCGAGGTGGTCGGAGACCAGGTCGGCGGTGGCGTGCGCGGCGGCGCGGAAGTCCTCGGGGGTCATCAGGGGGCGCTCCAGCGTGGGACCAGGGGCCGGGGGACAGGCGCGGCGTCCTCGGCGCACCCTGAGCGGCCGATGATACGGAACGGGCCCGCGCCGTGCGGCGCGGGCCCTCCCAGTGGGCTGCTCTCCCAGTGGGACGTTCTCCCGGTGGGACGAGCGGGGTCAGTCGAGCGAGCCGGAGAGCCCGGCCGAGGAGCGGCAGTAGCCCTGGATCTCCTTGTTGGTGATCTTGCCGCAGAGCCGCCCGGCCGCCCCGCCGTCGGTGTAGTTGACCGTGTAGTAGCTGACCAGGCCCTCGGTGCAGGCCTTGCGCTGCCCGGCGTCGGCGGAGGTGGCGCACTGCTGGGCGGCCCAGTCCTCGCGGTCCAGGTTGTACTTCATGGTGCGCGAGCCGACGCCGCGGCTGCAGTCCGTGACCCCGCCGGAGGCCTTGCCGTTGAGGCACCACTTGAGGGCGTCGGCGTAGACCTCGGGGTGGTTCGGGTAGTCGTGCGAGGAGAGGTAGAAGGTCGGGGCGTAGAAGAAGCACGCGGACTGGAACAGGGCCGGCTGGTCCTTGCACGGGTACAGCGGGTCCTGGGCGAGCTTGTCGGCGGGCAGGTTCGCCTTGGCCTTCTCGTCCTCCTCGTCCGGGCCGAAGAGCTGCATGAACAGGCCCTCGGAGCAGCGGATCTTGTTCTGGTCGGTGGGGAACTTGTTGCACAGGTCGCGGGCCTTGGCCACGTCCTGCTTGGCGACGAACATGGTGCCGTGGCCGACGCCGTGGATGCACGGGCCGCTGTTCTTGGGCGCGCACAGCTTGAGCAGGTCGACCTCGGGCTGGCTGGAGGCGTTCAGCATCTCCTCGACGGCGCCGTGCAGGTAGCCGGCCGCGCAGGTCTCGTGCGGGAAGGAGATGACCTTCTGGAAGTCGGCGTTGAAGCGCTTGACCGCCGCGTGGCCGAGCTCGTGCGCGATCGGGTGGCAGAAGCGCACGGTGTACGGCTTCTCCTTGGTGATCTTGTCGAGGTCGGCCAGGGCGACGCCGGGGTCGGTGGCGTCCATCTCGGCCATCAGCTTGTTGCGCAGCGTCGAGCGGGTCCACACCGCCGGGTCGCCGGTCGGGGTCGCGCTCGCGGGGGTGCCGGCCGGTGCGGCGGTGCCGGGGGCGGCGGCGGTGCCGCCGGGGGTTCCGGCGGTGGCGGCGGGGGCCGTCGCCGCGTTGGCCGCGGCGGGCGACCAGTCGGTGACGGCCACCGACCCGAGGCCCAGGACGCCCAGCAGCAGGGCGGTGAGGATCGCGAATACTCGCGGTTGCATGACGGGATCCCCCGGCGGATCGAGATGGACGGTTCGTTCCCATCCTGACGGGGCGACGGCGGGATTCCCCGTTATCGCCCGCCATTCGGGAGGTGTCGGCGACGCTATCGCACGCTGCGACGCCCGGATGCGGCGGGTTGGTTCCCGATGATCACCCGGGCGGCGCAGCGGGCCCCTGCCAACGGCGGGCGGAGAGCCGGGCAGGGCGGGGCTGGGCAGGGCGGGGCAGGGCTCAGAGCTCCAGGCGCACCTGGTACCGCGTCAGCCAGCCGTTCAGGTCCAGCGCGAGGTCGACGGCCAGCCGGACGCTCTGCGGGTCGGTGTCCGGGGCGAGCGCGTCGCCGAGCCGGCGCCCGTCCAGCAGGTCGAGCACCGGGGCGGTGCCCGCCGCGGCGAGCCGGGCCAGCTCGGCCCGCAGCTGCGCCGGGTAGTGCGGGTCGGAGCTGACGGGGTAGGGGCTCTTCACCCGGTCGGCGATCTCGTCGGGCAGCACGTCCCGGACGGCGGCGCGCAGCAGGCTCTTCTCCCGGCCGTCGAAGTGCTTCATCGACCACGGCGTGTTGAAGACGTACTGGACGAGCCGGTGGTCGCAGAACGGCACCCGCACCTCCAGCCCGTTGGCCATGCTCATCCGGTCCTTGCGGTCCAGCAGGATGCACACGAAACGGGTCAGGTTGAGGTACGAGATCTCGCGCATCCGCCGTTCGACCGGGTCGGCCCCCGGCAGGTGCGGGACCTCGGTGAGCGCCTCGCGGTAGCGGGCCCGCCGGTAGCCGGCCAGGTCGAGCTTGCGCAGCAGGTCGGCGTCGAGCAGCTGTTCGCGCGGGCCGGAGCCGGCGCCGCCGATGCCGGTGACCGCGGCCGCCCAGGGGAAGTCCTCGGTGGCGATCGCGCCCGGGTCGTGGAACCAGCGGTAGCCGCCGAACAGCTCGTCCGCGGACTCGCCGGACAGGGCGACCGTGGAGTGGCGGCGCACGCCCCGGAAGAGCAGCAGCAGCGAGACGTCCATGTCGCCGACGCCGCCGGGGACGTCCCGGGCGCGCAGCACGGCGGCGCGCCGGGCGGGGTCGGTGAGCTCGGCGGCGTCGACCTCGACGACGCTGTGGTGGGCGCCGACGTGCCGGGCGAGCAGCCGCGCGTACGGGCCGTCCTGGGTCTGCCGGACCTCGTCGGCGTGGAAGTGCTCGCCCTGGCCGGTGAACTCGACGGCGAAGGAGCGCACCGGGCCGGCGCCGGAGCCGTGCAGGATCCGGGCGGCCAGGGCGGTGACGGCGCTGGAGTCGAGGCCGCCGGAGAGCAGCGAGCACAGCGGCACGTCGGCCTCCAGTTGCCGGTGCACGATGTCCTCCAGCAGGGCGCGGACGGTGGCGATCGTGGTCCGCAGGCTGTGGGTGTGCTCGCGCGCCTCCAGCGCCCAGTAGCGGCGCTCCGAGACGCCCTCGCGGCGGATCCGGACGACGTGGCCGGGGCGCACCTCGGCGATGCCCCGGTAGGGGGTGAGCCCCGGGGTGCGGGCGAAGGAGAGCAGCTCGCGCAGCCCGTCCAGGTCGACCACGGCCGACACCGCGGGGTGCGCGAGCAGGGCCTTGACCTCGGAGCCGAAGACCACCCCGTGCGGGGTGGGGTGGTAGTGCAGGGGTTTGACGCCCATCCGGTCGCGGACCAGCAGCAGCTCCTCGCGCCGGGCGTCCCAGACGGCGAAGGCGAACATGCCGTTCAGCCGTTCGGCCAGGCCCTCGCCCCACTCCAGGTAGCCGCGCAGCACGACCTCGGTGTCGCTGCGGGTGCGGAAGCGGTGGCCGGCCGCCGTCAGCTCCGCGCGCAGCTCGCGGTGGTTGTAGACCTCGCCGCTGTAGGTGAGCGCGGCCAGCACCCGGCCGTCCTGCTCGACCGTCATCGGCTGGACGCCGCCCTCGACGTCGATCACCGCGAGCCGGCGGTGGCCGAGCGCGGCGTGCCGCTCCAGGTGGACGCCGCCCGCGTCCGGGCCGCGGCAGAGCTGGGTGGCCGTCATCGCGTCGAGGACGGCCCGTTCGGCGGTGAGGTCGCGGTCGAACGCGACCCATCCGGTGATCCCGCACATCAGCAAGCCTCCGGTCTTCCGCTACGTATGCAGAAGGTCACGCTACGTGGCGGGCGGGTTCGGCTACAAGGGCGTAACGGCACAGTGCCGAACGGCACCCCCGGGGCGGCCTGGGCCAAAAGTCGGAATGCCTGCCCGAATTCGGGCAGGATCTTTGGCTTCGGCAGGGGAGGCGGCCTAGGCTCCTCACTCGTGTCGAGCTCATCCCACCCTCACGACGACCTCCTCGCCCACCTCACCCGGACCAGCCCGCTCGGGCCCCGGGAGGCGGCGCGGGTCGTGGCGGAGGTCCTCGCGTACTTCTCCGAGACCACCGAGGAGTACGTCCGGCGCCGCCACGGCGAGCTACAGGCACGCGGACTCACCAACGAGCGGATCTTCGCGCGGCTCGCCGAGGAACTGCCCGCCCGCCGCGTCGCGGCACCCGAACTCTCGGTCCGCCAGCTGCGCCGGATCGTCTACGGCTGAGCGACCGGACCGTCCCGTCTTCCCTAGGAGCCCAACCATGTGCGGAATCGTGGCCTACATCGGCCCCAAGGACGCGACCCCCTTCCTGCTGGAGGGCCTGGCCCGGCTGGAGTACCGCGGCTACGACTCGGCCGGCGTCGCCGTGGCCGGTCGCACCGGCGGGATCAAGGTCCGCAAGGCCAAGGGCCGGGTCGCCGACCTGGCCGCCGCCGTGCCGGCCCGCTTCAAGGGCGGCACCGGCATCGGCCACACCCGCTGGGCCACCCACGGCGTGCCCAGCGACGCCAACGCGCACCCGCACCTGGACGGCGCCGAGCGGATCGCCGTCGTCCACAACGGCATCATCGAGAACGCCGACGAGCTGCGCGCCAAGCTCACCGCCGACGGCGCCGTCTTCCGCTCCGAGACCGACACCGAGGTGCTCGCCCACCTGATCGCCGCGCACGCCACCGAGGGCGTCGAGCTGGAGGAGGCCGTCCGCGCCGCGCTCGGCAAGGTCGTCGGCACCTACGGCATCGCCGTCCTCGACGCCGAGCAGCCCGACCGCATCGTGATGGCCCGCAACGGCAGCCCGATCGTGCTCGGCATCGGCGAGAAGGAGATGTTCGCCGCCTCGGACGTCTCCGCGCTGGTCCGCTACACCCGCCAGGTCGTCCACCTGGAGGACGGCGAGCTGGCGGTGCTCCGGGCCGACGGCTTCCGCACCTTCACCGAGGACGCCCGCACCACCCACCGTCAGCCGTCCACCGTCGACTGGGAGATCGACTCCTACGACACCGGCGGCTACGAGCACTTCCTGCTCAAGGAGATCCACGAGCAGCCCGGTTCGGTCGAGCGCACCCTCAGCGGCCGGCTCGACGAGCGCTTCGCCACCGCCCACCTCGGCGGCCTCAACCTGGACGCCCGGGAGCTGCGCGAGATCCGCCGGGTCAAGATCCTCGGCTGCGGATCCGCCTACTACGCGGGCGAGATGGGCGCCCAGCTGATCGAGGAGCTCTCCCGCATCCCCGCGCACAGCGAGCCGGCCTCCGAGTTCCGCTACCGCAACCCGGTGATCGAGGCCGACACCCTGTACGTCGCGGTCAGCCAGTCCGGCGAGACCTACGACACGCTGGCCGCCGTCCAGGAGATCAAGCGCAAGGGCGGCCGGGTGCTCGGGGTGGTCAACACCGTCGGCAGCGCCATCGCCCGCGCCTGCGACGGCGGCATCTACCTGCACGCCGGACCGGAGATCTCGGTCGCCTCCACCAAGGCGTTCACCTCCACCGTGGTCGCCTTCGCGCTGCTCGCCCTGCACTTCGGCCGCATCCACGACCTGTCGCCCGCCGACGGCCGCCGGATCGTCGACGCCCTCAACGCGCTGCCCGGGCAGATCCGCGAGGTGCTGGAGCAGAGCGACACGATCGCCGAACTCGCCGCCGAGTACGCCGGTTCGGCGGGCATGATGTTCATCGGCCGGGTCCGCGGCTACCCGGTGGCCCGCGAGGGCGCGCAGAAGCTCAAGGAGATCTCGTACGTCCACGCCGAGGCCTACCCGGCGAGCGAGCTCAAGCACGGCCCGCTGGCCCTGATCAGCCCCGAACTGCCCACCGTCGCCCTGGTGCCGGACGACGAGCTGCTCGACAAGAACCTCACCACGCTCGGTGAGATCAAGGCCCGCTCCGGCCGGGTCATCGCGGTGGCCCACCGCCGCCCCGAGGAGAAGCTCGCCGACCACTGCATCCTGGTGCCCAAGAGCGAGCCCGAGCTGGACCCGCTGCTGCTCAACATCCCGCTCCAGCTGCTCGCGTACCACGCCGCGGTCGCCCTCGGCCGCGACGTGGACCGGCCGCGCAACCTGGCCAAGAGCGTCACGGTCGAGTAGGCGCCGCCCCAACGGTCCGCCGCCCCTTTCGTCCGCCGTTCCTTCCGACCGCCGTTCGTCGGACGCCCGCGAGCCGCCGCCCCGTGTCGGCGGCTCGCGGGCGGACGGCGGTCCGGTCCGGTCAGGAGACCAGGCCGCAGAGCGGGGTGGCGGAGCCGTGGCGGATGACGAGGGTGCGGTAGCCGGTGGCGGAGATGTCGACGGTGTAGACGCCGTCGACGGTGTAGAGGTCGCGGGCCAGGGTGCCGGCGTTCGCGCCGAATCCCAGCAGGATCGGGCCGTGGGCGCGCCAGGTCTGCGAGCCGTCGGCGTGGTACTCGACCACGGAGCGCCCGCCCGCGTCCGCGTCGTACCGGGCGCCGGTGGTGGTGTTGGTGACCCGCATCACCAGCGCGCCCCGGAAGGCGACCTTCGTCGCCTTGCCGTCGGCGTCGGTCTCCAGCACCCGCCGCTCCACCTGGTCGACCACCGGGGCCAGGTGGACCGGGAAGTCGCACCGTGAGCCCGCCGGGAGGTCGAAGGAGGGCGAGGGCCACGGCTCCCAACGGCCGTTGTCGGTGCCGGTGCCGGCCTGCGCCGGTGCGGCGGAGGCCGGTGCGGCGGCCAGGCCGACCAGGCTCGCGGCCACCATCGCGGTACACATGAGGAATCGTCGCATCATCGCTCTCCTGACGGGCTGTCGTCGTGCTGAGCCGAGCCTGGCAGGCGCCGCTCACCGGATTCTGACCATCCGGCTGCTGACCACACGTCGGGCACGTCCTAAGGTCCCGCCATGGAGTTTCGACTGCTCGGCCCGTTCGAGGCCGGCCACGACGGAGAGCCCGTCCTGTCGGGCAGCCGCCGCCAGGAACGGTGCCTGCTGGCGGTCCTGCTGCTGGAGGACGGCCGGGTGGTGACCACCGACCGGCTGATCGACCTGCTCTGGAACGGCAGCCCGCCCGGCTCGGCCCGCGGCACCGTGCACACGTACATCGGGCGGCTGCGGGCCCGGCTGCGCCCGTACGGGGTGGCGGTCGAGACCCGGCACGACGGGTACGCCCTGGCCACCGCCGGACACACCGTCGACGTCCGGGAGTTCCTGGAGCTGACCGGACGGGCGGCCGCCACCGGCGACCCCGGTGAGCGGGTGCGCTGCTACGACCGGGCGCTCGCGCTGTGGCGCGGGCCGCTCCTCGCGGACGTGGCCGACGACGCGCTGCGCGGGCGGATCGGCGGCCGGCTGGCCGAACTGCGGCTCTCCGCCCTGGAACGGCGGGCCGAGATCCTGCTCACCATGGGGCGCCACGAGCAGGTCCTCGGCGACCTGACCGGGGCCGTGGCGGAGCACCCGGCCCGCGAGAAGCTGGTCCTGGCCCTGATGACCGCGCTGTACCGGGCCGGCCGGCAGAGCGAGGCGCTCGACCTCCACCAGCGCACCCGGCAGGTGCTGGCGGACACCCTCGGCATCGAGCCGGGCGCCGAACTGGCCACCCTGTACGAGCGCATCCTGCGGGCCGACCCCCGGTTGGACCGGCCGCCGGGGCCGGTGTACGCGGTGCGGGTCGGCCAGGAGTGGCTGCCGTGGAGCGCCGGCGGGCACCCGGCGCTGGAGTTCTGCAACACCTACGCGGGCTGGGGCTCGGCGGGGTTCCCCGGCTCCGACTGGCTGCGCGGCTACCCGACCCTCGCGGTCTGGGCCGGCCACCACGACCTCGTCGACGAACCGCTGGTCGACGGGCTGCTGCGGCAGGCACGGGAGCGGCCCGAGGAGGCGGCCGACGTGCTGGCCGACGCCTGTGCGTTCCGCGCGGACCTGTACGCCTGTCTGACCGACCCGCAGGACGGCGCCGCCTTCGCCGCGGTGGCCGCCGTCGTCCAGGAGGCCACCCGCGCGGCGGTGTTCAGCCGGCGCGAGGACGGGCTGGCGCACTGGCGGCTGCCGCCGACGGCCGGCCTGCGGGTGCCGCTGTACGCTGCCGCCCGGGCGGCGGCCGAACTGCTCGCCGACCCGCGCCGGCTCACCGTGTGCCGCTGCCCGAGCGCCGACTGCGGCTGGCTCTTCCTGAGCCCGGGTGACCGCCGGCGCTGGTGCAGCCTGTCGACCTGCGGGACCGGCCGGCCCGGTCCCGCAGATCGGTCCTAGGGGCTTTCCGTTCCGTCCCTCGGCCGCTACGCCTCGGCGTCGGCTCCCGCCGTCGGGCGCGGGGCCGCGGCGAGGCGGCGGGCCGCCGCCCGGAGGGCCGCGGGCAGGTCGCTGGTCCAGCCGTCCGAGCCGGTGCCGGCGTGGACGGAGAGCGCGGGGCCGCGCGGGACGACGGTGTAGCCGTCCTCGTGCAGTGTGCGCAGGTTGCGGCGGACCACCGGGCGGCAGAGCGCGGTGGCGGGGACGGACGGCCCGATCACCACCGGGGCCGCGGTGTTCAGCACCGTGCTGAGGGCGAGGCTGTCGGCGATGCCCGCGGCGAGCTTGCCGATGAAGTTCACCGTGGCGGGTAGCACGAGGACCAGGTCGGCCCAGTCGGCCAGCTCCTGGTGCGGCACCCGCCCCGGTGCGGTGTCCCAGTCCGGCCCGCTCACCGGGGCCTGGGTGATCGCGGCCAGCGCCTGCCGGGAGACCAGGGCGTCCGCGGCCGTGGTCAGGCAGGCCCGGACCGACCAGCCGCACTGCACCCGCAGCGACATCGCCCAGCCCGGCAGGTTGACCACGCCGATGGCGCCGGTGCCGATCAGCAGCAGGTGGCCGCGCGGCAGGTCGATGGGCGGGTCGGGCAGTGGGTGCTCGGGGGTGGCGGTCATGCCGTGACTCCGGTGGGGTGGGCGGCGGGCGGGGGATCAGGACAGCAGCAGCACCCGGTCCCAGACCGGGTCCGGGGCCGGCTCACCGGTGCCGCCGGTGCTGCCGGGCAGGGTGCTCAGCAGGGCGGCGGCGACGCCGGCCGCGCCCTCCAGGACGCCCGGGTTCTCCTCCAGGCCCAGCGGTTGTCCGAGCTCCCAGCCGCGCCGGCGGTCGGCCGGGGCGACGTGGCGGTAGCCGAACGCGGCCGCCGGATCCCACTGCCGGGCCACCTGCTCGGCGATCCCGGCACAGTGGTCCAGCAGCACCTCGTCCTCGGCCAGCCGGGCGAGCCGCCACAGGCTCTGGAGGAGGCCGGCCAGGCCGTGGCAGACGGTGGGGCCCTGGAGGTGGTCCAGGGCGCCGGGCCGGTGCCCCAGGGCGTGGGCGCTGTGCAGGGCGAGCCGGCACCAGTCGTCCTGGCCGGTGAGCCGGCCGGCCCGGTAGAGCGCGGTGGCGATGCCCACCGCGCCGTAGCACCAGGCGGCGCCGAACCGGGCGGCGTGCGGGGAGGATTGGGGTGCGGCGGCGCGGTCGGCAGGAGCATCGGCGCGGGCGAGCTCGGCGTCGAGGCCGAGGCGGGGCTCCCAGGCGGGGCCGTACGCGTCGTGGTCGGCGCGGGCGGCCAGCCACTCGGCGATCCGGTGCACGGCGTCCAGCTGGCCGCCCACCGTGACGCCCTCCTCGGCGCTGCGGGCCAGCAGGGCCAGCGGGCCGGCGATGCCGTGCGCCAGGCCCAGGTTGACGTCGCCGCGCGGGAAGACCCGTCGGTCGCCGTCGGTCGCCTGACGGTCGCTGGGCACCCACCAGCCCGGCACCGGCCGCCCGTCCACGGTCACCGGCCGGGAGAGGGCGACCAGCCGGTCCAGGGTGGCGCGCAGGGCCGGTTCGGCGGCCGCGCGTTCGACCTGGTCGCCCTCGGTCACCGCGGCCAGCAGCAGCCGACCGGTGCCGGTCGGGCCGGTGATCACGTCGTAGTCCGACCAGCCGACGCCCGGGCCGTCCGGTTCGGCGGTGACCCGGGCCAGCTGTGCGGACGCCAGGTGGCCGGTCAGCGTGTGCCGCAGCTGCGGGTAGTGCGGGCCGATCCGGGCGGCGGCCTGGACGGCGGCCAGCACCGGCGCCGGGCCGTGGCTGAGCCCGACCGAGGCGGTGCCGGCCAGGGCCCGGGCGGCCGGGGCGATCAGGGCGTGCGCGGCGGGCAGCCGGGCCGGGTCGCGGCGGGCCAGCTCGACCAGGAACAGGGCGGCGCCGATGCCGCCTTCGAGCGAGACGGGCGCGGCCTGCGGGGTAACCGGCCAGGGCGCGGCGAGGGCGGCGGCGACCCGCTCGACGGTGGCCTCGATCAGCTCGGTCCCGGTGGTCACCGCTGGTGCCTCCTTCGGTCGGCGTTCCCGATCACGCAGGCGCGGGCCAGTGCCATCGCCCGCAGTTCGGCCTCCCGGTCCGGTCCGAGCAGTCGGTTGCAGCTCATGTGGAGGAGCGCCGAGAGCACTCGGGACGGCGGCGAGGGGTTCTCCCCATGCGCCGCGAGCCGGTCCAACTCCGCGCAATAGGGCGCCAGTTGTGCCGCCTGCTCGGTGAGGGCGGCGAGCACCGCGGGGCCGGTCGGGTGGGCGGCGAGCCCGGGGTGGCCGTCGGCCGGGTCGATCAGCCGGAGCCAGTCCGCCCGGCGGGCCCGGAAGCCCGCGGGCGGCGCGGCGGCGGCGGTGGGGAAGCCGCTGAGCCAGGCGGCGGCGGGCTCCCGGTGGCGGGCGGGGCGTTCTGCGGCGGTCGACGTGGGAGCCGGCGGGCCGAAGGCGTGCGCGATCGAGGCGATCGAGAGCGCGGCCAGGAGCTCCTTGTCCCACGGGAGTTGGCCATCGGCGGCCGGTCGACCCGGGCGGCGGAGGGCCGCGAGCAGGGTGAGTGCGGTGCGGCTGTCGGCGGTGAAGAACCGCTCGGCGGCGGCCTGGGCCTGCGGGCCGCCGTAGCGCTCCCACTCGGGATCGTAGCCGTCCAGCGCGAACCGCCCGACCAGCCCTTGGGCGCGCCACCGCGCCACGGCGTCCCGCAGCCGCGGCAGCAGCCGGGGCCAGAGGAGGTCGGCGGGGCCGTGGAACCGCAGGCGCAGGTGGTCCGCCGCGTCCCGGTACCGGACGAAGAACCAGCGGTCGATCAACTCCCGGGTGTCATCCGGGAGTTCGGCGAGGAAGGCCGGGAGCTGCTCGGCCAGGAAGCCCTCCGTGTGCCGGCCGGCCAGGTAGAGCCGGGCGTACAGCCAGTCGCCGCCCGGGTCGGCCACCCGCTCGCGGGTCCGGACGGGGGCCTCCGGGTTCCTTGTCTCGATCTGATGATCCATCAAAGCAGTGAAGGCGAGCGATACTTCCGCCGCGTGCGGCTGCCCGTCCGGGCCGCGTAGCCAGCCGCTGGAGCGGTCCTCGCCGCCGGCCGGCTCCATCGCGACCAGGTCCGGATCCTTGGCGATCTCCTCCCGCAGCAGCTCCAGGTGCCAGGCCTCCGCGAGGTCCAGCGGCAGCCGGAGGTCGTACTTGGTCAGGACGAGTCGTTCCGGCGCCCGCCACTTCCGGCGCCAACGCTCCACCGCGGCCCGCCAGTCGGCCGGGCCGAGCGCGGTCTGCTCGCGCAGCTCGTCCAGCCGCCAGGTGGCCGAGAAGAGCACCACCCGGCCGTACCGGACCCGGGGGAGGAACGGCGCGTGGACGGCCGCGCCCCAGTCCCACGGCGCGCCCAACCGGTGGGCGTCCCGGCCCAGTTCCAGCAGCAGGCGGGCGGCGTTCGGGGCCTGGGTCCGCAGGTCGATCGCGTTCTGTGCGTGCGGCAGGAGCCGGCGGCCGGTGGGCAGGTGCACCGGGTACAGGTGGTCCACGGTGGCGGCCACCCCGATGTGGTCCAGCGGGACGGCGGTGGCGTCCGGGTCCGGCGGCAGGCCGATGGCGAGCTGGTGCGGTACGGACCGGCGGCTGTTGGCCAGGTTGAGCGCCCGGGTGGTGCGCGGCTGGTAGGCGACGCCGAGGTGCAGCGCCCCGGGGGTCTCCGGGAAGGTCGCCTCGGCCAGTTCGGCGAGCACCGAGTCGACCGGTTCGGCCGCGCCGGGCAGGCCGGCGAACCGGCCGAAGGTGGAGCCGGCCTCGGCGTGGCTCGGCCCGCCGGTGGTGACCAGGAGGAAGTCCCCGTCGGTCAGGGCCTGTTGGTCGGCGGCGACCAGGGCGTAGAAGAGCTGGCAGGAGCGCGGCGGTCGCCCGGGTCCCGGCCCGGCGGCGGTGGCCAGCCGGGCCACCAGCGCGTCGTCCAGCACCACCTCCCGGGCGCCCGCCTGCGCCGCGCCGGCGACCAGCCGGGCGATCAGGGTGTCCCGGGCCGGGGTGGGTCGGGGCGGCGCCTCCTCGGGCCGGGCCGAGGCCGGCCAGCCGTACCCGGCGGGCGCGCCCAGGCCGACCGTGTCGTCCAGCAGCTCGACCAGCGGGACCACCCGGTCGGCTCCGTAGCGTTCCAGGAACTCCCGGTGGTAGGCACGCAGATGGGGCAGACCGTGGCCGCCCGGGGTGAGCCGCCAGAGCGTGTCCAGGGCGCGGGCCGCCTCCTCGGCGACGGTCCGCGGCAGCCGCACCTCGGCGCCGAGGGCCAGGTCGACGTGCAGCAGCCGTTCACTGTCGGCGAGTTGGTGCAGCCCGTGCTCCAGTGCGGCCAGCGCGGCGGCCCGCTCCGCCAGGTCCTGCCCCGCCGGCCCCAGCGGGGCGCGGTCGTACCGGTCGCGGTCGGCGGCGACGGCGCGCAGCGCGGCGAGCGCGGGCAGCGGCCGGCAAGCCGATCGTTCGGCCCCGGCCAGGACCTCGATCATCCGGTTGAGCGGATCGCCGCCGTCGAGGACCGGACGCAGCCCGGTGATCAGGAACTCCTGGCGCACCAGGGCGGCCAGCAGCCCCGCGATCCGCCCCGGCGCGGCCTGCGGGAACCGGCGTTGCAGCTCGGTGGCGAGCTCGGCGCCGGTCGGCCCGGTACCGGCCAGCTCCAGCGCGGCGGCGACCACCGGGGTGAGCCGCACCGACACCTCGGCGCGCGCGAGGTCGCCGGCGCTGCTGCCCGGGTTGGAGGGGGCGGTCATCACCAGCCGGTCGCCGCGGCGGACGGTGCCGGCGTGCCGGTGCAGCGGCAGGTGCGGGATCAGCTCGGGCTGTTGCTCCAACCGTCGGATCAGCCGGAACAGCCAGTCGAGGTCCACCCGGGTGCGGCTGGTGGGCGGCTCGGTCCAGACCGCCTTGACCGGCGCGGGCAGCCCGGCGGTGTCCTCGAACCGCAGCGGGGAGACTCCGGCGAAGAGGCCGAAGGGGGTGCAGCGGGTGCGCAGCCGCAGCTCGTAGCGGAGCACCGAGTGGGCGGCCCGGCGCAGTTGGGCGTCGGTCCGGCTGCTCGTCGGGTCGGGCGCCCCGGCGGGGGCCGGCTCGGCGGTCGCCGCCACCACCCGGGCCAGCGAGGGGCTGGCGACCCGCAGCGCGGCCATGAACAGCGGGTCGGCGGCGGCCCCGCGCAGCAGCGCCAGGCAGGCCGCGCGGTCGGCGGGCGCGGTGTCGCCGAGCCCGCCCGGCCCGTCCGCTGCGGTGGGAGCGGCCCAGTCCGGCCGGTGCGACCGGGCCCGCAGCGGGGCCCGCAGCAGGGCGACCGGCGCGGCGCGGAAGAGCGGCGGGGCGCGGAAGAGCGGCGGGGCGGCGGGCTGATCGGGCATCAGGGGCGCTCCCTCGGGTGGCGGCGGGGCGGCGTGGCGGCGGGCGGAGGAACACCTGGCACGGGGCCGGCGGTCCGGACCGCCGGCCCCGTGCGTCAGGCAGTCTGCCGAGGTGCGAGTCGGTCGGTCAGCAGCAGAGCGAGGTCGCGAAGCAGGAACAGGTGACGCTGCACCCCCAGGTGGTGAAGCCGGCCTCGGCGGGGGTCTCGGTGACCTCGACCTGGATGTCCAGGTCGAAGAGGTCGTCGAGGACCGTCTCGGTGGTGGCGGTTTCCAGAACGGCAGTGGGCATGCGAACTCCTCCGGTCGATGGTCCGGTTGGTGATGATGGAGCGCGGTTCACGCTACGAACGAGCGCTTGAGGGGTACTCGACAAATGCTCCAGACCTCTGACGTGTTCGTACAACTTGAGGCGTTCGTCTGGCGTACAGCGGGCAGTCATGAACGGTCCGCCGGGCGGTACCCCGCGCGCGCTGTTCTTGGGTCACCGTCCGCCACCCCCCGTGACACGCAGAGGTCATCCCACCCATGGCAGATCTGAACCGCCGCCGTTTCCTCCAACTGGCCGGTGCCACCGTCGCGTTCTCGTCGCTGTCGCAGAGCATCGCCCGAGCCGCGGCCATCACCCCGCTGGGGAGCACCGGCACCATCCAGGACGTCGAGCACATCGTCGTGCTGATGCAGGAGAACCGTTCGTTCGACCACTACTTCGGAGCGATGAAGGGCGTCCGCGGCTTCGGCGACCCCCGCCCCGTCACCCTGCCGAGCGGCAAGCCGGTGTGGTACCAGACGGACAGCGCCAAGAAGGAGGTGCTGCCGTTCCGCCCGCAGGTCAGCGACCTCGGCCTGCAGTTCATCCAGGACCTCAACCACGACTGGGCCGGCGGCCACAAGGCCTTCAACAACGGCAAGTACGACCAGTGGGTCCCCGCCAAGACCGCCACCACGATGGCCTACCTGACCCGGAACGACATCCCGTTCCACTACGCGCTCGCCGACGCGTTCACCCTCTGCGACGCCTACCACTGCTCGTTCATCGGCTCCACCGACCCGAACCGCTACTACATGTGGACGGGCTGCACCGGCAACGACGGCACCGGCGGCGGCCCGGTGCTCGGCAACCAGGAGGCCGGGTACTCCTGGACGACCTACCCCGAGCGGCTGGAGAAGGCCGGCGTCTCCTGGAAGATCTACCAGGACATCGGCGACGGCCTGGACGCGGCCGGCTCCTGGGGCTGGATCGGCGACGCCTACCGCGGCAACTACGGCGACAACTCGCTGCTGTACTTCAACAACTACCGCAACGCCAAGCCCGGCGACCCGCTCTACGACAAGGCCCGCACCGGCACCGACGCCAAGGCCGGCGACGGCCTGTTCGACCTGCTGCGGCGCGACGTGCAGGCCGGCACCCTGCCGCAGATCTCCTGGATAGCCGCCCCCGAGGCCTTCACCGAGCACCCCAACTGGCCCGCGAACTACGGCGCCTGGTACGTCTCGCAGGTCCTGGACGCGCTGACCTCCAACCCCGACGTGTGGGCCCGCACGGCGCTGTTCATCACCTACGACGAGAACGACGGCTTCTTCGACCACGTCGTGCCGCCGTTCCCGCCCTCCTCCGCGAGTCAGGGCCTGTCCACCGTGGCGACCGGCGCGGACTACTACGGGGGCAGCACCGGCTACGCGGCCGGCCCGTACGGCCTCGGCCAGCGGGTGCCGATGCTGGTCGTCTCGCCCTGGAGCACCGGCGGCTACAGCTGCTCCGAGACCTTCGACCACACCTCGATCATCCGTTTCATGGAGCGCTGCTTCGGCGTCCAGGAGCCCAACATCTCGCCCTGGCGGCGCGCCGTCTGCGGCGACCTGACCTCCGCCTTCGACTTCACCACCTCGAACGCGACCCCGGCGACGCTGCCCTCCACGGCCGGCTACCTCCCGCCGGACCACAACCGGCACCCGGACTACGTGCCCACCCCGCCCGCCACCGGCACCCTGCCCAAGCAGGAGCCGGGCGCCAAGCCCACCCGCCCGCTCAAGTACGCGCCGTACGTGGACGGCGCGGCCGACGTCGTCAGCGGGAAGTTCGCCCTCACCTTCAGCGGCGGCGCCGCGGCGGGCGCCCAGTTCCTGGTGACCTCGCCGGTCCGCACCGACGGCCCGTGGACGTACACCACAGAGGCCGGCAAGACCATCGGCGACGCCTGGAACACCAAGTACTCCAAGGGCGTCACGGACCTGACCGTGCACGGGCCGAACGGCTTCCTGCGCCGCTTCCGCAACCCCGGCAAGACCGCCGGGCCCGAGGCCGTCGCGCGCCACAACGCGACCACCGGCAACCTCGACCTGACCTTCACCAACGCCGGCACCGCGGACGCCGTGCTCACCGTGGTCAACGCCTACGGCGGCGCTCCGCAGACCCTCACCGTCCGCCGCGGGGCGACCGTCGCGTTCACCGTCGACCTGAGCGGCTGCCGCCACTGGTACGACGTCACCGTCACCTCCAGCGCGACGGCCGACTTCGTCCGCCGCTTCGCCGGCCACGTCGAGACCGGCGCCCCCGGCCTCTCCGACCCCGGCCTGCTGACCTACTGACGCCGCACCGGCACTCCACACCCAGACCCACCCGACGGGTCTCCGCCAGGCGCCGGGGAACGCTCCGGCGCCTGGCCGCGTCGTTGTTGACCATGAGCCCTCCCCAGGGAGGGCCGTGTGTCCCCGAGAGACGTGGAGCAGTGGATGACCTTGGAACACCCGACGGACCGGGCGGCAACCGCGCCCCGAACGGCCCGCCAGCCCCGGACGGCCCGCCCGCCACAGGCCGCGCAGACCGACGAGGTCGCCGCGCTGCGCCGCAGGATCCACGAGCTGGAGTGCGAGAACGAGATCCTCCGGGAGGCCTCCCCTTTCTTCACGCGGGAGCTCGGCCCGCGACGCCCGCACTGATCCGGTTCATCGAGGCGTACCGGACGTCGCACGGGGTCGAGCGGATCTGCCGCGCGCTGCGGATCCCCCCGTCGACGTACTACGCGGCCCGCTCCCGGCCGGCCTCCGCCCGCGCCGTGCGGGACGCTGAGCTGCTGGACCGGATCCGCCGCGCCTACGAGGAGAGCAACCGCACCTTCGGCGCGCGCCGGGTCTGGACGCAGCTGCGGCGCGAGGGCGTCGACGTGGCACGGTGCACGGTCGAACGGCTGATGCGGGAGTCGGGGCTGGCCGGGGCCAGCGGGGCGGCGGGCTTCCGGCGCCGCAACCTGCGGCCGTCAGCGGGCGGTCCCTCCGCGGCAGTGTGAAGCCCGGCGCCGGTTCAGTAGCTGCGTAGTGGGCGGCGAGCTGGGTCTTGCCGACGCCCCCGCCGCCGGCCAGCACCTGGCTGAGCACGACCGTCCCGTGCTGCTCACGGGCCTCGTC
>NZ_JBEOSA010000104.1:0-19971 GCF_040302625.1 Kitasatospora sp. NPDC097643 | reverse complement strand
GCCAGCTCCTCCGCACGCAGTGCCGGCAGCTGGCCGTGGACCACCAGGTGGGAGCGGTAGTCGACCCGGTCCAGGCTCTCCAGGCCGGCGAACAGCACCGGCCGTCCGAACCAGACGACGGGTGCGGGGAAGCCGCTCACCCGTCCTGCCGCCGGCGTCCGAACCCGATGCCGGCCAGGCCCGGCCCGACGGTCATGCCCCGCGCTGCGGCCAGGCCCGGCCCGACGGCCAGGCCCGGTGCTGCGGCCAGGCCCGACCCCGCAGCCAGGCCCGGCCCGACGGCCGGCCCCGGCCCCGTGGCCACCGGACCGCTCGGGGCGGTGACCTCGGGGCCCGCGGCCGGCCGCAGGCGCGGGGCGCTGACCTCGCGCGCGTCGGCCTCCGGCCCGAGCGGCCGGACCGGGGTCGGGCGCCGGCCGGAGCGGTCCTGGAGGACCAGCCTGAGCGTGAGCGCGACGACCACGCCCACGACGGCCACGCCGTACAGCAGCACCACCCAGGAGGCCGCGAGCCGGCCCGACTGCAGTCCGTGGACCAGGCCCGCGCCCCAGGCCGGGTACGAGCAGAGGTGGACGACCCGCCACCGGCGCACGTCACCCGAGCGGGCGAGCCGCCCGCGGACCGCCCCGGCGAGCGCCACCGCGGGGAACAGGTAGCCGGCGACGGTTCCCAGTCCGAAGAGCACCGGTCGGGCCGGGTCGGCGAACGGCACGAAGGCCGCGAGCGCGCCGATCTGTCCGACGATCAGCTTCATCCAGACGTGCAGGACCAGGAAGACGACGCCGGCGACGCCCATCGCACGGTGGACGGTCTGCGCGACGAGCCGATGGGCCGGCCGCAGGATCAGCCGGTCGGTCGCCACCAGCCCCCACAGGACCGCGGAGGTGAACGACACGAGTGCGAGCACCCCGACGGCGTACGTCAGGAACGACTGAAGAGCGGAGTTGACGACGATGGCCGTCACAGCCAGGCCCGCCGCCAGCGGCGGCAGGAGCGACCACGGGCCCCGCCGTTCGCGGCCGCCCCGCGCGGTGGGCCGGTCGCCCTCGGCCGCCGCACGCGCCCGGCCGGTCCGCTCGACGCCCCGCGGCACCGGGCCGAACCGCCGTGACCGCCGCCGCTGCCCTCTCACCATTGCTGAGCCCTCCGGCCTCGTCCTGAACCTGCTGTCGAATCGGCTGCCGGGATCCCGGCGGGGCCGGTCACCCGCAGCGACGCCCCTGGTTGATGCAGCCGACCATCTGGTCCAGCAGGCCCTTGTTCATGTCGTTGATGAAGTCACCGTGATCGGTGATCGGGTTGTGCAGTTGCTCGGGGAAGCTGTCGACGGCGTACCGGACCCCGACCGGCACGTCGTAGGCGATGCGCTCGACCAGCTGGGGGATCGCCCGGAAGTTCTTCGGGCACGCGCCCGAGGTGTTGGAGAAGGCGGTGTGGGTCCGGTGGTTGGCGCTGTCGATGTTCTTGCCGTCCCAGCAGTCCGGGAACTTCAGCGTCCGGACGACCCTGCTCCCCTGCGGGCAGATCGGGTACTTGTCGACGACCTGGCGGTTCTCGAAGCCGGTGCAGCTCCACGACGCCCGGACGTTCGCCGGCCCGTTGGTGAGGGCCTTGGCGTCGCCGGTGATGATGCGCAGGAACCGGGTCATCGGCTGCACCGGGTTGCCGGCGCTGGAGGTGTACGTGATGTCCGCCTCGGCCGGGACGAGGATCCGCCCCACGTTCCGGTCCTTGCCGCCGCCGGGAGCCTTGGCGTCCTTCTCGTTGGTGCCGTCGAAGACCCGCAGCACGGGCCAGTAGTACGCCGACTGGTCCCCGTTCGAGCAGGTGGTGCCCGCGGCGGCGAGCTTGGCGTTGGAGGAGAACGCGTCCGTGGCCAGGTTCCCCACGTAGTCGTGCATGTGGTGCGCCCCGTTGCTCACGCCAGGGGCGACGATCACGTTGTCGGGGTTGAGGTGGCGGTTCTCGTTGCGCCCGCACTCGGACGTGAAGGAGCCGGTGGCCGACCCCTTCCGGACGGGTGCCGGGACGTTCGGGGAGACGTTGCGGATGTCGACGAACCCGCGTTTGGGGAGGGACTTCGACGGCGCGGCCGCCTTGCTCCGGGCGAGGGCCCCGCCCTCACCGTCGGCGCTGTACCCCTTGGCCGAGTCCTCGACCACCAGATCGTGCCGGACCACGCACTTCGCCATCCCCGAGAGGTCCTGGGGCAGGCCGGAGTCCGGGCCGGCGCTGCCCGACAGCTTCTTCAGGGTCTCCGCGCGCTTGTCGGCGAGGTCGCCCAGGACGCGGGACTCGTTGTCGCCCGAGCGGGGCGCGGACAGCCGGTCGTACGCGTCCGCCACCTGGACGTCGAGCTCGGCGAGGTTCTTGTCCACCTCGTCCTGGGAGGCCTCCGGCACCTCGTTCAGGGCCACCCCGGCGTCGGCGCAGGCGACGGTGCCGACCCGCGGGGACGCCGACGCCCCACCGCGGGCACGCTCGCCGGCGAAGGCCATCACCGCGGTCGTCCCGACCGCGCCCGTACCCAGGACCACCGCCAACAGCAGGGCACTGGCCCTTCGCCTCGACGTGCCACGTTTATGAGACTTCACGTTCTTCACACTCCTCAGATCGTCGTCCAGCGGTCGCGGTCCGGCGGTCGCGGTCCAGCGGTCGCGGTCTAACGGGTCGGCCCGGGGGGCGCCGACAGGCTGCTCGCCGACGGAGCGGCGGGAGCGGCCGACGGCGCGGCGAGCTTGTCGAACTTGACGAGCCGGGTGTCCTCCAGGACGTTCATGTGGTCGAGCACCGTGCTGTTGGCCGTGTTCGCCAGCTCCCGGACGGTGGAGTTCTGGGTGCCGGCGCGCACCTGGGCCACCACGGCGAACACCTGGCCGTGGGCGCTGCGCAGGATGTTCGCGAAGAGTTCGTCGAACTCCCCGCCCTGCGCGGCGTCCAACTGCCGGAGCCAGCCCTGCTGTTGGGCCGAGGGCTCGGTGGGCACGTCCAGGCTCAGGATCCGGGCGGCGGTCAGCACCGCCTTGTCGAGGTCGGTGTGGCCCTGGACCAGGTGCTGGCCGGCCGTCCTGACCTCGGCGCTGGTGCCCTTCTCCAGGGCCATCCGGCCCGCGGGGATCTCCCACAGTCCGGCCAGCCGCACCCGTTTGACGAAGTCGCGGTCGAGGGCGGTGAGCGGCCCGGTGGGCGTCTGCACGACCGTCTGGTCGTCGCTCACCGGGGCGCTGCGGTAGGCACCGACGGACTTCGTCACCGGGTACACCAGGGCCGCCGCGGTGAGGACCATCGCGACGATGATCAGGAGAGTGGCGAACGACCTCGGCAGGCGACTCACCACGGGCAGGCCGTAGCCTGCCGTTCCCGGCCTGTTCTTCTTCCTCATGGCTGACACGGGGGGGGCTCCTCCTC
Source organism: Kitasatospora sp. NPDC097643 (assembly GCF_040302625.1). NCBI lineage: Bacteria > Bacillati > Actinomycetota > Actinomycetes > Kitasatosporales > Streptomycetaceae > Kitasatospora > Kitasatospora sp. NPDC097643. The sequence goes on along the minus strand of NZ_JBEOSA010000104.1, from coordinate 16,563 downwards.
CTACGCACCCGGAGGATCAGGGCCACGCGCGCCGGCTGCACCGGGTGCCTGCGGAGCCGGCGCGGAATCGGTCTCGGCGTCGGCGGGCCTCGGCGGGCGGGTCTCAGCGCCCGTTCGTCCGGACGTTCCGCCCGGGCCCCGACGCCTGGAGCAGGGGGGTCCGGAGCAGCGACCGCATCCCGGCTCTGCGGCGCAGGCGCGCGTACTCGGCCGCCATCATCTGGATCTTCAGCGCCAGCAGGAGCTCGAACCTGGCCCGGGGGTCGCGCAGGCCCCGGCCGAAGATCTTCTCCAGGTCGTGCAGCCGGTTCCGGACGGCCTGCGGGTTGATCCGCAGCGCGCGGGCGGCCTGGAGCGTACTTCCGCCCTCCAGCCAGGCGAGCAGCGTCTCCTCCGTCCACTCCCGCTGCTGCGGCGTCATGTCGGCCAGGCGCCCCAGCCACTTGGCCGACAGGTGGCCCGCCAGCAGCGGGTCCTGGAACAGCAGGAGCATCGCCAGGTGGTCGTCGACGAAGTGGATCCCGCCGGAGGCGCCCTGCGGCACCATCGCCAGCAGCCGGCGGGCCCAGCCGAGCGAGACCACCGCGTCCTCGGCCGGCACGACCGGCCCCACCACGGCGGTCCGGCCCTCCAGCCAGAGGGCGAGCACTCGGGACATGCCCGGCAGCGGGTCGGGGATCAGCAGGTAGGGCAGGGTCCCCTTGGTACCGGCGACGACCTCTGCCCCGGAGAGCCCGGACGGCGGTGCCCCCGGCGACGAGTACAGCGCCACCGCCCGGGCCGTGGTCGGCTCGGCCCGCCGCACCCGGCCACCGTGCGGGCCGTGGGGGCCGTGCGGCCGGTAGGTGCTCCGACCGGTGCCGGCCCGTCCCCCTGTGACCCCGCGGCATGCCGCGTCGTCGCGGTCCGCCCATGCTTCCCGCATGGCGACACCCCTCTCTCTCGACACCGTCGACCCAACCGGGCCGGACACGTTGAGAGATGGGCCGCCGGAGGTTTCGTCCCGCCGCGTTATCGATCCGTTATCTTCTGCGCGACACCCGCGCCCCCCGCCCGCCGCCGGAGGCCCCGCCCTGCAAGGGCCGCAGGTGCACGCACCAATGATCGCCCGACTGCCCGTCGACACAGCACACTTGACCATCCCTCAGCCCCACAAATCCCTCACAACCACGCACCCGCCCCCGTCCATCCCATCTGACACACCATCACATCCACACGATCACAGACGGCTTCACCGCGATCAGGAGAGTTCACCGCCCGAGCAACGGAGAACCGGGTCGGGTCCCCGAACCGACGAACACCGTTCCACCCCCGCACTTGTGCCGACCGAACAGGTATTCTCCCGATTGCTTGTAGGCCGGAAGCCTGTCGCAATGAAGCTCAGGCCCAAGTTGCCCTGCACCACATCCACGCGATCGGGGCCGTGATGCGACTCAACCTGAACCAACTGGCGATCTTCGCGAAGGTCATCGAATGTGGTGGGTTCTCCGCGGCGGCCCAGGTGCTGTTCCTGAGCCAGTCCTCGGTCTCCAAGCAGGTGCAGAACCTGGAGACGTCCCTACGGACCGTCCTGGTCGACCGCTCGGGCCCGAAGATCCGCCCCACCCCGGCCGGACGGGTCCTGCTCGCCCAGACCAAGGAGATGCTGGCCCTGGCCGATCACGCCGTGGGCGCCGTCCAGGCGGCCGCCCGCTGGCCGATCGAGCGCCTCGTGGTCGGCAGCACCACCGCGGTCGGCGACTACCTGCTGCCGGCCGTGATGCGGGAGCTGCGGCGCCGCGAACCCGACGGACTGTTCACCGTGGTCGTCAACAGCCCCGAATGCCTGGCCGGCGCGCTCGAACAGGGCCGGATCGGCGTCGGCGTGGCCGACGGCCCGCTGCCCCCGGGCCGGTACGAGTCGCAGCAACTCGCCAGCGACGACATGGTGCTGATCTGCGCACCCGACCACCCGCTGGCCGGGCGGGAGGTCACGCCCGCCGAGCTCTCCGCCGAGTCCTTCCTCCTCCTCGAACCGGGCTCCCAGACCCGACGGCAACTGCTGGAGCTCCTGCACACCTGGGACTTCGTCGGCACCCGCACCCTCGACCTCTGGGGCACGGAGAGCATCCGGGAAGCCGTCCGCATCGGCCTCGGCATCAGCCTGGTCCCCCGGCGCTCCGTCCGTTTCGAGCTCCTGCACGGCGTCCTCGCCGAACTCCACACCCACCCCGGCCCGGCTCCCCGCACCGTCACCGCCAACTGGACCCTCGCCCGCCCGCTCTCCACCTACGAGGAACTCCTCCTCTCCCTCCTCCACGAAGTCGCCCGCCCCGCCGAACTCATCACCGACTGACCCACCGGAAGCCCCGGGCGCAGCGGTGGCGGCGCGCGCCGTCCTCATCGAATCCTCAGGCTGGCTCGCCAAGACTCCGTGCCGTACCAGTTGGCCCAGACGGACGGGGACAGGGACGTGCGGCAGATCTTCCGGACCACCGATGACACGCTCGGCACGAGCGGCCGCACGCCCGACGCCCCGCGGCGAGGGCGGTCCGCCGGCCTCCCCCACCGGCGCCGCGCCGCCGCGCTGGCCCTGGCCGCACTGGGTTTCGTTCCGCTCGTCGGCTGCGCCCCGGCCGCGTTGCAGGCCTTCGTTCCGCAGTGCTCGCCGACCTCGGCTGCCGCGAGTGGCCCACCGGCCCGCTCGAGCCGCTCGGGGTGTCCGCCGACCGCCTGCCGCAGGCCCTCCTGGGCGGCGCTGCCGGCGATTCGGCGCTGCCGTACCAGGACTCCCAGCACCCCGACGACCGGTGCCCCGACGCCCGACTGCCGAACGGGCGAGTGTCGGACGGTCGTCGTCGGTCCCTGGAACTGACCGGCCCGCTCGTACTGGAGGGACCCTCGTGACCGATCACGGCCGTCGGGCAGCGCCCGTGGCAACCGACCGGATCGCCGGCTGGATCACCGACCTCATCGCCAACCCGGTCGCCGGCCGGACGGCCTTCGTGCGCAGCCGGCGCGCCCGAGGGCCGCGCCCGGCCGGTCGGACGGAAGCCGTTCACCCGACCGAACACGGGGGCCCGGTGGTCCTCTGCACGCTCCGGTCGGCCGTGGCCGCGGTGCCACGAGGGTCGGTGACCGTCCGGGTGCCGCATCGGCTGCCGCCGGTCGCGGTCGGCCCGGGCCCGCTGGAGCGGGTAGTGGCCGCGATGGTGGCGACCGCGGCGCGGCGCACCCCGCCGGGAGCCCGGATGCTGGTCCGGGCGGACGCGGTCGCCGGCGAGCCCGGGATCCCGGGCGTGGTGGAGATCCGGGTGGCGGACCGCGGGCCGGACCTGGCGGGCGAGGCGAAGTCCTGGCTGCTCGCCGGACCGGACGGTTCGGCCGACGGTCTGTCGGCGGCCGTCCGGCAGCTCACCGCGGCCGGGGGCGGCCGGCTCACCGTCGAGGACAACCCCGCGGGAGGCCTGGTGCTCGTGCTCCGGCTCCCGACGGCGGCGCACGGGTGAGCACCGCCGGACCGGGCCCGGGCCGTCCTCATCAAAACCTCAGCATGGTGGCGGAAGACTCTCCTCCCGTGGCGCGCGGCCCTATCCCCCCGGGGGCTGCGCGCCCCTTCCCCGGGGTCACCGAACGTGCGGGGTGTCCGGCGGGATGTCCCTCCCGTTCGGTGACCGTCCCCAGCCTGCCCGCCCCGCCGAGAGAGCCCCAGATGTCCGTAGACCGAACCGAGACCGCCGCGCCCACCGCGTTCCAGCCGCTGACCGCCGACGACCCCGCCACGGTCGGCGGCTACCGGCTGTTCGCGCGGCTGGGAGCCGGCGGCATGGGGCGGGTGTACCTCTCGTACACGCGCGGCGGCCGGCCGGTGGCCCTCAAGGTGGTCCGGCCCGAGCTCGCGGAGTACCCCGAGTTCCGGGAGCGGTTCGCCCAGGAGGTCGCCAGCGCGCGCCTGATCCACGGGCTCTACACCGCCCAGGTCGTCGACGCCGGGGTGGACGACGCCGTCCCCTGGCTCGCCACCGCCTACGTCCCCGGTCCCTCGCTCCACGAAGTGGTCAAGCACAACGGGCCACTGGCCGAGCCGACCGTCCTGCTCCTCATGGCCGGCATCGCCGAAGCGCTCCAGGCGATCCACGCGGCCGGTGTCGTCCACCGCGACCTCAAGCCCGCCAACGTCCTGCTGGCCGCCGACGGCCCCCGGGTGATCGACTTCGGCATCGCCCGCGCCGCCGAGGCCGTCACCCTCACCAGTACCGGGCTGCGCGTCGGCTCGCCCGGCTTCATGGCCCCGGAACAGGCCCTCGGCCTGCCCGCCACGCCCGCCACCGACCTCTTCGCCCTCGGCGCCCTGGCCGCCCACATCGCCGGCGGCGCGCCTCCCTTCGGCGGCGGTTCGGATTCCAGTGCCCTGTACCGGGCGATCCACGAGGAGCCGGACCTCTCCCGCGTCCCCGCCTCCCTGCACGGTCTCATCGGCTGGTGTCTGGCGAAGCAGGCCGAGGACCGCCCGACCACCTCCCAGGTGATCGAGGCCGTCCACGCCCACCCCGCACTCATCGGGGACCTGCGCTTCGCCGACGGCTGGCTTCCCGCGCAGGTGAACGCCGAGATCGCCCGGCGCAGCGACCTCCCCCGGGCTCCCTCCGAGGCGCAGACGGTCCTCATCCCCGCGCCCCCGCTGCACGACGGGGCGACGGCGCTGGCACCCGTCCCCACCATGCTGGACCCCGGCGGGCCGGCCCCCGGGATGCCGGAGCCCGGGGCCGCTGCTGCTCCGGAGCCCGCACCCCGCGCGGGTCGTGGCCCGGACCGCCGCGGCTCCCTCCGCCGGACCGCGCTGATCGCCGTCGTCGCCCTCGCCCTCGGCATCGCCGGCACCCTCCTCCTGCACAGGCCCGACCAGGGCCACCCGGCCACCACCGACCTCACCGCGGAAACCGCCACCGACCAGGAGGACCCGCCCACCTCCCCCACCCCGTCGGCCGCCGCGCCCGGCTACACCGCCGTGTACACCGGCACCACCCTCGTCTCGGCCGACCACACCTACGAGTTCGACCTCACGAAGGGCAAGGTCGTACCGGAGGAGACCGCGTCCTGGTTCATCTCCAGGACCTCGAACGAGTTCGTCCTCCCCGACAACAACGACGCCTACGTCGGCCCGGACAACCGCCTGGGGCCCGCCGACTGCCTCAAGGGCCTGGGCGGCCGGCCCGCCCCCCAGCTCGGCTTCGCCGCCCTCACCGGCCGCGCCTTCTGCGTCCGCGGGGACGACGGCCACGACCTGGCCATCGTCCGGCTGCTCTCCGCCGCCCAGGGCGACGGACCGGTCAAGGTCTCGATCGACCGCTACCGCCGGAACGGCTGACGGCCGGCGGCCACGCCCCTCCGGTGTTCACGGCCGCTTGCGGACCGGGACGCGCAGCACGAAGCGCGCCCCGCCGCGGGCGCCGCCGGTGACGGTGAGCGAGCCGCCGTGCGCATGGGCCACCCAGGCGGCGATGGACAGCCCGAGCCCGCTCGATCCCTTGCCGCTGCGGAAGCGCTCGAAGAGCGAACGCACCTGGTCCGGCGGGATGCCGGGCCCGGCGTCGTCGACGGCCACGGTCCCGTCCGCGGTCACGGTGACCTCGATGTCGGCGGCCTCGCCGGGCGCGTGGCCGTGTGCCAGCGCGTTGTCGAGCAGGTTGCCGACCGCCCGCCGCAGCAGCCCGGGATCGGCGAGGACCACCACCGGCTCGGTCCGGACGGTCACCCGGTGCCCCTCGGCGGGGGCGTCGGAGACGGCGGCCTCGACGAGCTGGTCGAGCCGGAGGGGCTCGACGTCGAGTTCGACCACGCCGGCCATCAGCCGGGCACGGGTGAGCAGTCCGTCGACCAGGTCGCCCATCCGGGTCGACAGGCGCAGGGTGCGTTCCAGGACCTCGGTGCTGTCGGCCTCGCCGCGCAGGCCGGTCTCGGCGAGCAGGCGCAGCGAGGCGGCCGGGGTGCGGAGGTCGTGGGCGGCGTCGGCGAGGAACGCCTCCTGCTGGTCGAGTGCGGTGAGCGCGGGGCGGACGGCCCGTCCGGCCAGCAGCCGGCCGGAGAGCGCGGACAGGGCGATCAGCACCGCGCAGGCGACCGCGACCTCCAGGGTCAACTGGTCGTGCGCGGCCTCGTCCTCGGAGACGTCGACGGCCGCGACGACCACGCCCTCGGGCGACTCCGCGTCCGCGGGGCCCCCGAAGGGCTGGGCGAACAGCCGCACCGGGTGGCCGTTGTCGGCGCGCGCGGTGGCCTGGGCGGAGTCCGAGCTGCCGGCGTCCCGTGCCACCGCCTGGAGCGGGCCGGCCGGCACGGCGACGCAGGGCCGGTGCGGCCGCGCGGTGATGGTCAGCCGGTCCGGTGGGCCGGTCAGCAGGGTGACGGCCGGGCAGTCGTACCCGCCCTCCTTGGGGTCCGGGTACTCCAGCTCGCCGTTCTCCCCGGTGCCCAAGCCGGCGGCGGTCTCCCGGGCCCGTGCGGTGAGCTCGGTGTCGACCTTCCCGCGCCAGGCGGCGTCGTCGGCCCGGACGGTCAGGACGGCCATGCCGATCAGGGCGGCGGCGCTGGTGAGGGTGAACAGCAGGGTGATCCGCAGTCGCAGCCGACGGATCCGCCCGGCCGGGGTCGGCGGTCTCACTGCGGGGGCTCCAGCCGGTAGCCGACCCCCCGCACGGTGTGGACGATCGGCGGGTCGCCGAGTTTGCGGCGCAGCTGGGAGACCAGCACCTCGACGACGTTGGAGTTCGGCTCGGTCAGTTCGTCCCAGCAGCTCTCGATCAGGTCCACGCGGCGCACCGCCTCGCCGGGGCGGGCGGCCAGCATCTCCAGGACCGCGAACTCCTTGACGGTCAGCGACAGCAGCACACCGTCCCGGTGCACCGTGCGGCGGGCCGTGTCGACCTCCAGGCCGCCGCAGCGGTGGACCGGGGACCGGGACACCTCCGCCCGGCGGCACAGGCTGCGCACCCGGGCCACCAGCTCCGGTACCGCGAACGGCTTGACCAGGTAGTCGTCCCCGCCGGTGGCGAAGCCCTCGACCCGGTCGGCGACCGTGTCGCGGGCGGTGAGGAACAGCACCGGGACGGTCCGGCCGTCCCGCCGCATGCGCTGCACGTACTCGGCGGAGTCACCGGACGGCAGCATGCGGTCGAACACGACACAGCTGTACTCGGTCACGAACAGCGCCTCGTCAGCGGCCGGCAGATCGGCCGCCACGTCGACCGCCAGCCCCCCACCGCGCAGCGCCGCCGCGACAGCGAACCGCAGATCCTCATCGTCCTCGACCACCAGTACACGCACAGCGGGCATGGTATCCACCGGTTCATACCGATCTTTCGGGGGCATCCGGGGCGGCGCGGCCCGCGGACGCGGCGCTCTCCCGTGGGGGATGAGGAGAGCGCCGTCGTCCACCCACCCAGCGTCGCCCAACCAACCTGAGGATTTGATGAGGCAGCCGGGCACTGCAGAAGACCGGCGGAGGTTTCGCGCCCGCCTCCGCCGGGGCGGGGCGTCAGTCCGCGGAGTCGATGTGGACCGCCGCTTGCTGGTCGATCGTGGCCGCCCAGCGTTCCGCCCAGTCGGCGAGGGGGTGCAGGGCGTGGCGCGCCTCCTGCCCCAGCGGGGTGAGCTCGTACCGGCTGTCCGGCAGCTGGTGAACCACCTGGGCATCCAGCAGTTCGGCCAGGCGCTGCCGCATCACGCTGGAGGACATGTCGTCGCACTGCTTCTGCAAGGGGCGGAATCCGAGCGGACCTCCGCGAAGCTCCCACAGGATGCGCAGACTCCACCGCCGCCCGAACAGATCGAGTGCGGCCATGAGCGGGCGGCCGGTGGTCGAGCCGCGAACAGGCTTGCCAGGTCTGGGTGTTGCCATGTCGGGATGTCCAGCTCTCCAGGGTTGATGCTTCGAATTCCGACACGCTAGCATCGGTGGACGCTTCGGAAATCGAAGCAGAGGGGGCTGTGCCGGCCCAGCGGAACTTCAGTGCTGCCCCGTCCGCGGTGGCGGCCCACCATGCTCAACGTCCACGCAGAGCTGGAGAACCAGATGACCATGACCGAGTTCCCCTCGGCGGCAGCACGGGCCGCCGCCGCTGCCGCCCTGGCCGAGGACGCGTCGGGGAGGGACATCACCACCGCGTGGAGCGTTCCCGAGGGCCTGGCGGCCACCGCCGAGATCCGCACCCGGCAGAGCGGCATCGCCGCCGGCCTCCCCGTGGTCGCCGAGGTCTTCGCGCAGGTCGACCCCGAGGTGAAGGTCGAGCCGGCCGTCGCCGACGGCGCCCGACTGGCCGACGGCCACGTCCTGGTGCACCTGTCCGGTCCGGCCCGCAGCCTGATCACCGGGGAGCGCACGGCGCTGAACCTGTTGCAGCGCATGTGCGGCATCGCGACGCTGACCGACCGCTACGTCCGAGCGGTGGCAGGGACCAGGGCGCGCATCCTGGACACCCGCAAGACGGCGCCGGGCCTGCGCGCCCTGGACAAGTACGCGGTCACCGCCGGCGGCGGCCACAACCACCGCCTCGATCTGGCGGCGATGGTCCTGCTCAAGGAGAACCACATCGCCGCAGCGGGCGGGGTGACCGCCGCGATCGAGGCGGTCCGGCGCGGGATGGCGCGCACCGGGCAGACCGTGGAGAGCGATGTCGAGGTGCAGACCGTCGCCCAGGCCGTCGAGGCCCTCGACGCCGGAGCCCGCTGGATCATGCTCGACAACATGTCGATGGCCGACATCGAGCAGGTCGTGCAGCTCCGGTCCGAACGGGCCGACGCCTCCCGGATCCTGCTGGAGGCCTCGGGCACCGTCCGCCTGGACAGCGTTCGCGCCATCGCCGGGACGGGCGTCGACCTCATCTCGGTCGGGGCGCTGACCCACAGCGCGCCCGCACTGGACCTGACCATGCTGCTGACCACCGGCCCGGCGCCGTGCCCGAGGTAGCGATCGTCGACGTGTGTCAGCGAGACGGCGCGGGTGGCAGCCCGACCGCCGTTCTGGATGATGCGCCGTTCACCGACGAGGAACGATGCCGCGTTCCCACGGAGTTGGGAACATCGCACGCCGTCTTCCTCCACCCGACCGGAATCGAGCGGGGTCGGCCCTCCTACGCGCTGCGGTTCTTCACCGCCCAGGGCGAACTGCCCGCCTGCGGCCACGGCACCGTCGCCGCCCTCGCCGTGCTCGCCGAACGGGCAGGCGGCGACCACCACCACCGCGTTGTCCTGCGCACGGCCCACCGCGGCTTCGACGGTCGGGCCGGCCGAAACGGTGACGGCCTGACGGCATCGTTCGACCCGGGCCCGGTCAGCCTGCGTAACACCGGACGAGCCGAACTGAGCGCAGTCGCAGCCGGCCTCGGACTGACGGAGGACGCGGTCGCCGGGGACGCCTGCGTGGCGTCGAACGGGCGGCCGAGGCTTCTGCTGCCCGTCCGGTCCCGCGCCGCGCTGGCCGAACTCACACCGGACTTCGCCCTGTTGCGCGCAGTCTGCGACCGCTACGGCCTGCTGGGCTGCTACGCCTACTCGCCCCCGGACCGACACGGCCGAGCAGCGGCCCGGATGTTCGCCCCGTCGATCGGCGTCCCCGAGGACATCGCCAACGCCAACAGCACGGCCTGCCTGGCAGCGCATGCTGCCGGGTTCGGCACCCACCGCCTCACCGTCGACATGGGTGACCACCTCGGCAGCCCGTCCACCATCACGGCGACCGTCCACCGCGACCGCACGGGACACCGGATCCGGGTCGGCGGCCAGGCGGCGATCGTGCGCACGGTCGTGCGCTGAGCTGAGGCCTGCGCGCGCTCAAGGCCGGTCGGGGTCACCTGCCGAGGAATACCGCCCACGGGCTGCCGGCCGGCGCGGCCAGGATGAGGCGATGTTCGGGCCGCCGCCCTTCCGGCGAGCCGGTCATCGACTCGACCGGTCCTGGCTCGGCGCGCCGGTCGGGACCGCGGTCGGGTCGGGCTCGGGCGAGCGTTGGCGGGCGAGCGCGAGGCCGGTCACCGTCGTGATCGCCATCGCGGCGATGCCGACCAGCGCTGCCGTGGTGTAGGCGCCGTCGTTCGGGAAGAGCCGGCCGGTGTCGGTACCGGCGGCCAGCACCAGGCCGCCCATCGCGCTGCCCAGGGAGTACCCGACGCTGCGGACGACGTAGTTGAAGCTCATGGCGCTCGACGTCTCACTCCTGGGGGTGACGGCCAGGATGACGCCGGGCATGGCGGCCGAGAAGCTGCCGACACCCAAGCCCAGCACGCCCATGGCTGCGAACAGTTCGGCCAGGTTCGACCGGGCCGCCGCGAAGAGGACGAACCCGCCACCGACGACGACGGCGCTGCCGGCCAGGAGCGAGGGGGCGTCGATCCGTTCGCTGACCCGAGGCGTGAGCTTGCCGGCCACGAACCCCAGTACGGAGAACGGGACGAGGACCAGCCCGGCGACGAAGGTGGTCAGCCCGAAGCCGTAGCCGGCGCCGTGCGGTGTCTGTGCGTACCGGGTGATGAGCGTGAGCAGGAGGTACATGCCGAACCCGCCGACGAACATGGCGATGTTCGCGCCGGCGACCGCCGGGTGCCGTACCGCCCGGACATCGACCAGGGGCGTCTCACTGCGCAGTTCCGAGGCCGTCCAGACGCAGAGCAGGAGCACGGCGACGACGGCGAGGACCACCGCCACGGCGAGGTGACGGCTCCACAGACCCGTCTCGCCGGCGAGGAACAGGACGAGGAACAGACCACCCGCCAGGACGAGCGCGCTCGCCACGTCCACGCGAGCGGCGCGGCCTTCGGGAGCTGCGGGCACGGAGCGCCACGCGGTCAGGAGAGCGCCGGCGGTGACGAACAGACCGAGGCCGTAGGCGGCCCGCACCCCGCCGAACTCGGCGAGCAGCCCGGCGAGCGGGTAACCGACGCCGGCCCCGATGATCGAGACCACCGAGATCAGGGCGATCGTGGCCGCGCTGCGCCGCTCGGGAAGATGGTCACGGGCCACGCCCATCATCAGCGCCGTCAGACCGAGCCCGACGCCTTGCGCCGCCCTGCCGACGAGCAGCCACGCGAACGGCAGCGGCAGCACGGTGAGCACACTGCCGGCGACGACGACCGCCAGCGTGGCGAGGATCGTGGCCCGTCGGTGCGGGCCGGCTCCGAGCCGGCCGAGGACGGGCGTGGCGACGGCGCCGCTCAGCAGCGCGATGGTCAGGGTCCACTGCGCGCTGTCGAGCGAGACGTGGAACGTGGTCGCCACGCTGGTGATGAGCGGCGTCCCGAGGCTGCCGACTGCCGCCACGACCAGGGCGATGAACATCAGGGAGGCGACCAGCAGCCGCGCCTCGGCGTGCTCCGGAGTACGAGTCCCCGCGACCTTGCCGAGTAACCCCCCGGTCACTGGTTCGACCCTTCTCGATCTCGGCTGTCGAGCACCGCCAGATGCCGCAGCGCCGGAAGGGCCGCCACCAGTGCCTCGACCTCGTCGTCGGTGAGTTCGTCGATCAACCCCACGAACGCACGGACGCCCGCCTGGCGCCGCGCCTGGACGTAGGACGTGCCGGCCTCGGTCAGACACACCAGCGTGACCCGCTTGTCGGACGGGTCGCCTCTGCGCTCGACCAGCCCGGATTCCTCCATCACCTTGACCAGGACGGTCATCGCGGGCTGGGTGACACCCTCACTCGCGGCCAGATCCGTGATGCGTCGCGGGCCGGTTCTCTCCAAGGTGGCCAGGGTGGCGGCGGACGTGAGGCTCAGGTCACGCGGAAGGCGCCGCACGGCCCTGGTGGCCAGTCCGTAGAGGGCGGACCCGATGTCAGCGGAAGCGCCACGAGCGGCGTCTTGACGGCTCATGCTCGAAGCATAGCAACTTTATATGAATCCTTTATGCAAATCCCGCTGAAGCAGTCCCGCCGTACTGATCGGTACTCCGACACCGGGGCCCGTGGAGTGGGAAGTCGGACCGGCCGACTTCCCACTTCCAGGCTCCGAAGGGTCAGCCCGCCAGTTGCGGCGTGGCGGTGTCGCCTGCCCGGTGGTCGAGGCGGCCGGTCACCGCGATCACGCCGTCCACGCCCCGGCACAGCCGCTCCACGACGGCGGGCAGGCTCCGGTGCTCGACGGTGCCGCTGAGGGTCACCTGTCCGTCGTGGACCTGGACGTCGACACTGTCCGGCGCGATGCCCAGGGTGCGGGAGAGGATGTCGCCACGGATCTCCCCGCGGATCGCCTGGTCGTGGCGGAGGAAGACCCGCAGGAGGTCGGCGCGGCTGACGACGCCGATCAGGCGGCCGGCCTCGTCGGTCACCACGAGGCGCTTGACGCCCTTGTGCCGCATGACCCGGGCGGCCTCCACCACGGTCCACTCGGGGCGGGCGCACACGGCCGGGCTGGTCATCAGGCCTTCGGCGGTCGTGGCATGGCTCCTGGCCCGGTCGGGGGCCGACAGCCGGGGGGTGGGCAGCAGTCCTGCGGGGTCCTCCCGGGACGCCTCGTTGAGCAGCAGGTCGGCCTCGGAGACCAGGCCGAGCGGCCGGTCCTGTTCGTCGAGGACGGGCACGGAGGTGATGTCGTGTTCGGCGAGCAGTCGGACGATCTCCTTGAAGCCCGTGTCGGGCCGCACGTGCACGACGGCGGAGGTCATCAGCTCTCCCACGATCCGGTGTCGCATGGTCGGACTTCCTTTCGGGTGCGGGGACCCCAGCGCGGGGTGCTCCAACCATCCGCGCCCGGGCCGTCACGGCGAAGGGCCCAAGGGGTCACCGTGCCGGGACTTTCAGCCCGCTCTCCCCCGCGCAGCCCGCGCTCCCCCGCTCGGACCACAACCGGGCCGACCGCCCCACCGGCCGGGGCCGTGGGTCCCTGGTCCTGGAACGGACGGTGCGGTGCACTGGCCCGGCCGGGCCCGGCCGGGCCCGGCCGACCTGGCGCGGCGATCGTGCCCCACCCCGGAGGTGCCCGGAATGGCCCACGACGGGCCGGCGATAGAGCTGGCCGCACTGAGCAAGAACTACGGGCGCAAGGTCGGCGTCGACCGGCTCGACCTCACCGTCGAGCAGGGCGAGGTGTTCGGGTTCCTCGGTCCCAACGGAGCCGGGAAGACCACCACCATCCGCTGCCTGACGGGCCTGCTGCGGCCCAGCGGCGGCCGGGTCCGGGTGCTGGGTCTCGACCCGGTCGCCGACCACCGGCGGCTCGCCCCGCGCCTCGGCTACCTGCCGGGCGAACTGCGGCTCTACCCGGAACTGACGGGAGAGCAGACCCTGCGGCTGCTGGGCGACCTCCAGGATGCCCCGACGACCCGCCGCCGGGAACTCTGCGAGCGCCTGGGGCTGACCACCGCCGACCTGGGCCGCCCGGTCCGGGAGTACTCGCGTGGCATGAAGCAGAAGCTCGGCCTGGTGCAGGCGTTCCAGCACGATCCGGAGCTGGTGGTGCTGGACGAGCCCACCGAGGGGCTGGACCCGCTGGTGCAGGAGGCCTTCTTCGCACTGCTCGGGGATGCGGCCGCGGCCGGACGCACCGTGCTGCTGTCCAGCCACGTCCTGCCCGAGGTGCAACGGGTCTGCCGCCGGGTGGCGATCGTCCGGGCCGGGAAGCTGGTCGCCGTGCGGGCGGTGGCGGCGCTGCGGGAGGAACGTGCCCGGCGGGTGCGGCTGCTGCTGCCGGACGGGCAGGGCGGACGGGACCTCGGTCGGGCCGAGCGGTGGTCCCCGCAGTGGCACGGCCACGAGGTCCGACTGCTGGTACCACCGCACGAGCTGGTCGCCGAACTGCGGGAGATTCTGGCCGAGTTGCCGGTGCTGGACCTCTCCGTGGAGGAGGCCGGGCTGGACGAGGCGTTCCTCGACCTGTACCGCCGCCCCGTCGAGGAAGCGCAGGTGCGGTCATGAGAGCGCGGTTCCCCCTGTTCTGGATGGTTCTGCACCGGCGCCGGCGGATGCTGGCGGGTCTCGTGGCGGGCATGGTGGTGTTCGAGGCCCTGATCGTGCTCGTCGCCCGCGCGGTGCCGCCGGTACAGCTGTTCACCAGCGTCGGCCGGGGCGTCCCGGACTCGTTGAAGGCGTTCTCCGGCTCGACGGGCGACGTGTCCGTCGCGAGCTACCCCGGCCTGCTCGGCGCCGGCCTGGTGCACCCGTTCTGGATCGCCATGCAGCTGACGGCCGTCGGCGCGCTCGCGGCCGCCGCCGTGGCGGCCGACGTCGAGGCGGGCACCGTCGAGCTGCTGATGGTGCGCCCGGTCTCGCGGCTGAGGCTGCTGGGCGAGCGGGCCGCCGCCGTGTTCGCGGCCTCGCTGGCGCTCAACGCGGCCGCCACGCTGGCCGTCGCGGGAGGCGTCGCACTGTCCCCCACGATCCATCAGGTCGTGCCGCTGCGCGGCGTGCTCGCGGCCGGCGTCCTGGGGTTCGCGTTCACGCTCGCCCTGACCGGCCCCGCCCTGGCCGTCTCGGCCGCGGCCCGTCGGCGGGCCCCCGTGATCGGGGCCACCATCGCGCTGGGCGCGGTCGGGTTCGCCGTCAACTTCGTCGCGATGGCCTGGCACCGGGCGGCGCCGTTGCGCTACCTCAGCCCGTTCCACTACTACACACCGGGCGACGCCCTCGCCCACGGCACCCTCCCCTGGGGCCCGCTCACCGTACTCCTGGCCGTCGGCGTCGCCGGCCTGGGCACCGCCGCCCCGCTGCTGCTCCGCCGGGACCTGGCACCGTGACGGCGTGATCCCGCACCCGCCCACCGGGCCGCAGGACCCCGGGCGGCCGGGACCGTCGATCCCCGAGGGGTGACCAACGGCCCACAGACCCCGGCACCCCACCGGCCCGAAGCTGCTACCACCGGCCCCACCGGGGCCGGGCGCGCCGGGTTGGCGACCACCGCTGGCCGATCGTCAACCCGGCTGCGCAGAGCGAGAGTTCAGGAGACCGTGATGGCCAAGGCGTATCTCGTCGGAAGCGGCATCGCCGCGCTGTCCGCAGCCGCGTTCCTCATCCGCGACGGCGGCTTCAAGGGCGGTGACATCCACCTGTTCGAGGAGCAGGGGGAGGTCGGCGGGAGCCTGGACGCCGGCGGCACCCCCGAGGCGGGCTACACGATGCGTGGCGGCCGGATGTTCGAGGCCCAGTTCCGCTGCACGTACGACCTGCTGGCGGGCATCCCGTCCCTGGACGACCCCGCCACGTCGGCCACCCAGGACATCCTCGACTCCCACGAGGAGTCCCCGTGGGACGACGCGGCCCGCCTGGTGCGCCGGGGCGGGGTCATCGTCGACGGGCACACCATGGGCTTCTCCGAGCGCCACCGGCTCGAACTGGTCAAGTGCCTGGCCACACCGGAGCGGATGCTGGACGGCAAGCGGATCACCGACTGCTTCGCCGAGGACTTCTTCACCACCGACTTCTGGTACATGTGGTGCACCACCTTCGCCTTCGAGCCCTGGCACAGCGCGATCGAGTTCCGCCGCTACCTGCGGCGCTTCGTCCACCTGTTCCCGGAGTTCGAGACCATGTCCGGGATCTACCGCACCCGCTACAACCAGTACGACTCGATCGTGCGCCCCCTGACGGCGTGGCTGCTGGAGCAGGGCGTCACCGTCCACACCGGCCGCCGGGTCGCCGACCTCGCCTTCCGGCCCGGCGAGGCCACCACGGTCGAGCGGATCAACTTCGGCGGCGGTCACGCCGACATCCCGGTCGAACCGGACGACCTGGTCTTCGTCACCAACGGTTCGATGACCGCCGACTCCGCCCTCGGCTCGCACACCCAGGCCCCGCCCGCCCCGCACACCGGGCGGAGCCCCGGCTCCTGGCTGCTGTGGCACCGGATCGCCCGGGGCCGCCAGGACTTCGGCAGGCCCTCGGTCTTCGACGGCAGCATCCGGGACTCCACCTGGGAGTCCTTCACGGTCACCGCCAAGGACCCGGCGTTCCTCGACTGGATGGAGAAGTTCACCGGCCGCGCCACCGGCCGCGGCGGCCTGCTGACCCTCCCCGACTCGCCCTGGCTGCTCACCGTCGTGATCAACCGCCAGCCGGTCTACCAGCAGCAGCCCGAGGGCGTCTCGGTGTGGTGGGGCTACGGCCTCTTCCCCGACAAGCCCGGCGAGTTCGTCAAGAAGCCGATGTCCGAGTGCACCGGCGAGGAGATCCTCCAGGAGGTCCTGCACCACCTCACCGTCGACGCGCGGACCGCCGAGCTGGTCGCGGACACCTCCACCGTCGTCCCCTGCCTGATGCCCTACATCACCAGCCAGTTCCTCGTCCGCAGCCACGGCGACCGCCCGCAGGTCGTGCCGAAGGGCTCCACCAATCTCGCCTTCATCGGCCAGTACGCCGAGGTCCCCGACGACGTCGTGTTCACCGTCGAGTACTCGGTGCGCACCGCCTGGACCGCCGTCGCCCGGCTCCTGAAGCTCGACAAGCAGCCGCCGGCCGTCCACAAGGGCCACCACGACCCGCACGTGCTGGTCCAGGCCCTGCAGACCATGCACCGCAAGTAACCCGACCCGCGGCGGGCGGGGGGGGGCCCCCCCCCCCCCCCCCCCCGCCCCCCCCCCCCCCCCCCCCCCCCCCCCCCCCCC
>NZ_JBEOSA010000103.1:0-20299 GCF_040302625.1 Kitasatospora sp. NPDC097643 | reverse complement strand
ATCTGCACCGCCAGCAGGCCGCCGCCGAGGAAGCCGATCACCGACAGCACGCCCAGCGCGAGCACCGCCGCAGCCGGCGACCAGGACCAGCCGTCGCCTTCCGACGCGCGGGGCAGCATCGGCCTCAAGCTGCTCGACGCGCCCCGGGGCCGCGAGGAGGACCCGCGCGCCCACACGTACATCGTGGACCACCTCGCGCCCGGCAGTGTCATCCACCGCCGGCTGCTGGTGACGAACACGTCCGACACCGACCAGCGCGTCGACCTGTACGCGGCCTCGGCCTCGGTCAGCAGCGGCACCTTCAACGTCGATGCCGACCGCACCCCCAACGAGCTCACGACGTGGGTCTCGGTGGACGGCTGCGTCTCCGAGGAGGACGTGTCCGGCAAGTCGACGGACTGCGGTACACCGGACACCCGGCCCACCACCACACCCACCGCATCGCCGACCACGACGCCGACCACCGCACCCACCACCGCGCCCGCCACCGCATCGCCCACCACCGCGCCCGCCACCGCATCGCCCACCACCGCGCCCGCCGGCACGGCGCGCGTCGTCCCGGCACACGGCTCGGCCATGGTCCGGGTCGGCATCCACGTCCCGGCGAAGGCGTCCGCTGGCGAACGCTACGCGGTCCTGTGGGCGCAGGTCGCAAGCCGTGCCGCCGGCCCGACCGCGAACGTCCGCCTGCTCAACCGCGTGGGAGTGCGCATCTACCTCGACGTCGGCCCCGGAGGCGAGCCGCCGTCCGACTTCCGGATCGAGGAGCTGATTCCCGTGCGCGCGCCCGACGGCGCGCCGAAAGTGCTGGCCAAGGTCCACAACACCGGCAAGCGCGCCCTCGACCTGACCGGATCGATGTCGCTGACCGACGGGCCGGGATCCCTCAGCGCCGGCCCCTTCCCCGCGAAGCTCGGCACCACGCTGGGCGTCGACGAGACCGAACCCGTGACCGTCCCGCTGGACCGGCAGCTACCCGACGGGCCGTGGCAGGCCCACCTCACCCTGGCCAGCGGTCTGGTCAAGCACACCGTCACGGCCACCATCACCTTCCCCGCCGGCTCCGGAGCCGGCGCGCCGGCCAGGCCGGACGCGGGGGGCCCGGAGACGTCGGGCATGGTCATGGGCGGGTCGGCTGCCGCCCTCGTGCTGGCCCTGTGCGGCTACCGGGTGCTGCGCCGCGGCTCGAGGAGCTGAACCCGACGGGCCCGCACCCTGTGACACGCCGCCGCCGGCCACCCGCAGGTGGCGGGCGGCGGGCGCATCAGGCGACGGAGTGGGTGATGGTGCCTGTGTAGGTCCCGTGCACCGCTGCGGCGGGGACCGTGACCACCAGCGTGGGGGTCCAGGCCGTGGAGTTGTTCCCATTGCCGGTGGAGCTGAAGGCGGTTCTCGCGCTGCTGAGCGACTGTGCGGACGAGGAACTGCTCTCACCCGGGGTGGCCGTCACGGTTCCGTTCGTGTTCGTCGCGGGTCCGGACCAGTAGGAGACGTTCGAGGTGGTGATCGTCTCGGCGGACGTGCCGGAGCCGGTGGTGAAGTTCGTGGCGGTCACCGTCGCCGTCCAGGTACTGGTGGCCAGTCCTCGCCCGTCCGAGACGGTCACCGAGCCCAGGGCCGCGCTCAGGGTGCCGCCGGGCGCCGCGGCGCCCAGGCCCGCGGAAGCCGGCACGCTGATCGCCAGCGTGCCCGTGGTCGGGATGACGGTGATCTGGGAGCTGTTGCTGCCGCTGGTCTCGACGCTGTCCACGACCGCGCCGGTGAAGCTGGCCTTGCCTCCGGATGCGGCCGTCAGCTTCCCGGCGGCGGTATAGAGCAGGCCGCCGCCGGTGATCCAGGTGCCGCTTCCCGTGACCGAGACGCCCGCGGTGTTGTTGCGGTCGGCGATGACCGAAAAACCGGCGAAGGCCCCCGTGGTCGGTGCGCTGAGACTGCTCTT
Organism: Kitasatospora sp. NPDC097643; assembly: GCF_040302625.1. Taxonomy (NCBI): domain Bacteria; kingdom Bacillati; phylum Actinomycetota; class Actinomycetes; order Kitasatosporales; family Streptomycetaceae; genus Kitasatospora; species Kitasatospora sp. NPDC097643. The sequence goes on along the minus strand of NZ_JBEOSA010000103.1, from coordinate 18,360 downwards.
GCCGCCACTCTGGTCGGTGAAGGCCGCACCGCTGGTGCCCGCCGCGCACGCGGTCGGATAGGACGGGCAGGCCAGGTAGATCGTCACCCCCGTGCCGTTCAGCTTCCCGCCGGAGACCGTCAAGCCGGTGGCGCCGGTGACGACGTACGTGCCGGGATTGAGGGTGAGCGTGCCGCCCAGATTCGAGATGCTGGTGTAGACCCCGGCACTGATCGTCTGGTTCCCCGTGACGTGGTTGACCGTGGGGTACGGCGCGGCCGGTGTCGTGGGACAGGCCGACGCGGCCGGGCACTGGGCCAAGGCGGCGTACGGGTCGGTGCCCGCGGCCTGGTTGGTCGGGGCCGGGCTGTACGAGCCGCCGCTGGAGGTGGCGAAGCCGGCCGGCGCGGCCGGGCCGCCGATGGTGCCCCCGTTCGAGATGACGGAGGTGCTGCCGCTGACGAGCGCGGCTTGGCTGTTCGTCGAGTCGACCAGGATGCTGCCGGTGACCTGGATGCTGCCGGGGTGGACGTACAGGGCGTCCGCGGCGCTCGCGTTGAGGACGCACAGGCTTGCCGTGCACGTGGTCGCGGCTCGGGCGGGGGCGGCCGGCCCGGTCACGACCCAGGCCAGTGCGGACGCGACGGCGAGGACCATGGCACAGAACGCGCGTGACAGGCCGCGCGGTCCACGCTCGTGGTCGGGGCCGGCTGGACCTTGGGGTTGTTGGGTCGTCATCATCTCTGCGTCGGGAAGAGGGTTCCTGGGTGGCCTGGTAGCGGGAGGACTCGGTGCCGGTCTGGATGACGGGGCATTCCCCAGCGGTCTTCCTGACCTGGACCCTGATCAACAAGCACAGCATGACGGTCGAACAGTCCACATGCCCCCCATTACTCCGAAAGCGGAATGCCACACACCATCACACCAAGTGGCGCCCGATCCCACCGAAACGTGGTGGCCATCCACCCCCCCGAAGAACGAGCTGCGAGCGCAACCGCTCGTCCCGTTCGTCACCGACTTCTTCACCAGCGTGCTTCAGCACCATGGTCTGGAGGAACTGCTGCTCAAACTGGCGGACAAACGCTTGCCGCTAGAAGTGAACGAAGCCATACAGGGGGTTCTTTGAGAAGGATCACCCATATCTCCCCGTGACGATCGTCGAAGACGAGCCGCTGGAGACCTATGCCCTGCCGGGGCTCCAGCTGGATCTGACGTTCGGCGACCCCGTGCTCTTTGACCTCGGCCAGGCGGCGTGGACCGTACCGAAGGGATGGACCAAGGAGCGTGTGTCGCAGCCGCATTACGGTTTCCGGCTCTTGGACGAGCACGGTGTCGCGATGATCGAGGGTGTCCTCGATGTCAGGCCAGAGGTCGGAAAGGTCGCCATGGCTCTAACCGAAGAGGGTTGGCAGACGGTTCGCGAGCGCTGGGTGCAGTTGTCCTTCTGGGACGCGGGAAGATCAACCGCAGCGGAGGGCCCGGGCAGGGCATGGACCTGAAAGGGCGGTAAGCGAGGCGGTTCCGCGCCGACGCGCCCCGGTACCCCACGGGAGCCATTGCAGTACGACCCCGTGGCGGGCGCGCCCGCCACGGACGACGTGGGCTCGCCCGCGCCGCCACGGCGCCGTCACAGCTCTCCGCCCCTGCCCCTTCGTGCTGTCGGTGGGCGCGGGCAGAATCTCCAGCATGACTCGGCCGCCCACCCTGCCTATGACCCTGCCCGCGTCGCTGGCCGACGCCCACCGTCTCGACTCCGCCGCCGGTGGGTGGGCCCCGCAGCACGCCGTGGCCACGCCGGACGGCGACACCTACGTGGTCTCCACCGTGTGGCGCCCCGGGGGCGGCACGGGCTATCCGGCCGACCCCGCACTCTGCGAGCTGAACTTCCGCTTCATCACCCGCTACGCCCCCGACGGGACGCCCGTCGCCACCGCCGTGTTCGGAGGTCCCAGGCCGGACGGCACCCCGTCGGCGATCATCCCGGACGGGAGCGGTGACACCCTGGCCCTCCTCCCGGACGGGACGGTCGCCCTCGCCCTGCGCCCAGGCGGCACCCACCTGTTCTCGGCCGACCTGAGCCGGGTCCTGGGCACGTTCCCGATGCCCTGGGGTTACGAGGAGCGGGAGGTCAGGGCGGGCGACCCGTTCGCCGCCTCGATCGCCGTCACGCCCTCCGGCCGGCTGCTGTGCACGACCTCGGAGTACGGGCTCGGGTGGGCTGGCGCGATCGTCAACATCGTCGCCGTCTCCGGTCCCGGCACCGCGCTCGCGCCCGGCTCCAAGCCCGCCCTGCGGGCCATCGCGAGCCTTCATCCGGCGACCGACCGTCAGACCGACGCCGACCGGCAGCCCCATGTCGTGTTCGGCGGCGCGCCGGTGGGACGGGACAACCGCCCCTCGCCCACGCTGACCGACCTCCTGACGGACTTCACCGGCACCGCGGGCGGCTTCTACGGCTACGAGGCCTGCAAGATGAGCCGGCCCTCCGCCCTCGGCGACGACCTCTTCGTCGTGCCGGTCTTCGGCCGGACCTTCCGGTCGGGCAGCCGCGGACAGGAGTTCAGCTTCGCCATCCTCGACGACCAGGGCGCGCTGCGCGGCCGCCTGGAAGGCCTGCACCGCCACGACGACAGCCCGTTCACCGGCCTCGACTTCACCGTCGCCGCCGACCCGCACCGCGGCCGCGCCTACCACCTCAACCGCTACGGCCTCTACGCCTGGACCGCCGACGGCCAGCTGCGCTCCCGGACCTCCACCTCGGAAAGGCCCTTCACAGCCCTGAAGAACTTCGAGCTGCTGGAATGCACCCCGGCCGGCGAGATCCTCCTCCTCCACCGCAAGCAGTGCCTGCTGCTGCGCGTCCCGGTGCCGCAGGACCTCGACTCCCTGCCCGTCGCCGTCGAAACCGCCCTCAAGGCCTACGGTTCCGGGCGCCTCGCGCTGAAGAAGCAGTACGACCCGGTCGACTGGTGCTGGCTGGACACCTCCGGGCAGGTGTTCCACCACTGAGCGCACGCCGCCGCAGGCGGCCCGTACGCGGGCTCTCTGGGACGCCAGGGTGCCGTGCTGACCATTCGACATGACCGAGGGGACCCTTCCGTGACCGTGACCGTTGCCCGCCACCTTGAGCCCCGGCCGGACGGGCAGGCGTTCGCCGACCAGCTGAGCGAGCGGGTGAACCGACGTGTCGACGAGCTCGAAGAGTCCGCCAGCATGATCGACTTTGCGTTCAGCACCGCCCTCCTCGCGCTCCAGGCCCACTGCACGGCCGACCCGGAGGGGGCCCGGCTTGAGACCTGGAAGGCCACGGTCACGGCGATGCAGCTCGGCTCGGCGCTGTTCGCCGTGACCGGCGCCAGCGAGGGGACGGTCGAGTGCTTCATCAACGGCCGGCCGCGCGCCGTCCTGGCGGTCGGCCCGCAGTCGTACGTCGACGCGGACCACTGGCTCTCTGCCTTCTGGCTGGCCCTCGTCTGCCGCGACAAGGGGCGCATGAGGCAGCTGTGCGAAATCCCGCTGGACCGGCTGCGCTCGGCGGAAGGCGTCTACGACGAGTACGTCTACCACTGGATCGACGTCCAGCAGAGCTACTGGCTGCGTCGGCCCGGCCTGGTCGACAAGCTCATCGCCACGATCGAGGCCACGAGCCCCGAGACCGCCGCCGTCACCCCGCCCGGCGTGCTGGACGGGCTGATGTACCCGCCGATCAACCTCTTCTACCTGGTCGTGCGGGAGCGCGAGGAGGAGTTCGCCCCGGCCCTCGGCAAGGCGCTCGACCTCCACAAGACGTACTGGTCGGCGGAGGACTGGGCCGCCAAGCTGGACGGCGCGCTCGCGCTGGGGCCGCTCGCGATGGCGTGCCTGGCGTTCGACAGGAAGTTCCCCGTCGACGTGGAGTCGCCCTACATCCCGAAGTACCTGCTCTCCGGCGGCTGGCTGGGCGAGTTCCCGGCGTAGGCCGCCCGCACACTCGACGCCCGGCCGCCTCCCCACGGTCGGTCGACGTCGGGTGTGCGTCCTGGGGATCGGTTCAGCTGCCAGCGCCGGGTGCGGACTGGTCGAGCCGGGCGACCGGTTCCGTGCTCAAGTGGTCCTGCCAGGTCCCGAGGGGGACGCGCACGATCGAGAAGTCGGCGACCCGGTTCTCGACGACCAGGCCGCACCAGCCGCCTCGCTCCAGCATCAGCAACAGTGGTTCGTAGGGGTCGGGGAGATCGGGCATCTCCACCGACGACGTGTCGAGCAGGGCCGCCCAGCGCACCGCGGCGCGGCACAGCGCCTTCGCCCGAACGTCTCCGACGTTGGCCTCCGGGAACGCGTCGAGCCGCGCTGAGAGTTCCGCGTCCACCTGGACCGCCGGGTCGACGGACGCGGCCAGGTCGACGACAGGCCACTCGCCGGCCGGCTGGTACGCCTTCGACCAGAGGGCCGCGCGGCGCAGGTGCTCGCGGAACAGGCGCGAACGCGACGCGGCGTGTACGTAGGCCATGTCGTCGTCCCGCCAGTCGATGGCGGTGAGGCGCTCGACTGTCGCCCGGGCCCGCGGTGTCGTCAGGATCCGCGTGACGCGCTTGATGAACGCGTCGGCTTCGGCCCTGGTGATCTCCGCGTGGTCGTCGTCGTTGTGCCCGAGGTAGTACAGGCGCAGGTACTCGGTCGGCTCCCAGCGCAGGTTGCGGGTGAAGGCCTCGTCGACGTCGATGCCGTCGACGGTGCTGCGCCGCACGATTCCGTAGGGATTCTCCCGGGAGCTCGTGCTCGATCCGTCGAACCGGGCGTAGTAGACGAAGCCGCTGAGTACCTCGACCTCGGCGCCCTGCTCGGTGAGCCAGCGCTGGAGGGCGAGGCCGTCGAGTACCCGCTCAGTGTCGCCGGCGGCGCGACGGTGACGGGGCCGAAGAGCGCGCCGGTCACGCCGCAGAGCACGGTGCTGTCGTCGACGAGGACGGTGAACGAGGTGTTCGCCGTGGTGGCGCCGGAGAGGTCGGCGCCGCGCAGGTCGACCTGGAGGAGGGCGGCGTTGGTGAGGTCGGCACGGCGCAACGTCGCGCCGGCGGCGTTGACGTCGACCAGGGAGGCCGAGGTCAGGTCCGCGTCGTCCAGACAGACGGAGCGCAGCGTGGCCTGGTCCAGGGCGGCCTTGACCAAGCTGGCGCCGGCGAGGTTCGCGAAGTCCAGGTCCGCCTTCTCCGAGTGGGCGCGCCAGAGCTCGGCGCCGGCCAGCGAAACGCCGGCGAGCACGGCGTCGGTGAACCACGCCCCGGTGAGGTCCCCGCCCGACAAGTCGGCCCCGCGCAGGTCGAGGCCGACGGCCTCCAGCACCTCGCGGCCCGAGGACGCCGCCCAGGCGCCCAGCCGGTCGGCCGCCTTCCGGTCCACCGGCAGGGCCTTGGGACGCCAGCTGTCGGGGACCCCGGAGGTCACGATCTGCCCGATCCCGTCGGTGAGGTCCGGCCCGAGCCCGTCGATCAGCTCGGGGGCTTCGAGACCGTACCCCTCGGCCTTACCGAAGTACGTCGCTTCGCCCGGTTCGGCCCTGACTCCGAGCAGCTCGTCGAGCTCCTGGAGCACGGCCGCGAGCCGGGGCGCGTTGCTCGCGTGGACGGCCGGATGCGGCCGGCCGCGGAAGTCGCACTCGCCCCAGACGTCGTGGTGGACGGACAGCTCGGCATACGGGCCCAGGTTGCCGGGCGACACCATGAGCTCGACCAGCCGGTACTCCCTGCGGCGCTTGCCGCCCGCGTCGATCCACTCACCGTCCCCGAACACGGTGACAGCACCCATCTCCGCCAGCGGATGGCCGACCGGCCGACAGGCCCGCATCTCCTCCGCAAGCGCCGGCTCCTCCAGCGAACGCGACACGAGGCTCAGTCGGCTGTGGATGCCCAGGCCGCCCTTGCCGACCTGGAACCAGGTCCATTCGAGCGCGCCCGGGACCAGCAGGCCGTGCCTGCGCAGCACGCCGGACATCTGCGCCGCGACCGCCAGCACCGACTCCAGGCCCGCCTCACGAACGCCTTCAAGATCCCAGGTCCACGAGGCGCACTCTCTCGGCGCGCGCATCAGGAAAGACACAGGAACTCCTTACAGCTTGAACGATCCGGTCGGCCACCGCTGCGCCCACCACATAGCGGCGGTCGCGTGCCGGAGTGCGCTGGAGGCCGCCTCGCAGCACGAAGGCTCGGCCGGAACGGGACCAGCTTGTCCCGCAGCTGCTCCTCGGCGGTTTCGCACACTGCGGACCGCCGATCCCCGGTGGGCGTCGCTGGGCGTACGGGCGCGCGAGGCGGCCGAGGCCGTCCGCGATGAGGTCCGCTGGCCGGACCTTGACGAGGACGAGCGGGTGCTGAGCCGGGCCGAGGAGGAGGTGATGGCCTCCGGCGTGCTCGCCCGCGTGGCTCCGCACCTGCTGGCCGAAACGGCCCGGGCCGAAAGGCGGCGGTCCCCGTAGCCGTCGCCCGCCCGGAGGAAACGGCCCGAGCCGAAAACTCCGCCAGCGAGCCCCGCGCCCATGGGCTTGATCTTTCAGCCCGGGTCGAAAACCCTGCCGGCGAAGCCCTCGTCCCCGCGCGCGGTGATGCGGCCCGGGCCGAAAACCGGCCCGCCGCGACCAAGCCCACACCGGCGGTGCCCGAGGCCCGCCGTCCCGACCCGGCAGACACCAGCGCCATCGCGCGGGAGGAACGCGCAAAGGCACAGGAAGCGGCGCGCAGGCAGGCGTTCACCGACCCGCTCGTACGGTTCGGCGAACCAGACCGCACCGAGAACCTCACCACGACATTCGGACCGGGCTGGGAACTGGCCACCTGGGACGGCCCACAAGCCCAGGACGTGCAGCGACTGCTCCACCACGGACAGCCGGTCGGCTGGACCGCGCCGCTGCCGGACGGCCCCTGGGGCACGGCCGGGCACATCGCCGCCGAACACCAGGAGGAGAACACCGCCCGTGTCCTGACCGACGACCTCGGCCGGCCCCGCACCCACCGGGACCCTGACGAGGCCCTGGACGCACTGCTGCGCTCCCACAACGAACGCGAGCGCGCGCCCCGGCTGCCGACCCTGACCCTGGGCCCGACCACCAGCCGGACCGCGCCCACCAACCGGGGTCTGGGCGAAGCCGACCGCGACTACGCCCTCGGCGACGGGCTGGTCCACCTCACCTGGCCCACCGCCCCGAACGTCCAGGCCCTCGAACGACGCGGCCGACTGGTCGGCCGGACCGAGGTCTACGACGACAACGACTCCTGGATCGCCCCCATCAACGGCCACTCCATCGCCGACGCCGCCGACAACCTCCCCCTGCTCTCCACCAACCCCACCGACGCCCTCACCCTGCTGCGCCTGGCCGTTGCGCGGGACCTCGGCAGCATCCCGCCCGGCTGGGTGCTGCCCCGTACTGCAGGGTGATCCCGGTAGTGAGCATGGTTTCGGCCGCGCGACAAGGCAGAACAGCGATAGAAGGGGTCGGCGCCCCTTGTTCGCCGCCTGGTGGTCGCTCTGGCCGAACACGTGGTCTGCCATGTTGTGACCGACCGCCAACACGGCCCAGGTCGAGCCGAACGTCGCCAGCGTCGCGAACTGCTCGATCGTCATCATCGAGCACCACCGGCTACGACGTCGGCGGCGATCCCCATGGGCCGTTGGTATTCGTTGGTGCGGTCAGGCAGTGGCTGCGAGCATGCACGGCATGTTGTCGCTGAAAATGAACGACGCCGCGGTTCGGCTGCTGGGAGTGCTTGCGGACGGGCCGTGCTGGATGAGGTCCTCGATGCGGGTGGCGCCGGCCGGGACGGCGGTGAGCATCTCGGTGACGGTCGGGTTTTCCTCGGCGGCGAGGCGCAGGTCCGCCACCGCGCCGCGTACTCCGGCGGCCGCCGTGCCGACCAGGACGACCAGCAGCCGGGGGAAGGAGCGCCAGCGGCGCTCCCATGCCCGGCCCCGGCCGCCCGGCCCGGCCTGCTCCCACACGGCGGCGCAGGCCGCCAGCTGCGCCGCGGTCTCCTCGGCGCCGACCCCGGGGCGGTGCCGTTCGACGAACGCCCGCAGCCGGTGCCGCTCCTCGCCGGTGCCCGCCGTGTACGTGAGCTCGGCGGCGGGCCGGTACACCCCGCCTTCGCCGGCGGGCAGCGCCCGGGCGGGCAGGAGGTCGAGCGGTCCGCAGTCCTCGCCGCGCTCCCGGGCGTCGGCCACGAAGGCCGCGTGGATCCGGCCGACGTCGAGCAGGTGCTCGCGACCGTGCCTCACTGCGAACTGCTCGCCGTCCAGCGTCTGGGCGTCCGTGCGGCGGGCCTCGGGGAAGGTGGCCGCCACCGCTGCGCCCTGGGCGGTGAGGTGCCAGGCCTTCGCCCGGCCGGCCTGCGGCAGGGTTACGAACTCGGCCAGGCCATCGGCGTACAGGCGGGTCAGCCGCTTCTGGGTCTGCTTGATCCCGGCGGCTCCGCCGTGCAGCTGGTGGAGCTGCTCGGCGGTCGCCAGCGTGAAGCGGTGAAGCGTGACCAGAACGTCGTGGTCGGTCTCCAGATCCCCGTGCACGAATGTGCTCCCTCAGTCCGAAGCACGGGCTTGTCCCGTGCTCGGAGAATGGAACCCCACGAAACTCACCGGATTTCTCACCATCAAGGTTGGTGCTTCATAACGATCTGATAACTCCCGCCATCAAGGTATCCCGCGTTCTTACCGGTCCGAAATGCGGTCCGTAATCCAGTCCGCCAACCGGTCCCGACCTCGGGGCCCTCGTCGGACCGATCGGCACGTCTCTGACCTGCTGGGATGACCATCAAGGTTGCCTGGTGAGTTTCTTTGATGGTCTATCAAGGAAACTCACCAATGCCTTGGTGGCCCTGGTGAGTTTGCCGGACCGCTTCCGTTCCCCCTGCCGTTTCCCCCTCCGCTGCCCCTACCGGCCACCTCGGGCCCGAGAGACGAATCCGCCCAGCTCAGCGCCCGAATCCGGGCCACTGCCGCATTCCGACAACCCTCTTCTCCCGTCTTTCTGCTTTTGGTTTTGGTTTGTGGTTGTGGCGTTGTCGGTTGGTCGGTTCGGGTTGTTGCACCTGCGGTGGGCCTTTCCTTTTCTCGCGTCCGGCTGGTGCCGGCCGCTCGCTGGTCGGGGGGCGGCGGCGGGGCCGGATCAGGGGCTGTGGGAGAGGGCGCGGCGCGCGGGCCGACAACGGGCTTGGCAGCCGTCGGGAGCGCCGGATATCCCGGAGAGGCAGCAACCGACCACGACCACCGGGAGACGTCCGTGAGCACCCGTCAGAGCCTTGCCCAGCCCGACAACGACGACCAGGCCGACGCCGTCGAACCGGCCGAGCCGTCCCGGCCGGGACGGACCGCGTTCCGGCGCGGGTCTGCGAACCCGAACGGCTCGACCACCGCGCTGCGGGCCGATGTCCTCGGCGCGCTCGGCGTGCTCAAGGTCGCGACCGCCGACCAGCTCCAGCGCCTGCTGCGCCCCGGGGCGGCGTCGAACACCGTGATCCGGCAGGCGCTGCGCGACCTCGCGCTGCACGGCTTGGTTGCCTCCGACGGCAACACGAAGGACCGGCACAAGACCTGGCGGCTGGACGGCACGGCCGGGCTGGAGGCGGCCGGGCACGTCCTCGGCCTGCCCCGCTCGGAGATGGGCTCAACGGCTCGGGGCGCAGGCCGCTCCGGTGCCCAGCACGCGATGGCGGTCAACGAGACGATCGCCGCGTTTGTCCTGGGCGGCAGCGCGCCCGGGGCCGCGGGCGGGGTCGGCACGGTGCGGTCCTGGTCGACCGAGACCGAGTTCCTGCTGCCCGGCGGGCGGCGCAAGGTGCGCCCGGACGGTGTGTGGCAGGCCCCGGAGATCGGGGTGCCGGTGTTGATGGTCGAGGTCGACCGCTCGACCATGGCCCCGGCCGACGTCGCCGCGAAGTTCCCCCGGTACCGCGAGCTGTTCCGCGTGAAGGTCCGCGACAACGACCCGGCCCTCGCCGGCCAGGAGCCGGCCGACCGGACGGTGCATTGGTGGCGCCGTACCTGGCCCGGCCACACCCGGCCCGGGTACCCGCCGGTCGCCCTGGTCGTCACCGACGCCGGACCCCTCGCCCTGGCCAACCGGCAGCAGGCCGTCGCGGACCTGTCCGCCGACTGCTGGCTCGGCCGGTGGTGCAAGGTGGTCCGCGACTACAACGACGACGGCTGGCGCGAGTACGACGACGCGGTGCCCATCATCGCCACCACTCTGGAGGCCCTGGCCGAGCACGGACCGCTCGGACCCGTCTGGTGGCGCTACGGCCGCGACGGACGGCACTCCCTGCTCGACGCGCTGGACAACCCGAACAACCGCGCCGCCTACGACCAGCGCCAGGCCGTCCGGGAGAAGAAGGCCAAGCAGGACCACCGCGAGCTGATGCAGACCCTCGCCTGCGCCGACTGCGGCAACGTCCCCAAGGAGGAGAGCACCTGGGTGCATGGCAGCCGCCAGTGGACCCGCCGTCCCGGCGGCCGCTGCTGGCCCTGCCACCAGGAACACACGCAGCGCCTGGAAAGGGAGACCGAAGAACAACTCGAAGCCGCCCGCGCCGCGAACGCCGCGCTGCGCCCGTGCTGGACGTGCCGGGGCTCTATCGGCGGGAGGGCGGGCTCCCCGCTGGAACTCGATGAGAAGGCAGGCCCGGACCGGCTGGAGTGCCCGCAATGCGTCAGCGACCGGGAGGCGGAGGAACTGGGCCCGTTGGTGCTGCCCGCCCCGACCAGGCGCGAACAGGTCGCCGCCCTGGTCTCCGCCCCGGACGATCCGTGGTGGGAGGACCGGGTGCTGCACGCCAAGCTCTACCCGGTGAAGGACCGCGCAGCGTGAGTGCCGACCTCCGCGCGGCTGTCGCGGGGGCTGTTGCGACCCCCTGTCGCGTGGGGTGCTGTCGCGCCGTGTGACCTGCGCGGATAGGCGCTTACCCCCGTGCGAGGTCGGGGCGCGACAGCTGGGCGTGACAGGGGCCCCGGGTGTGGCCGCCGACCGGGTGCTGACCTGTGACAGCGAAGCTGGGACGGTTGTCATCGAAGTCGGGACAACGGCTGCTTGTGTCAGCGAATCCGGGAAGCAGCGCAGTCTGTGACAGCGAAGTTGGGAAGGATGGACCGGCAGGCTGCTGGCGCTCGCAGAGCGTCATACTGCACGTCGTGGATCGCGAAGACCTGATTGCTGCCCTCGAACGACATGAGACTGATGCCGCCGGCCATGCTGCTGTGGCCCTGCGTGCCGGGGCTTCGTTCCGGGTGTGGGCCGAATCGACGGTGCCGGCCAGTCGGCTTCTCGGCATCTGGGCATGGCGGGCCCAGTGCATGGCGGAGGACGGCGTCGTCACCTGCAAGGACTTCGAACGGGGATTGCCCGATCTTCGGCGTGCGGGTGACACCCAAGTCGCCTTGGGGCGAGTGGATCTCACCGGAGACTCGCGCTTGGTCTTCCTGGCCGCCGATCTGAGTTCATGCGTTGCCGTGCTGTAGCGCTATGAGGCCGTTGACAGGGGTCTTTCCCAACTTCGCTGTCACAAAATGGCGTTGTCCCAACTTCGGTGACAACCGTCCCGACTTCGCTGTCACAGGTCAGGTGCGGACCGGGCAGCGGCCTGCCAGACCCCCGTGGCTCAGGTGACCGATCCATCCTGCTTGAACATCTTTCATGCCGGTATGGCGGCGAGGTGCAGAAAGTTGTCCACAGGTGAATCGGGGTCAGATCTCAGGTACAGCCCGGACGAGAGGACCCGACACCAAATGACCGCTATCAACGCAATCGCGCGGCACTGCCGCCCCGAGGACATGCCCGACTGGGGCTCCCACGTCGAGGAGCGTGTGGGCTGGCCGGTGGCGGAGCGCTCCGCGGAGCTCGTCGGCCTGGCCCTGGCCGGGCGCCTGGACCACACGGTGCCCGCGGACGAGTGCGATGCGCTGGCGCTGCTCGTGCTGAGCCAGGGGTACGAGCCCGAGTGCGCGGTCACCCTGATGGTGGAGCACTGGCTTGCCCTGCACATCGACGCCGACCCGGACTTGAGGGGCCAGTTCCTCCCTGGCGCGCGAGTTCAAGGCCCACACCGGGGAGGACAGCGAGGAGTGCGGCATCCTCTGCAACAGTCGCCTCCTGACCGAGGGCATCGACGTCGCCGCCGTGGACGCCATCTGCTTCGCGGACCCGAAGTCGAGCGTCATCGACATCGTCCAGGCCGTCGGCCGCGCGCTGCGCCAGTCCTACCGCGAGGGCAAAGTGTCCTGGGCCATCATCCCGGTCTACCTGCCGACGCCGGAGGTCGGCGACGACACCGCCACCGCCGACCCGGCCGAGGTCCACGACGCCGGCGAGGCGGTGAAGGCGGAGGCCAATGCCGAGATCGAGGCGTCCTCCTTCCGCACGATCTGGCGGGTCCTGCGCGCCTTGGCGGCGCACGACGCCCGGGTGGTCGGCCGGATCACCGAGCTGCGCGCCCACCGCTCCCAGGGCACCGCGCACACCACCGCGGCCAAGCCGGCCGAAGGCGAGACCGAGGCAGGGGAGGGCGAGCAGCAGCCGGCCCCCATCGAGTCGCCGATCGAGTGGCTGAAGATCAATGCCCGGCACCACGCGGCGCAGATTCTGCAGACCGTGAAGCTGCGGGCGTTCAACCCGCGCGCGGTCGAGTGGCAGCGGATGCACGCGGTCGCGGCGGTCTTCCATCTCCAGCACGGCCACCTCGACCCCACGGACAAGACGAAGCACGCCGAGCTGATCTCTTGGCTCACCCGCCAGCGCCACCTCAAGGGTCAGGGCCTGCTCGACCTGGCCCGCGTATCGGAGCTGGACGCGCTCGGCATGATCTGGTCGAAGAACGCCAACGCCTGGGAACGCGGCTACGCCTACGCCGCTGCCTTCCACCACCGGCACGGCCACCTCGCGATCCCGGCCGTCGCCAAGATCGACGACTACGCGGTGGGCGCGTGGATGCGCCGCCAGCGCAAGGCCGACAACCTCTCCACCGACCAGGTCGCCAAGCTCGACGTGCTGGATGAGCTCTGGCGCCTGGAGCCGGACTGGAACAGGTCGTACCGTCGCCTGCTCGCCTACCTCGCGGCCGGCGGAACTCTCGACGGCCCGGCCAACCGCACCGGCGGCGAGGCAGACCCAACCTTCCGCCCGGGTGCGTGGCTGCGCAAGCAGGACAAGGCCCGCACCGAGGGCAAGCTGACCGACCGGCAGACCGCGCTCCTCGACGCGCTCCACCGGCGCCGAGATCGTCGTCGGTTGACCCGCGCCTGTAGGCCCCCGCCTGACCAGTCTGGGAGCTCGACCGCATAACCCGGCCGGCCAGATGCGTGGTGGTGCTCGTTCTTGCGCTGTTGAAAGCAGTTGTGTTCCGCTGGTTACAGATTGTTCCCGGCTGTGCTATGAGTTGGGGATCTTGCGAGTGAGGCGAGGGGGCCGAGTGGCGCAAGTAGGAGTGCGAAGGGCATCGCGAGCGCAGGACGCGGTGCGGCTGCTCTTTGTGCTGGATCGCTGTGGGTCCGCGTGTGATCCGGGCACCGACAACGAGGCACCTGGCGGCGCGGTCGCGGTCGTTCGAGGGCAGAAGCGCCTTCAGGCTCTCGATTTCTGGCTGCGGAATCCCGACTACCTCGCAGATGAGCTGCTCAATCAGTTGGAGAGCGGCACTATGCCGGATGCCGACACTGCTTTGGGTCGGGCCCGAGCTCTCCTGGAAGGCGACGAGCCGGACATGTCGCGGTACCCGATGCTCCGCTGGCGCTACGGGGCATGGGAGGCGTTGGATGATGCCCTCTCCCTGCTGGCCTCCCACGGCCTGATCGCCGTGGCGGCCGTCGGTGAGCCGCCGACCAAGATCGACAGGTGGGACTACTACATGCTGGCGGCCGGCCGAGAGCACGTCGGGAAGCTGCGTGCGACCGAACCGGATCTGCTCTGGTACGACGAGCGCGCTGCCGTGGTGCTGGACGTGGCCGGGCAGATGAGCGGAAGCCAGTTGAAGGACTTGCAGTACAAGCAGGCCGAGTACGAGCGCACCGTGTGGAAGGCCAGCATCAGCGGCATCACCGACCGGGTGCGCAAGCGCCTGGAGCGCATCACGGACCAGAGGGCGGGCATGAGCGCATGAGCGACTTCGTACAGGAAGTGGCCCGCCGGGCCGATAGCAAGACCGACCAGGTCGAAGAGATCCTGGCTCGTCACGGCGTCCGGGAGAGCGGCGTACTGCCACGGCCCCGTCAGCTCCTGGTGAAGCGCATCGCCTTCACAGGTGAGAAGAGCGGAAAGTCCTCCGGCCCGGTGGACTTCGCATGGGACCTTCGCCCCGGACTCTGGTGCGTGACCGCGGACAACCTGCGGGGCAAGAGCAGCATCCTGGAGATCATCTGGTGGTGCCTCCGAGGCTCCGGAGCCCTGCAAGCCGATGTGCAGAACTGGCTCCAGAAGGTGCAGCTGGACGCCGAAGTCGACGGCGAGCAGTTCACCGTGAACGTCGACAACAACGGTCCCAAGCTCACCGGATCCCTCACCGTAGGCGCGCAGCGGCACGTCACGCCCTTCGCTGGCGAGTCGGAGTTCGCCTCGGTGATGGGGAACTTCATGATGGACCGGCTCGGACTCGAGTTCCTCCGCGGCTGGCGCAACGACACCGCAGCTCCCGCACAGGATGGCGGTGACGAGCCGGACGGGAAGGTGGTGCTGACGTCGTGGCCGGCCTTCAGCCATGCCCTGCTGTGCCGCAACCGTGAGACCGACCCGCTTCTCGGCGAAACCGCCGGAGGTGGCACCCTGGTCAGCCTCCTCCAGATGTTCGTCGGACTGCCCTGGACAACCACACGCCGTGACGCGCGGGCCGCCCTGGACCTGCTGAAGCAGTCCATGAAAGGAGAACGGCGCCGGGCCAAGCAAGACCTCGATGCCCGTGGGACGTCCATCGAAGAGCTGGAAGCACAGCTCGCTCGGGCCCGAGCAGCAGCTACCGAGGCTGACGCGGCCCCAAGTCTTGAAGCTGCCGCCGAAGCCGTCGAGCGAGCCAGCGCGCACCTCGTTCGCCTCACCTCGCAGCACGCCGAGCTGGTGCGAGGGCACCAGCACACCCAGCAGGCCGCCGAGGAACTCCACGAGACCCTTGTTCTCGACCAGGCCCGTCTTAGGGACCTGAGAGAAACCGCAGCCGCCGAGCGCTTCTTCGGGGCATTGAAGCCCACCTGCTGTCCTCGATGCGCCACCGCCCTCCACGAGCTGCCTCACGCGGCCCTGGACGACCAGCACTGCCACATCTGCGGCTCCGCCCCGGCACAGACGGCGGCCGACTCTTCGGCCGCCGACGAACTCGCCGCCTCCATCGAGACACTCAAGGCCGCCCACACCGAGGCGAAGACTGCGGCCCGGAAGGCCAGCCAGGCCGTGGCGGACTCCGAGGCAGCCCTGACTCAGACCAGAACCGAGCTGTCCGCCGCCCACGCGGCCATGCCGCGCGAATCCTCGCTCCGCGTCCACCTCGATGTCGCCCGGCTCGAAGGCGCCCTCGCAGAACGGCAGGAGGCCCGCCGACGCGCCGAGCCGCCGCAGGAGGACTCTTTGGAAGAGCGCGTACTGGAAGCGGCCCACAAGGAGGCGGACAAGCGGGCGAAGGCTGCGTCGAAGGAACTGCTCGTTACGGTCAGCGAGGAGGTCTGTCGCCTGGCCATCCGCTTGGGCATGAAGGAGTTGCAGAACGTCAACTTGCAGGGCAACGGCACGCTCCAGGTAACCAAGGGCGACAGCAAGACCACCTTCTCGGCCGTCACGCCTGGGGAGCACGTGCGGCTGCGGATCGCCACGCTCCTGGCCCTCCTTCGAGTCGGCAAGGCCACCGGTGTCGGCCGCCATCCCGGTCTGCTGCTTCTCGACTCGCCTGGCGCGCAGGAGACGATCAACGTCGACCTGGCGGAAGTCCTCAGTCAGCTGCAGGGCATCTGCGAGGAGACTCCAGAGCTGCAGGTCATCACCGCCACCGCCAACCGGGACATCGCCACGAGCGTGATCGACTCCGCCAACCTCGTCGTCGCAGGGCCGGGCGAACCGGTGTGGTGACCAGTCCGTTAGGGTGATCGACCTCCTGAAAACAGCCCGCCGACACACGAGAAAGGGCACCTGCCGTGACCCAGGTCGAGACGGTCCTTGCTCAGGCCGGCGACCTCCCACGGCTCACCGACATCGGTGGGGAAGACGTCCTGTGGGCACAGGCCGACCATCTGGTCACGTCCCCCATGTGGTTCCGCGCGGCCGAAATCGTCCTTGAAGAGTGGGACAGCCTCGACCACCCGGACCAGGCCGCAGCCTTCATCAACCGGGCCCTCACAACCACCGCCAACCCCGGCATTGCCGGGGACATCCTTGATCTCCTGGTCGAGCACCCCGGATACCTTCAGCACGCAGCCAACCAGCTCAACAGCCTCGCCCTGGAACGAAGCCGCCACTACGACACTGTTCTGGAAGCCGAACTCGCCGGCATCTTCCTCGAAGCCGCACTCCGCCTGGCCCTCCCCGGTACGACCAAGCGCTACGGCCTCCTTGACCGCCTTGTCGACCCCCAAGCTCCGACGGCCCCCACGACCTACGCCCGCCGAACAGTCCGCGCCCTCGCCACCGCCTACGAGCAGTGGCACGAGGAGGACCTGCTCACTGCCCTGGGCACTTTCACCGGCACCGCAGTGCACGCCGATGCCCTCTACGAACTCGCGATGTGCCACCTCGCCGACGCGCTCAACGCTCCCGACCGGCCCACCCTCCTCCAGGAATTCGAGTCCGCCCAAGAGCTGCTGCAGCAGGCCGTCGAAGCGGATGAAGACCGGCCCGACGCCACAGCATTTCTCGCAGCCATCACCGCCGCCCTAGCCTTCGACTCGGGCAGCACAGAGGATCTCAACACCGCAACCGAGCAACTTCGCCGCTCTCTCACCGAGCACGCGATCTGGCTGAAGGGAACCCGGACCCACTGGCGTGCAGGCCGATACGACACCGAGGCTGCCTGGTACGGCCTCAGCATCAGCCTCGAACAGGCCAACACACACCTCGACCAGCCCCTCACCAGGTGGCCGGGCGAAACCATCCAGCACATCCTCGCCACCTACACCGCCCACCGCAGCGTCCGACTCCAACCGACCAGTGCTGCGCCAGGCCTCCAGGTCTTGGTCGCGCCCCGCATCGAGGACGCCTTCGTGCGCCGTGAAGGCCTCCGCCTGCACTTGCGCGCCCTCCTCACCGAAGCCCCCGACGAGTGGGATCCGGACGCTGCCCACCAGCTTCTTCAAGCCGTCGACGAGCTCCTGGACGACCCCGCATCGGGAGATCCGGGAAAAGCGCCACAGGCGGCCACCTACCCGGAACTGGCCGCCGCAGTTGGTAGCCACGTTCTCGCTGGCCTTCCCACGCAAATGCTCGAAGCTCTAGAGGGTAAGCTCACCGATAGCGACATGGCGCTTGCGGCTCGACTCCCAATCGCCCAGCAGCAGATCTTCCATGAGGTCGTCGACATCCTGAAGGACTGTCCTGACTTCAAGCACCCCGCGGTCAGGTCGGACTTCATTCGACTGATCACCATGACTATCCGGTTCCTGGACAACCGCACGAACCGCGCGCGTGCCCACCACACCCAGCGATTCTCGTACCTCTTCGCGCCCAACCCTGGTGAAAGCTGCCGCTGGAGAACACCCTCCAGGAAGACCTTCAGGACTACCTCGACGGCAACCTGGAGGATGTCGACATCGAACTGACGGACCGCAGCGGCGGTCGTGCGGACATCGAAGTTCGATTCACGGGATTTTCGAGCATCATCGAATGCAAGCGGACAACAGGAAATACCACGCGGAAGGGCCTTCGACGCTATCTCGGGCAGACTATCGCCTACCAGGCCGGTGGCATCACCCTCGGAATGCTTGCAGTCCTCGACCTGACTCAAAAGCCGAACTGGATCCCGAACATTCGCGACAACATGTGGGCAGAGCACATCCCGGCACCCGATAATGAGCAACGCGATCGTTGGGCTGTAGTCCTTAGAGTACCGGGAAACCGCATCTCCCCATACGCGATGTAGCAAGCCGTCGCGACCACGCTGGGGCTGCTGACCGAGCACGGCCCCCTCGGGCCCGTCTGGTGGTGCTTCGGGCCGCCCTGGCCGGCACTCAGAAGCTTGAGTTCACAGGAGGGCTGGCCCTCCAGCCGCAGGTCCTGCGTTCGCCGGTGTGAGACGGCGGATCGCCTCCACCCACGCCTTCAGTCCCTGCTCGGAGTGCCACTCACCTGAGCTGGGCTTTCACTCCGTAGGCGCCGCACGCCCCTGGGGCGTGCGGCGAGAGCGCCGCGAGCGACCGGAACACGTCCGCGGGCGAGAAGCCGACCGGGTGCGGTCCTGCCACGAT
>NZ_JBEOSA010000102.1:0-21031 GCF_040302625.1 Kitasatospora sp. NPDC097643 | reverse complement strand
GTCCAGGGCGACGACGCGGGTCTCGCCCTCCCCGTAGACCTTGTTCAGGCCGGTGGCGCGGGCGGCCGCCAGGCCGGTACGGACGGCGGTTGCGGGGATCGTCACAGAGGCTCCTGGGGATGGAACGGATTTTCGGGTTCCGTTCCATCCTGTCAAGCCGTTCGGGCCCGACGCGTATGCCGCGGGGACGGTCGGCCCCCGCCGTCCCGACGAGGCGGCGGGGGGCTATCTCCTCCTGAGGTATGACAACCGATCCGGGGGCCGGTCACTCCACCGCGACGCCGAACGCCGCGGCCAGCCCGGCCAGGCCGTTCGTCACCGCCCGGCCCGAGGGCGTGAACGTCCAGGCCCCGCCGGAGCGTTGGAACGAACCGAGCAGCATCGCGCTGTCCGGCATCCCACCGGTGGGGGCGGCCCAGTCGGCCGGGCCGGACGCGCCCGGGCCGTAGGTCGCGGCGAGGGCGAGCCCGTGCACGTAGCCGAGCGGCAGGGCCGGCGGCTCCTCCTCCTCGGTCGAGACGGCGACCATCACCTCGTCCACCGTCGGCGCCAACCGGGCCAGGTCCAGGGTGAGTCGGGCCGCCCGGACCGGCTCCCCGGGCACCGACCGGGTGGGGTGCAGCCGGACGGCGCCGTCCGGGTCCTGCGGGCTGTTGAAGAAGACGAAGTGCTCGTCGCTCAGCACCCGCCCCCTGGCGCACAGGAAGGCGGTGACGTCCAGCTCGACCGCGTCGCCGCCGGCCGTCCGGCTCTGCCAGCTCACCGTCACGCTGCTCTGACGGTCCGTCAACTCCTCGGCCTGCTCGGGCTTGCGGGGTGCCGGGGCGGTGCCGCCGCCGAGTCGGCCGCGCAGGCCCTGCTCGGCCAGCAGCTCGACCAGCTCCGGCCCGCTGATCAGGGTCAGCGGCTTGCCCTTGACGTAGTCGTAACTGCCCTTGCCGAAGCCGGCCGTGGTCACCAGGATGCCCTTGATCGCGCCGTGGTGGCGCACCGTGGAGTCCAGGTCGCGCACGGCGGTGGGGGAGACGGTCTTGGCGTAGCGCTTGGCCTGGATCACGATCGTGCCGCCGGTCACCGGGTCGAGGTCCTCGGCGATCACGTCCACCCCGACGTCGCCGCTGCGGGCCGTGGTCATCACCCGGAAGCCGCGCAGCCGGAACAGCTCGGCGATCAGCTCCTCGAACTCGATCGGGTCCATCTCGAAGAGGTCCGGGTCGTCGTCGTACCCGCCGTGCCCGGCCAGGCTGCCGCCGACCGTCTCCGGCAGCCGGTCCGGCCGCACCTCGTCCAGCCGCTCCGGGCGCGCCGACAGCTTGCCGCCCAGGCCCTGGAAGCACTCCACCGGCGCCACCCGGTCCAGCGCCAGCCCGGCGAACCCGGCCCGGGTGGCGGTCAGCGTGGACAGGAAGCGCTCCGCCTCCCGGCCGGTCGCCGGGTCGATGCCGCGGACGAAGCCGTTCAGCACCACCGAGTCCAGCAGGCCGTCGTGGTCCGCCCGGAAGAGCTCGGCGACCACCCGCAGCGCGGTCTGCGCCAGCACCTCCCGGTACAGCGCCTTGCGCTCGGTCGCCGTCCGGGCCACCTCCGCCTCGCGGTCGTCGGTCTTCACGTACCGCACCCGGGCCGCGGCCGGCACCACGTCCGCGCCGGGCAGTTCCCAGTTCACCACCAGCTGGCGGGCGGCCGTGTCCCAGGCCGCCACCAGCCGGTGCGGGAAGCCCTCCGGCCAGGCCGCCGAGGCGTACAGGCCGGCGGTGAAGTACTCCTGCACCGCCTCCGGCTCGCCCGTGCGCAGCCGGCGCAGCAACTCCTCGGTGCGGGCGGCGCGTTCCCCGTCCTGGCGGCGGTGCTGGGCGACCCAGGCCAGGTACTCGTCGTGGTACGCGGCCAGCCGGCGCTGGCGGTCCGCCTCCCGGGCCTGCGCGGCGTACCAGTCCTGCTCGAACCGGGCCCGCGCCTGGGCCACGTACTGCTCGTACTGCTGCCGGACCCCCGGGTTGCGGGCCTGCACGTGGTCCGGCGGGGGCACCTGGTACTGCGCCTGGTCGGGCATCGGGATCGGTACGCCCAGCGGCCCGGGCTCGAACGGCGGCACCGGGTGCGGGGCCAGCAGCGCCTGCGGGCTGAACGCCGGCGCCCGCAGCCCGGCGGCCAGCAGACCGCGCAACTCCTCGACCCGGGCGTCCAGTTCGGCCGTCCGCCGGGCCGCCTCCACCTCCCGGGACTGCTGGTAGGCGCGCTGCGCCTCCCGCTCGTCGCGGGCCGCCGCCCGCTCGGCCTCGCGCTGCTCGCGCTCGCGCCGGCGCTGCTCCGCCGTCTCGGCGCGAAAGCGGGCCTCCTCCCGGCGCTGCTGCTGCCGCTGCGCCTCCGCCCAGACCGCCAGCACCCCGTTGCTCCGCCGCCCCGCCACCGTCCACCCCTTCGCTCCACGTCGGACCGGTCGCGGCGCCCGCCTCCCGGCCGCGCCGCCCACCGCGCCCGCCACAATAGAACGTGGACGCCCCGCCCGGCCAAGTGCGCGCGACCCGCGGTGCCACGGGGGCTGCCGGGCAGGCCGTCCGGCGGCCCGCCGGAGTGTCTCCGATACCCCGGGGGGTACGAATGCTAGGCTCCGTCCTGATACCCCCAGGGGTAAATGAGCGAGAAGGAGCGGCCCGTGTACTTCGTCGACACCCTGGACATCGAGACCCTCGGCAATCGCAGCTACCTCGCCGGCGGCCCCGGCGGAGCGGTCGCCGTCGACCCGCCCCGCGACGTCGACCGAGTCGTCGCCGCTGCGGCCCGGCGCGGCGTCCGGATCACCTACGTCGCCGAGACCCACGTCCACAACGACTACATCAGCGGCGGGCTGGAGCTCGCCCGGCTCACCGGGGCGCACTACCTCGTCCCGGCCGACGCCGCCGTCTCCTACCGGCGCGTCCTGGTCCACGACGGCGACGAGTTCGACGTCGACCCGGCGAGCGGCGTCGGCCTGCACGCCGTCGCCACCCCCGGCCACACCCCGCACCACACCTCCTACGTGCTCACCGAACACGGCCGGATCCGCGCCGCCTTCACCGGCGGCTCCCTGCTCATCGGCACCGTCGGCCGCCCCGACCTGGTCGAACCCCGGCTCACCGAACACCTCGCGCACGCCCAGTACCGCTCCGCCCACCGGCTCGCCGAACAGCTCCCCGACGAGACCCCGGTGCTGCCCACCCACGGCTTCGGCAGCTTCTGCTCGGTCGGCCGCGCCGGCACCGACACCAGCACCATCGGCGCCGAACGCCACCGCAACGACGCCCTGGTCAAGGACCCCGCCACCTTCGTCGCCGACCTGCTCGCCAGCCTCGACGACATCCCCGCCTACTACGCCCACATGGGCCCGGTGAACGCGGCCGGGCCCCGGCCCGTCGACCTCACCCCGCCCGCCCCCGCCGACGCCCAGGAGCTGGCCCGCCGCCTCTCGGCCGGCGAATGGGTCGTCGACCTGCGCGCCCGCACCGCCTTCGCCGCCGGACACCTCGCCGGCTCGTTCAACTTCGAGGGCACCGGCCGGCTGGCCACCTACCTGGCCTGGCTGATCCCCTGGGGCAAGCCCGTCACCCTGCTCGCCGCGAGCCCCGAACAGCTCGCGGACGCCCAGCGCGAGCTCACCCGGGTCGGCATCGACCGCCCCGCCGCGGCCGCCACCGGCGAACCCGAGGACTGGCTGCGCCCCGGCGAGGCGCTGCGCAGCTTCCCGCGGGCCACCTTCGCCGACCTGGCCGCCGTCTGGGGCGCGGCCGACCGCCCGGTGGTGCTGGACGTCCGGCGCGACTCCGAGCGGGCCACCACCCACATCGAGGGCAGCCTGCACATCCCCGTCCACCAGCTGCACACCCGCACCGGCGAGCTGCCCGCGTCCGCGGAACTCTGGGTGCACTGCGCCGGCGGCATGCGGGCGGCGATCGCCGCCTCCCTGCTGGACGCCGCCGGCCACCGGGTGATCGCCGTCGACGACACCTTCACCGCCGCCGCCCCGGCCGGCCTCCCCATCAGCGAGGGCCCGGCCACCCCGGAGACCTGAGCCACCCCGCGGCGGCGGGCCGGCGACGGCACGGCCCGCGGCGGTGGGGCCTCTCCTGCGGCCCGGGCTCCGCCCCTCGCCCGGGCCTGACCCGCCCTGGGCTCTGGACCACGGTCGGCCCCGACCCGGTCCCCGCCCTGGGTCCGGACCGCCCCGGCCCTTGGGCCCTCGTCCCCGGCTCGGGCACTGTCAGTGGCGGCGGGTAACCTCGCAGTTTCCAGCTGGTAGGCGAGGGAGGGATGCCCGTGACGATCGGAGCGCAGCAGGCGGGCCCTGCGGACGGGTGGCTGTCCACCGGGCTGAGCTGGCGGGACGGCCGCGCGCTGCTCGGGGCCGTGCACGGGAGCCGGGTGCACGAGCGGGCGGTGGTGCCCGGGGCCGAGGTCGGGTGGCTGCTGGGCGGGCCGCGCCGCTGCACCGGCGCCTGGCTGGCCGGGGCGAGCGAGCGCACGCCGTGCCCGCACCGGGCGGCGATCGAGCCCGGCGGCGGTGCCGTGCAGTGCCCCGCCTGCCAGAGCGTCGACCGGGGCCTGGCCCTCGCCCGGGACCAGATCCTCGACGACGGCCGCACCTACCTGCTCTACCTGGCCTGGTTCGGCGACGGCCTGCTCAAGGTGGGGCTCACCGCCGAGCAGCGCGGTGACAGCCGGCTGCTCGAACAGGGCGCGCTCGCCTACGCGTTCACCGCGCGCGGCAGCCTGCCCGCGGTGCGCCGGGCCGAACTCACCGTCGCCGCCTCCGGGTTGGCCCGGGAGCGGTTCAAGAGCCGGGTCAAGACGGAACACTGGTGGTCGCACGGCGACGAGCCGCACCGCCGGGCCGTCCTCACCGAGGCCCGCGCCCAGGCGCACCGGCTGCTGGCCGGGCACGCCCTGGAGCTGCTCGTCGACCGCCCGGTGGCCGACCACGTGGAGCGCTTCGGCCTGGCCGGCGGCGCACCCGAGAGCTACCGGGAGCTCGGCGGCCTCACCGCGGGGGCCGTCGTCGCGGGCACGCTGCGGCCGGCGGTGGGCCGCCACCTCTTCCTGGACCAGGCCGACGGCTCCGGTCCGCTGCTGCTGGACACCCGGCTGCTCACCGGCTGGACGCTCACCCCGGTCAGCGGCCGCCCCACCGCGGGGCTGGCCCTGCACGAGCGGATCCGCCCGCCGGAGCCGGACACCCAGGAGGCGCTGTTCTGACGATTCCGACGATGACGAGAGGGGCTGCTCAGCCCAGCCGGCTGCGCACCCCGCCCGGCCCGGACCGGGCCCGGCGCGACAGCGGTGGCCGGGACGGGCGGACGTCGCCGCGCGCGCCCGGCTGCTCGTCCGCCGCGCGCCGGTCGGCCGCGGCCCGGGCGGTGGCCAGGGCCACCCGCGCGAGCAGCGGGTCCTCCCGGACCCCGGCGGCGCGCTTGGCCGTCTGGCAGCGCGAGCACCAGACCGGCGAGGCCGGTCCGTCCTGGTAGGCCATGCTCTCCGGCGGCAGGTAGTGCCCGCCGCACTCGACGCATTCGAAGATCAACCTCATCCGACGATCACCGTCCCGGATCCGTGGCACCGACCGCATGGCGACCAGAAGGTGTGGATCCTCGGCACCATGCTTCCTTCCTCGTCCAGTTCGACCGTGGCTTCGGTCTTCTGGGTCCCCCCGGACCCGCCGCAGCCGGAACAGGACTGAACCTCGGGCATATGCCGTCCCTCCGTAGCGGAGCACCACCGTAGCGCGAATTCCCGGTTGACAGCACCGCTCCTGACGATCCACCACCCTTGCCGGGGAGCGCGCGACCGGCCTTCGCGCCCCGGGGAACGCCGATGGCCTCCCGTCCGGGACGGGAGGCCATCGGAGCACACGCCTCAGCCGCGGGAGGCGCGCAGGAACTCGCGGTTCATCGCGGCGATGCTGGGCAGCGGGATGCCCTTGGGGCAGGCGGTGGCGCACTCGCCGGTGTTGGTGCAGCCGCCGAACCCCTCGGCGTCCATGGCCGTGACCATGTTCCGCACCCGGGAGGCGCGTTCCGGCGCGCCCTGGGGGAGCACGTTGAGGTGGACCACCTTGGCGGAGGTGAAGAGCATCGCCGAGCCGTTCGGGCAGGCGGCCACGCAGGCGCCGCAGCCGATGCACTCGGCGTGCTCGAAGGCGGTGTCCGCGGCCTCCTTGGGGACGGGCGTGGCGTGCGCGTCGGGGGCGCTGCCGGTGGGGGCGGTGATGTAGCCGCCGGAGCCGATGATCCGGTCGAAGGCCGAGCGGTCCACGACCAGGTCCTTGACCACCGGGAAGGCCGCGGCCCGCCACGGTTCGACGTCGATGGTGTCGCCGTCCCGGAAGTGCCGCATGTGCAGCTGGCAGGTGGTGGTGCGTTCGGGGCCGTGGGCCTGGCCGTTGATGACCATGCCGCAGGCGCCGCAGATGCCCTCGCGGCAGTCGTGGTCGAAGGCGACGGGCTGGTCGCCCCGGGTGATCAGTTCCTCGTTGAGGGTGTCGAGCATCTCCAGGAAGGACATGTCCGGGCTGATCCCGCCGACCTGGTAGGTGGTCATCGAGCCGGGCGCGTCCGGGCCCGCCTGGCGCCAGATGCGCAGGGTGAGGTTCATGCGTAGCTCCGCTGGGTGGGGTGGACGTACGCGAAGTCGAGGGCCTCGCGGTGCAGGACGGGGGCGTTGCCGGTGCCGGTGAACTCCCAGGCGGCGGCGTACGCGTACTCCTCGTCGCGCCGGGCGGCCTCACCCTCCGGGGTCTGGCTCTCGGTGCGGAAGTGGCCGCCGCAGGACTCGGCGCGGTGCAGGGCGTCCAGGCACATGAGTTCGGCGAGCTCGAAGTAGTCGACGAGCCGGTTGGCCTTCTCCAGCGCCTGGTTGAGCTCCTGCCCGCTGCCGGGCACCTTGATCCGGCGCCAGAACTCCTCGCGCAGCTGCGGGATCCGCTCCAGTGCACGGCGCAGTCCGGCCTCGTCGCGGGCCATCCCGCACTCGTCCCAGAGGAGTTCGCCGAGTTCGCGGTGGAAGGAGTCCGGGGTGCGGTCGCCGTCGACCGCGAGGATCAGGTTGAGCCGGTCCTGGACCTCGGCCTCCGCGTCGGCGAGCGCCGGGTGGTCGGCGGGGACGGCGGGCAGCGGCTTGCGGGCCAGGTAGTCGTTGAGGGTGGGCGGCAGGACGAAGTAGCCGTCGGCGAGGCCCTGCATGAGCGCGCTGGCGCCGAGCCGGTTGGCGCCGTGGTCGGAGAAGTTGGCCTCCCCGATCGCGAACAGGCCGGGCACGGTGGTCTGGAGGTCGTAGTCGACCCAGAGCCCGCCCATCGTGTAGTGGATCGCCGGGTAGATCCGCATCGGCACCCGGTACGGGTCCTCGGCGGTGATCCGCTCGTAC
Organism: Kitasatospora sp. NPDC097643; assembly: GCF_040302625.1. Lineage (NCBI taxonomy): Bacteria > Bacillati > Actinomycetota > Actinomycetes > Kitasatosporales > Streptomycetaceae > Kitasatospora > Kitasatospora sp. NPDC097643. The sequence continues at coordinate 13,636 of NZ_JBEOSA010000102.1, read as the reverse complement.
ATGTCGAAGAGGTTGCCGTACCTGGCGGCGACGGCCTCGCGGCCCATCCGGCGGATGGCGTCGGCGAAGTCCAGGTAGACGCCCTGCCCGCCGGGGCCGACGCCGCGACCCTCGTCGCAGACGTTCTTGGCGGCGCGGGAGGCGATGTCGCGCGGCACCAGGTTGCCGAACGAGGGGTAGATCCGTTCGAGGTAGTAGTCCCGTTCGGTCTCGGGGATCTCGGCGGGCGGCCGCTGGTCGCCCTTGGCCTTGGGCACCCAGATCCGGCCGTCGTTGCGCAGCGACTCGCTCATCAGGGTGAGCTTGGACTGGTGGTCGCCGGAGCGCGGGATGCAGGTGGGGTGGATCTGGGTGAAGCACGGGTTGGCGAAGTGGGCGCCGCGCCGGTGGGCCCGCCAGATCGCGGTGGCGTTGGAGTTCTTGGCGTTGGTGGAGAGGTAGAAGACGTTGCCGTAGCCGCCGGTGGCGAGCACCACGGCGTCGGCGGTGTGGCTGGTGATCGCGCCGGTGACCAGATCGCGGGCGACGATGCCGCGGGCCCGGCCGTCGACGACCAGCAGGTCGAGCATCTCGGTGCGCGGGTGGATCTCGACGTTCCCGGCGGCGATCTGCCGGGACAGCGCCTGGTAGGCGCCGAGCAGCAGCTGCTGGCCGGTCTGGCCGCGGGCGTAGAAGGTGCGGGAGACCTGGACGCCGCCGAACGAGCGGGTGTCGAGCAGTCCGCCGTACTCGCGGGCGAAGGGGACGCCCTGGGCGACGCACTGGTCGATGATCTCCACCGACACCTGGGCCAGCCGGTGCACGTTGGACTCGCGGGCGCGGAAGTCGCCGCCCTTGACGGTGTCGTAGAACAGCCGGCGGACGGAGTCGCCGTCGTTGCGGTAGTTCTTGGCCGCGTTGATGCCGCCCTGGGCGGCGATCGAGTGGGCCCGTCGCGGGGAGTCCTGGAAGCAGAACTGGACGACGTGGTAGCCCTGTTCGGCGAGGGTGGCGCCGGCCGCGCCGCCGGCCAGGCCGGTGCCGACCACGATCACGGTGTGCTTGCGCCGGTTGGCCGGGTTGACCAGCTTGGCGTCGAACCGCCGCTGGTCCCAGCGCTGTTCGATCGGCCCGGCGGGGGCCTTGGTGTCGGCGATCGGCTCGCCCTCGCGGTAGTCGAGGTATCCGCTGCTCACTTCACCACTCCGGTCATCACGGCCACGGGGACGGACAGGAAGCCGGCGGTCAGCACGAGCGCCAGGCCGTTGGCGGCCAGCTTCAACGCGCGGTCCCGGCGGGCGTTGTTGGCGCCGAGGGTCTGCGCGGCGCTCCAGAAGCCGTGCCGGATGTGCAGGCCGACGGCGAGCATCGCCACGACGTAGATCACGCAGCTGTACCAGTTCGAGAACGAGGCCACGATGTTCTGGTACGGGTGGCCGTGCTCGGCGGCCGGGTTCACGGTGAGCGTGGTCAGGTCGAGGATGTGCCAGACGATGAACAGGGCGAGGATCACCCCGCCCCAGCGCATCGTCCGGGTCGCGTAGCTCGCCCGGCGGCGCTGGTGGACGTACTTGCTCGGCCGGGCGGCGAGGTCCCGCCGGCTGAGCTGGTAGGCGGCCACGCCGTGCAGGACGACGGCGGCGAGCAGGCCGGTCCGGGCGATCCAGAGGAACCACTCGTGGCCGAGGAAGGGCTGGCCGATCGTGCGCAGCCAGGCCGCGTAGCCGTTGATGTCGTCCGGGCCGAAGAACACCTTGAGGTTGCCCAGCATGTGCGCGACCAGGTACAGCAGCATGACCAGTCCGCTGACGGCCATGACCGCCTTCTTGCCGACGGTCGACCGCCACAGGGTCGCCAGGGTGGACGGATGCCGGGCCGTCCGAGTCGCGGTTGTCATGGCAGCAACGGTAGGGAGGGGCGCAAGGGTGCGTCCAAGACATGATGCGGCTCGCGGCGATAGGCACCGGCTATCGACGCGGCCTATCCTGGCCGCGTGCAGCTCCAGCAACTCCGCTACTTCCTGGCCGTCGCCGAGACCCGGCACTTCACCCGGGCGGCCGAGGCGGCACATGTCGCCCAGCCCTCACTCTCGCAACAGATCCGGTCGCTGGAGCGGGAGTTGGGCGCCGAGCTGTTCCACCGCACCCGGGGCAACATCGCCCTGACCGACGCCGGGGACGCCCTGCTGCCGCTGGCTCGGCGCATCCTGGCGGACACCGAGAGCGCCCGGCTGGCCGTCCAGGAGACCGTCCAGCTGCGCCGCGGCCGGGTCCGGCTGGGCGCGCCGCCGAGCCTGTGCACCAGCCTGGTGCCGGACGTGCTGCGGGTGTTCCGGGACCGCTACCCGGGGGTGGCGCTGGTGGTCCGGGAGGGCGGCTCGCGCGACCTGGTCCGCTCGCTGGCGGCGGGGGAGCTGGACCTCGCGCTGATCATCACCCCGCCGAGCGGGGAGGCGGCGCCCGCCCTGGACGTCACCGAACTGCTGCACGAGGAGCTGGTGCTGGTCTCCGCGGAGGAGCGGGCGCGGCGCACGGTGCGGGTGACGGAGCTGCGCGGGCGGCCCCTGGTGATGTTCCGGGAGGGCTACGACGTCCGGGAGGCGACCCTGGCGGCCTGCCGGGCGGCCGGGTTCGAGCCCGAGTTCGCGGTCGAGGGCGGCGAGATGGACGCGGTGCTCGGCTTCGTCCGGGCCGGGCTCGGACCGGCGGTGCTGCCCGGCATGGTGGCGGCCCGGTCGGGGCTCGGGGTGACGCCGTTCGCGGGGCCGGGACTGGGCCGGACGATCGCGGTCGCGCACGGCCGCGAGGTGCCGCTCACCCGGGCCGCGGAGACCCTGCGCACGACCCTGCTCGCCCACCTGCGCGACGCCGCTCGGGCGGGCGAACTCCCGCCCGGCACGCGGCTGTTGCTCTGAACGGGCGAAGGCCCGGGGCGGGCGCCCCGGGCCTTCGTCACGGCGGTGATCAGGCCGGCAGCACGGCCTCGATCGCGGCGATCACCTCGGCCGACTCCGGCTCGGAGCGCGGCCGGAGCCGGGCGGTCACGGCGCCGTCCGGCGACACCACGAACTTCTCGAAGTTCCAGGCGACGTCACCGGCCTGGCCCTCGGCGTCAGCCTGCCGGGTGAGCTGCGCGTACAGCGGGTGACGGTCGTCGCCGTTCACGTCCGTCTTCTCGAACAGCGGGAAGGACACGCCGTAGGTGGTGGAGCAGAAGGTCTGGATCTCCTCGGCGCTGCCCGGCTCCTGCCCGGCGAACTGGTTCGAGGGGAAGCCCAGGACGGTGAACCCGCGCCCGGCGTACCGCTCCTGGAGCCGCTCCAGGCCGGCGTACTGCGGGGTCAGGCCGCACTTGGACGCGACGTTGACGATCAGCAGCGCCTTGCCCTTGTAGTCGGCCAGCGAGGCGGTCTCGCCGGACAGCGTGCGCAGCGGGATGTCGTACAGGCTCACGGTGGTGGTCCTTTCGGCAGGTCGGGATGGCGGGTGGTTCCCGTGGTCACGGTAGCCGTTCCGGCCTGGTCAACCGTGCCGGGCCCGCTGGTGTTCCGTCCGGGCGTGGCGAACCGGCCGGGCCCGGGGGGAGGGGTCCCGGGCCCGGCCGGAGCCGGTCGGCGCGCCGGGGCGCCGGGTGTCAGAGCGCCAGCGGCTTGATGGCGGTCGGCGCGTGCTCGGGGAGCGTGGCGAGCTCCTCGAACTCGGTGACGTTGCTCATGTCGACCGTCTTGCTCATCGCGATGTTGGTGATGCGCTCGAGGATGCACTCGACGACGACCGGGACGCTGTACTCGGCGGCCAGCTTCTTGGCCTCCTCGAAGGCGGCACCCAGTTCGTTCGGGTCGGTGACCCGGATCGCCTTGACGCCCAGGCCCTCGGCGACCTTGACGTGGTCCACGCCGTAGACGCCGATCTCCGGGGTGTTGATGTTCTCGAACTCCAGGTTGACCTGGAAGTTGATGTCCAGGTTGACCTGCGCCTGGCGGATCAGGCCGAGGTAGGCGTTGTTCACGAGGACGTGGACGTAGGGGATCCTGTGCTGGGCGGCGACCGCCAGCTCCTCGATCATGAACTGGAAGTCGTAGTCCCCGGACAGCGCGACGATCGGGGTCTCCGGCTCCGCGGTGGCGGCACCGATGGCGGCCGGAATGGTCCAGCCGAGCGGGCCCGCCTGGCCGCAGTTGATCCAGTTGCGCGGCTTGTACACGTGGAGCATCTGCGCGCCGGCGATCTGGGAGAGGCCGATGGTGGTGACGTAGCGCGTCTCCGGACCGAAGGCCCGGTTCATCTCCTCGTACACGCGCTGCGGCTTCATCGGGATGTTGTCGAAGTGCGTGCGGCGCAGCAGGGTCGCCTTGCGCTCCTGGGCGGACGCGGCCCAGGTGCTGAAGTCGGGCAGCTTGCCCTCGGCCTTGAGCTCCCTGGCGACCTCGATGAAGAGCTCCAGCGCGGCCTTGGCGTCGGAGGCGATGCCGAAGTCCGGGGCGAAGATCTTGCCGATCTGGGTGGGCTCGATGTCGACGTGGACGAACTTGCGGCCCTTGGTGTACGCCTCCAGGTTGTAACCGGTGTGGCGGTTGGCCCAGCGGTTGCCGATGCCGAGGACGAAGTCCGACTCCAGGAACGTCGCGTTGCCGTAGCGGTGCGCGGTCTGGACGCCGACCATGCCGGCGCTCAGCTCGTGGTCGTCCGGGATGGTGCCCCAGCCCATCAGGGTGGAGATGACCGGGACGCCGGTCAGCTCGGCGAACTCGACCAGCAGGTCCGAGGCGTCGGCGTTGATGATGCCGCCGCCGGAGACGATCAGCGGACGCTCGGACTCCAGCAGGAACCGGATCGCCTTCTCGGCCTGGGCGCGGGTGGCCTGCGGCTTGTAGACCGGCAGCGGCTGGTAGGTCTCGGGGTCGAACTCGATCTCGGTCAGCTGGACGTCGATCGGGAGGTCGATCAGGACCGGGCCCGGACGGCCGGAGCGCATCAGGTGGAAGGCCTGCTGGAAGACGCCGGGGACCTGTGCGGCCTCCAGGACGGTGGTGGCGGCCTTGGTGACGGGCTTGGCGATCGCGGCGATGTCGACGGCCTGGAAGTCCTCCTTGTGCAGCTTGGAGACCGGGGCCTGACCGGTGATGCACAGGATCGGGATCGAGTCGGCGATGGCCGAGTAGAGGCCGGTGATCATGTCGGTGCCGGCCGGGCCGGAGGTGCCGATGCAGACACCGATGTTGCCGGCCTTGGCGCGGGTGTAGCCCTCGGCCATGTGGGAGGCGCCCTCGACGTGGCGGGCCAGCGTGTGCCGGATGCCGCCGCCCTCCTTGAGGGCCTTGTAGAACGGGTTGATGGCTGCGCCCGGCACGCCGAACGCGACCTCAACGCCTTCGAGCTTGAGGATCTCCACGGCCGCGCGGGCGGCTGTCATACGAGGCATCGGGTTTCTCCTGCGTCGGCCCGCAGTGGCTCGGAGGGCTCATCTCCAGAATTCCACCATACGGAAGAACGGTTTCTGTATGTGGAAACACGGTACGGCGGGGCCTGTCAGGGCGTCAAGGGGAGGTTCAACAGATTGTGGAAGCCGGCCTTGCGCTGCGAAACCGCAGGTCGGCGCGGGCCGCCGGGGGTCAGGCCAGGCTGACACGGCGGGCACGGCCGGGCCATGGCCGCTTCCTCCAGACCGGTGCGCCCTCCGGGGCGCCGGTGTCGTCGTTTGCTGCAAACCGTGCTGCGTCGGCCTGGTTCGTACACCTGACCGCTGTTCGCGCTGGTGTGCCCGGGGAATCGGCCGTTCCGGGCGCGAAAGCGGGCCCGGTGTGCCGTACGCGTGAAGGGACGGTGGACGAGGTTGGCCCGCTCGGGGGCGCTGGGTACCGTCGATGCCACGCCGGGCCCGTGACGTCCAACTGAGGCCGCGGCAGGGGGGTTTGGGACCGTCCCGGGAGCGGGGGAGCTCCGGTGGCGGAGCCCGTCCAGGACCAGCGTGCCCGGTCCGCCGCACCCGAGCGAGGGACGCGTCCCCTGGCCGCACCGACCCGACACCCACCGCCGTTGTCGCCGTCGTCCCCCGTGCCGACCTGCGCCGATCCCGTGCCGACCCGCGCCGCGCCCGCGCCGATTCCGCCTGCCGGTTCCCCGCGCCGTCCTCGTCTGCGCCGGCGCTCCCGAGCAGCACCTTGTCCCGCCGTGTCCAGCGAACAGCGTGCCCGCAGCGGCGGGTGCGCGGAAGGAACGTCCCCATGCACTGCATCCCCCCTCGCCCTCCGGTCGTGACCGGGTGAGCCGGCTGCCCCGCCGCCGCACCGGCCCGCCGGGCCGCCCCCGGCGCCCCCTCGCCGCACTGCGCGCCGTCCCCTGGCGCTACGACCTGCCCGCCTCGCTCGTGGTGTTCCTGGTCGCCCTGCCGCTCTGCGTCGGGGTGGCGGTCGCCTCCGGCGTGCCGGCCGAACTGGGGCTGGTCACCGGCATCGTCGGCGGCCTGGTCGTCGGCCTGACGCCCGGCAGCAGCCTCCAGGTCAGCGGTCCGGCCGCCGGGCTGACCGTCCTGGTCTACGACGCCGTCCAGCGCTTCGGCGCCGGCGCGCTCGGCCTGCTCGTCCTCGGCACCGGACTGCTCCAGCTGGCCATGGGGGCCTTACGCCTGGGCCGCTGGTTCCGCGCCATGTCCGCCTCGGTGGTGCACGGCATGCTGGCGGGCATCGGGCTGACCCTGCTGTTCGGCCAGCTGTACGCGCTCGCCGACCGCCGGGCCCCGGCGAGCGGCCCGGAGAAGATCGCCGGACTGCCCGCCCTGCTCGGCGACGCCCTCACCGGCGCCGCCACCCCGAGCGCGGTCACCCTCGGCATCGGCACCCTGCTGGTGCTGGTCTGCTGGCCGTACCTGCCGGGCCGGATCGCCCGCAGCGTCCCCGCCCCGCTCGCGGCGGTCGGCCTGGCCGCCGCCGTCACGGCCGCCGCCGACCTGCCGGTGGCCCGGGTCCGCGTCGCCGGCCTGCTCGACGTCGTCGAGCTGCCCGACCGTGCGGCGCTCGGCGCCCTCGCGGGCACCGCCGGGCTCGGGACGGTCGTCGCGTTCACCCTGATCGCCTCCGCCGAGACGCTGTTCAGCGCCGCCGCCGTCGACCGGATGCACCACGGCCCGCGCACCGACTACGACCGCGAGCTGACCGCGCAGGGCCTCGGCAACACGGTCTGCGGACTGCTCGGCGCGCTGCCGATGACCGCGGTGATCGTCCGCAGCGCCGCCAACGTGCAGGCCGGCGCCAGGACCAAGGCCTCGCGCACCCTGCACGGGCTCTGGCTGCTGCTGTTCACCGCGCTGATGCCCGGCGCGCTCGGCCTTGTCCCGCTCACCGCGCTGGCCGCCGTCCTGGTGCACGCGGGCGCCAAACTCGTCCCGCTGCGGCGGATCGCGGCGCTCTGCCGGGGCCGGGAGCACCGGGGCGAGGCCGTGGTGCTGGCGGTGACGGCGGTCGCGATCATCGGCACCGACCTGTTCGAAGGGGTGCTGATCGGCATCGGGCTGGCCGTGGTCAAGTCCGCCTGGCAGACCTCCCACCTACAGATCGGCGTGGAGGAGCTGGTGCGGCCGTCCGGCGAGGCCTGGCAGCGGGTCCGGCTGAGCGGCAACGCGACCTTCCTGCGGCTGCCGCGGTTGCTGGACACCCTGGAACGGCTGCCCGCCGACCGGCCGGTGGAGCTCGACTGGTCCGGCCTGCGCCACCTGGACCACGCCTGCACGCTGGCGCTCGCCTCCTGGGCCGCCCAGCACCGGGCCCGCAGCACGGCGCCGCTCGCGGTCGAACCGCCGCTGCCGACGGTCGCCTGACGGCTGGTGAGCCCGAGGGTCGCGGCCCGGAGCGGTCCGGGCCGCGACCGGTGTCCTCGGGGTTGACCCTGCTTCAGGTCTCAGGGCCTCAGACGCTGGACGTGGTCTGCGCGCCGGCCGGGGCGGGTTCGATGGTCCCGGCGGCATCTTGACGGGTCAGCAGCCGGTCCAGTGCGTACGGGCCGGAGCCGAGCACCGCGATGGCCAGGAAGGCCCAGCAGAACATCACGGAGGCCTCGCCGCCGTTCTGCAGCGGCAGCAGGGCGTGCTCCTGGTGGACGGTGAAGTAGGCGTACGCCATCGAGCCGGAGCAGAGCAGCGCGGCGGTGCGGGTGCCGGCGCCGAGCAACACCAGGGCGCCGCCGACCAGTTGGATCAGTGCGGCCCACCAGCCGGGCCACTCGCCGAGCGGGACGGTGCCGCCGCCCTTGGCGCCACCGAGGACGCCGAAGAGCGAGGCCACGCCGTGGCAGGCGAAGAGCAGGCCGACGACGACCCGAAAGGCCGTCAGTACGAGTGGGCGGGCGGCGTCGGCCGCCTGACGGGGGGTGGCGGGGAGGTTCACGGACATGGGGGAACGCCTCCTGTGAGGGGAGGGGGGACCGGGGGCGGTAAGGCTAGCCTTGGTCTAGTCCGGTTGGCAATGTCCTGTCAGAAAGTTACATCCGCGGGCCGCTCGCCCTTCTTTCTTGACCGATCGATCTTGAAAGGGCTAGCGTTCCACCATGGCGCGAACGAAGGAATTCGACCCGGATGCGGCGCTCCAGGCGGCCCTGGAGCTGTTCTGGCGGCGCGGCTACGAGGCCACCTCGATGGCCGACCTGGTCGAGGGGCTGGGGATCGCCCGCGCGAGCCTCTACGCCACCTTCGGCAGCAAGCACGAGCTGTACCTGCGCGCGCTGGAGCGCTACGCCGAGCAGACCGACCCGGTCCTGCTGGCCGAACTCTCCCAGCCCGGCCCGGTGTTGCCGGCCGTCCGCGCGCTGGTGCGCCGGTTCGCGGCCGAGTCGGCCGGGGACGGGCGGGAGCGCGGCTGTTTCGTCACCAACACCGCCGTCGAGCTCGCCCCGCACGACGACCCGGCGGCCCGCCGGGTCGGCGCCAGCCTCGCCCACCTGGAGACCGCGCTCACCGCCGCCCTGGTCCGCGCCGCGGCGCAGGGCGAACTGCCCGCCGGGCGGGAACCCCGGGCGCTGGCACGGATGCTGATGGTGCTGATGCAGGGCATGCGGGTGATGGGCAAGACCACCGACGGCGCGGCCCGGGTGCGGGACGCCGCCGAGCAGGCGCTGGTCCTGCTGGACTGACGCGCGCGCCGGGGTCGTTTCGCCGCCTGCTCCTTCTCGACCCACCTGCTTCCTCTTGACCTTTTTCTGGACCGAACGGTCTCTATAGACATCTCGCCCAAGGAGTCCTCATGACCACGCGTTTCGCCGACACCGCCGTCCTGGTCACCGGCGGCGGCAGCGGCATCGGCCGCGCCATCGCGCTCGCCTTCGCGGCCGAGGGTGCCCGGGTCGCGGTCGCCGGCCGCAGCGCGGGCCCGCTCGCCGAGACCGTCGACCTGATCGAGCGGGCCGGCGGCAAGGCCGTCGCACTGACCGGCGACGTGACGGACACCGGGGACGCCGCCCGTCTGGTCCGCGAGACCGTCGAACAGTTCGGCGGCCTGGACGTCGCCGTCAACAACGCCGGTGTGCTCGGCGGCCTCGGCCCGGTCGCCGACATCGACGAGGCGGAGTGGCAGCGGGTGATCGACGTCAACCTCACCGGCACCTGGCTCGCCATGAAGCACCAGATCGCCCACATGCGGGCCCACGGCGGCGGCGCGATCGTCAACGTGGCGTCCAACGTCGGCACCCACCTGCGGATTCCGGGCCTCGGCGCCTACGCCGCCAGCAAGGCCGCCGTCACCGCGCTGACCCGCGCCGCCGCCCGCGACCACATCGCCGACGGCGTCCGGATCAACCTGGTCAGCCCCGGCCCGGTGGAGACCGACATGTCCACCCGCCCCGGCGAGAGCACCGTCGACAAGGCCGCCCGGATGCGCACCGCCGTCCCGGCCGGCCGCGCCGGCGCCGTCACCGAGATCGCCGCCGCCGTCCTCCACCTCGCCTCCCCCGAGGCGGCCTTCACCGTCGGCGCCGACCTCGTCCTCGACGGCGGCGTCACCGCCTGACCCGCCCGCCGCGGATCGACACGAACCGGCTCAACGGCTGCACGGGGTTCAGCCGTTGAGCCAGTCCGCGTCCACCACCTCGTACAGCGCGTACCCGCCCACCCGGGACGCGGCTGGATCTGACGCGAACGCGTAAGGCCGTGGACACCCGTTGCTCATCGTGAGGTTTCCGACGCGTCGTGTGGGCAAGACACGGTTTCGGCCGGAACCGACGTCATGAAAGGCGGACGCGCACGCCATGCCGACCGCACCGCACCCCGCGGCCCAGCCGGGCCGCCGACACCGCTGGGGCGAACACGGGCTCGCCTGGGCCTTCCTGCTGCCCTCGCTGGTGGTCTTCGTCCTCTTCATCGGCTACCCGCTGGGGCGGACCCTCTATCTGAGCGGCCACGCCAACGACCTGTTCGGCGCGCCCTCCCGCTACGTCGGCACGAAGCACTACACCGAGCTGCTGACCTCGGCCGACTTCCGCCACACGCTGGTCACCACCGCGCTGTTCACGCTGTTCACCGTGGTGCCCGGGGTGCTCGGGGCCCTGGTGCTGGTGCTGCTGCTGGAGAGCCGGATCCGGGGCGTGCGGCTGCTGCGCACCGCCTTCGCGCTGCCCTTCGCCTTCTCGGTGGCCAGCGCCTCGGTGGTCTTCGCGGTGTTCTTCAATCCGGCCGCGGGCGTGCTGAACGGCCTGCTCGCGCAACTGGACATCGGCCCGGTCGGCTGGCTCACCGACTCCCGGTACGCGCTGCTCTCGGTGGCCGCCACCACGGTGTGGATGAGCCTGGGCTACAACGTCCTGGTGCTGTCGGCCGGAATCGGCTCGATCCCCGCCGAGATCGTGGAGGCGGCCCGGATCGACGGCGCCTCGGGACTGCGGCTGGCCCGCTCGATCACCGTGCCGATGCTCGGCCCGCACCTGTTCTTCCTGACCGTGGTCTCCACCGTGCACGCGCTGCAGAGTTTCGGCCAGATCCACATCCTGACCAAGGGCGGCCCGGACGGCGCCACGCGCACCCTCGTCTACTCGGTCTACGAGAAGGCCTTCGCGTACGGCTCCAGCGACTTCGGCACCGCGAGCGCGCAGGCCGTGGTGCTGCTGGTGGTGGTCCTCGCCTGTACGGCCGTCCAGTTCGGGGTCCTGGAGCGGAAGGTGCACTACGCATGACCACGACCACCACCACAGCCGTCGAGGCCGGAGCCCCGCGCCCCCGCACCCGCGCGCTGGCGGGCCGTTCGCCGCGTGACCTGCTCGGCCGGGCCGCCGTCTACCTGCTGCTCGCCGCCGCCGTCGTCACGGTGGCCTTCCCGGTGTACTACGCGGTCGCCGGCGCCTTCATGACCCCGTCCGAACTCTCCTCCTACCCACCGGCGTTGCTGCCGCACTCGGTGACCGGGCGGAACTTCTCCGGGGCCGTCGAGGCCGTCCCGCTGGCCCGCCAGTACCTCAACTCGGCGGTCGTGGCGACCGTCATCACCCTCGCCCAGCTGGTCACCTCGATCCTGGCCGCGTACGCCTTCGTCTTTCTGCCGCTGAAGGCGCGGGCGGCGGTGTTCGGGGTGTTCCTGGCGACGCTGATGGTCCCGTGGGAGGCCATCATCATCCCCAACTACCTGACGCTGTCCGGCTGGGGGCTCGGCAACACCTACTTCGGCCTGGTGCTGCCCTTCCTCGCCTCCGGCTTCGGCACCTTCATGCTGCGCCAGTCCTTCCGCCAGCTGCCCGGCGAACTGCGGGACGCCGCGCGGATCGACGGCGCGGGCCACTGGCGCTTCCTGTGGCGGATCGTCGTCCCGCTCAACAAGCCGGCCCTGGCGGCGCTGGCGATCTACGTCTTCCTGTCCGCCTGGAACCAGTACTTCTGGCCGCTCATCATCACCCGCACCGCGGAGATGCAGACCCTGCAGATCGGCCTCACCTCGCTGCGCGACTCCGAGATGGCCGACCCCGGCCTGATCCTGGCGGGCGTGGTGCTCTCGCTGCTGCCCACCCTCGCCCTGGTGGTCCTCGGCCAGCGCTTCATCGTCCGCGGCCTCACCTCGGGCGCCGTCCGCTGACCTGCCGCTTCCGAGTCCGTCCCTCCTGTTCTGAGCCCGTCCCTCCTGACAACCGTCCTGACAGAGAGAGAACCCTCGTGACCCCCGTGACTCCCGTGAAGAAGAGCGCACGCGCGCTCGCGGCCCTGCTGGTGGCCGGCCTGACCCTGACGGCCTGTAGCTCCGGCGACTCCGATGCGGGCTCCGGCTCCGGCGGCTCCTCCGCCGACACCGCGCCGGGCGCCCAGGCGCTCGACCAGGCCACCGGCGTCACCAGCATCGAGTTCTGGCACTCGATGACCGGCAAGAACGCCGAGGTCCTGACCGGGCTGGTGGCCAAGTTCAACGCGGCCCACCAGGGCAAGATCGAGGTCAAGGCGCAGTTCCAGGGCAAGTACGACGAACTGGTGACCAAGTACAAGGCCTCGGTGCAGCAGAAGGCCACCCCGGCTGTGGCGCAGGTCTACGACATCGGCACCCGGTTCATGATCGACTCCAAGCAGGCCGTCCCGGCCCAGGCCTTCGCCGACAAGGACGGCTACCCGCTGGACGACCTCGACCCCAACATCCGCAACTACTACTCGGTCGGCGGCAAACTGGTCTCGATGCCGTTCAACTCCTCGATGCCGCTGCTCTACCTGAACACCGACGCGTTCAAGGAGGCCGGTCTCGACCCGGCCAAGCCCCCGCAGGACCTCGCCGAACTCGGCCGGCTGGCGCAGAAGCTGACCAAGAAGGACGCCGACGGCAAGACCGTCCGGTACGGCTTCGGCGCCGCGATCTACGGCTGGTTCGTCGAGCAGCTGCTGGCCGAGTCCGGCACCATGTACTGCGACCACGACAACGGCCGCGGCGACAAGGCCGGCAAGGCGGTCTTCGACTCCACCCAGGGGGCGCAGATCGTCCAGTGGTGGGCCGACCTGGTCAAGGGCGGCTACGCGGCCAACACCGGCCGGGTCACCGACGACGCCCAGGCCGCGTTCAAGGCCGGTACGGTCGCGATGCACCTGGAGTCCACCGGGGTGCTGCGCGGCTACACCGAGGCCGCCAAGTTCCCGGTCGGCACCGCGCCGTTCCCCAAGGTCACCGCCGCCGACCAGGGCGGTCCGGTGATCGGCGGCGCCTCGCTCTGGATCAGCGGGCCCGGCCACTCGGACGCCGAGAAGCGCGCCGCCTGGGAGCTGGAGAAGTTCCTGGCCGCCCCCGAGCAGCAGGCCGGCTGGCACACCGGCACCGGCTACTTCCCGGTCAACCGGAAGGCCCTGGACGACCCCAAGGACAAGGAGTGGGTGGCCAAGTACCCGCAGTTCCAGACCGCGATCGACCAGCTGAAGGCCACCAAGCCGTCCCCGGCCACCGCCGGCTGCCTGCTCGGCGTGATGCCGCAGGCCCGCAAGGGCGTGGAGACCGCGATCGAGCAGACCATCGCCGGCTCCAAGACCGCCCAGCAGGCCCTCAGCGACGCGGCCAAGGAGCTCCAGCCCGCGATCGAGAGCTACAACAGCTCGGTCGGCTGAGCCCGGCCCCGCCCCCGCCGCACCCGACGGCCGCGCCAGGAACGCCACCGCGTACACCGAGAACGCCGCCAACAACGCCCCCACCGCGCCGAGTTCGGGAAAGAACACCGGCCCGAAGACC
>NZ_JBEOSA010000101.1:0-22601 GCF_040302625.1 Kitasatospora sp. NPDC097643 | reverse complement strand
GGAGAGGAATTCGAGCTTCTTCGGGATGAGGAAGAGCAGGGTGGCGCCGGCGAGCGGGCCGCTGATGGTGCCCATGCCGCCGAGGATGACCGCGGCGAGCAGGAAGGCGGAGTTGGGCGGCAGGGCCTCGGCGAAGGTGTACTGGTCGGGGGTGACGGTGTAGCTGACGTGGGCCTGGACGGTGCCGGCGAGGCCGGCGAGGCAGGCGCCGAGGGCGAAGGCGAGGAGCTTGAGGCGGAAGCCGTTGATGCCCATGGCCTCGGCGGCGGTCTCGTCCTCGCGGATGGCGACCCAGGCGCGGCCGATGCGGGAGTTGCCGACCCGGGCGAAGACGAGCACGACCAGGGCGGTGACGAACAGCATCAGCAGGTAGTAGTTGGAGAACCGGCCGAGGTCGACGCCGAGGATGGTGTGGGTCTTGCCGAGGTTGAAGCCGAGGATCTCCAGGTCGGGGATCCGCGGGATGCCGTTGGAGCCGTTGGTGATCTTGGGGCCGGTGGTGCCGTTCAGGTTGAGCATGGTGATGCGGAAGATCTCGCCGAAGCCGAGGGTGACGATGGCGAGGTAGTCGCCGCGCAGCCGCAGGGTGGGGGCGCCGATCAGGACGCCGAACACCATGGAGACGACGGCGCCGGTGAGCATCGCGGCCCAGAACGGGAACTGGACGTGGATGGGGGAGGCGGGGGAGCCGGAGACCAGGGCGGCGGCGTAGGCGCCGACGCCGAGGAAGGCGACGTACCCGAGGTCCAGCAGGCCGGCGAGGCCGACGACGATGTTGAGGCCGAGGGCGACGGTGGCGAAGATCAGGATGTTGGTGGCGACCGAGGTGTACTGGTCGCTGGTCTGGGTGAAGGGGAAGCTGGCGGCGGCGGCGAAGGCGGCGCCGGTGGTGACCGGGCGGTACTTGACGGTCAGCGCGCGCAGCCGCAGCAGCAGTCCGGCCTTGCCGAGGGCGGAGACCACGAAGCCGGCCAGCAGCAGGTAGCCGGTGAAGAGCTCGCCGTACTCGGTGTCGATGCCGAAGGTGATCGCGAACAGGCCGAGGCCGAAGGCCACGACGATGAGCAGCACCTCGACCCAGGACGGGAGTTCGCGCGGCGCGTCGGCCGGGCGCTCGACGGTGCCGAGGCGCAGCCAGGTGTTGGCGAGGTGGCCGAGCTGGAGGAGCAGGACGGCGCCGGTGGCGATCGCGACGGCGCCGGCGAGGGCGGTCAGGACCGGGGCGACCGGCTTGTCCTCGGGGATGGCGTGGGTGGCGAACCAGACGACCGGGGCGATCGGGACGAGCAGGAACAGCCGCCGGTCGAGGATGCGCAGCGGGACGCCGGTGCGCCGGTCGAGCGGGAGGCCGAGGGCGCCGAGGACGGTGATCAGGCCGCCGGCGCCGAGGACCCAGCCGCCGGGTTCGAGGTTGGCGAGGCCGCCGAGTTCGACCGCGATGGCGGTGACGGAGAAGAGGCTGATGGCGAGGGCGCCGGTGGCGGCGAGCAGGACGGCGTTGTTGCTGCGGCTGGGGGCGGCCCAGCGCAGGCCGGGGACGCCCTGGACGGCGGCGAGCAGGACGAGGGTGAGGAGTCCGGCGGTGAGGGCGAGCCACTGGAGGCCGGCGGGGGAGCCGGTGTAGGTGAGGTCGCCGGGGAAGTCGGGGGTCCAGGTCCAGGAGAGGGCGGCGGAGGCCGCGACGGCGAGGGCGCCGATGCCGGTGAGGGCGGTGGCGACGCCGGCCGGCAGGGGGATGACCGGGGTGGTTTCGGTGGTGGTGGTCATGGTGGTCACGCCCTGTCCGCGACGCGCTCGCCGAGCAGCCCCTGGGGCCGGACGAGGAGCACGAGGATGAGGAGTACGAAGGCCCAGACGTCCTTCCAGGCGCCGCCGCCGAAGAGGTGCATGCCGGGCAGGTGCTGGATGTAGCCGGTGGCGAGGGCTTCGGCGAGGCCGAGGGCGACGCCGCCGAGCATGGCGCCGTAGATGTTGCCGATGCCGCCGAGGACGGCGGCGGTGAAGGCCTTGAGGCCGAGCAGGAAGCCCATCCGGAAGTCGACCTGGCCGCTGCGCAGGCCGTAGGCGACGGCGGCGACGGCGGCGAACGCGGCGCCGATGGCGAAGGCCATGACGATGATGCGGTCGGTGTCGATGCCCATCAGCTTGGCGGTGTCGGGGTCCTGGCTGGTGGCCTGCATGGCGCGGCCGGAGCGGGTGCGGGTGACGAACCAGCCGAGGGCGAGCATGCACAGCGGGGCGGCGATCAGCAGGAAGAGGTCGCTGCGCTGGACGGTGACGGAGCCGATGCTGAACGGGTCGCCGGGGATCTTGGGGAAGACCCGGGCCTTCTTGGCGTCGGGGTAGAAGGAGAAGACGAGCTGCTGGAGCAGGATGGACAGCCCGATCGCGGTGATCAGCGGGGCGAGTCGGGGGGCGCTGCGCAGCGGCCGGTAGGCGAAGCGCTCGGCGGCGACGGCGGTGAGGGTGGAGACCAGGATGCCGGCGATCAGCATCAGCGGTAGGGCCAGCCAGAGTGTGGTGCCGCCGGGGAGGGCGAGGTAGGCGGTCAGCGCGCCGAAGCCGCCGACCATGACGATCTCGCCGTGGGCGAAGTTGATGAGCTGGACGATGCCGTAGACCATCGTGTAGCCGATCGCGACGAGCCCGTAGAGGGCTCCGAGGATCAGGCCGTTGGCCAGCTGCTGCGGTAGGTCGTGCACCGCTGGGCCTCCGTAGTGCGTTCGGGGTGTCCGCGTGGGTGGGGTGGATGTGGGTGCGCGCGGGGGCACTCGTGGCGCCCCCGCGCGCTGGTGTGCGTTCTGCTGTGGCCGGTGCCTCGGCGGGCGGGCTCAGCAGGTGAGTTCACCTGCTGGGTTCAGCCGGTCGCCGGTGGGTCCAGCCGGTGGCCGGTCAGCCGCTGAAGGTGCCGGACTTCTCCACGGCCCACTTGCCGTCCTTGACGGTGTAGACGGTGAGCTGCTTGTTGGTGGTGTCGCCGAACTCGTCGAAGGAGACCTTGCCGGTGACGCCGTCGAAGGTGACCTTCTGGACGGCGTCGACGACGGCGGCGCGCGGGCTGGCGGGCAGCTTGCCGCCGTTGCCGTTCACCACGGCCTTGACGCCCTGGATGATGGCCCAGGCGCTGTCGTAGGAGTAGCCGCCGTAGGTCTCGTAGGCGTCCTTGTAGCCGGCGGCCTTGTAGTCGGCGATGAACTTGGCGGCGGTGGGGAGCTGCTCGACCGGCAGGCCGACGGCGGTGGCGAAGTCGCCCTGGCTCTTGGGGTTGAGCTTGATGAAGTCGCCGCTCTGGATGCCGTCGCCGCCCATCAGCGGGATGGTGACGCCGGCGTCCTTGAGCTGGAGGGAGAGCGGGCCGGCGGCCGGGTACTCACCGCCGTAGTAGACGGCGTCGGCGCCGGAGGCCTTGACCTTGGTGACGATGGCGGCGAAGTCGCGGTCGTCGGGGTTGACGTGCTCCTCGCCGACGATGGTGCCGCCCTGCTTGGTGAACTCGCCCTTGAAGGTGGCGGCGAGGCCGGCGCCGTAGGTCTTCTGGTCGTCGATGAGGAAGACCTTGGTCTTCTTGGCGTCCTTGACCAGGAACTGGGCCGCGAAGGGGCCCTGGACGGCGTCGGTGGTGGAGGTGCGGAAGTAGGACTTGAACGGGCGCTTCTTGTCGCCGCTGGCCCACTTCTCGCCCTGGCTGAGGGCGACGCCGGTGTTGGCGGGGGAGATCTCGACCAGGTTGGCGTCGTTGAAGATCTGCTGCATCGACTGGGCGACGCTGGAGTTGAGCGGGCCGACGACGCCGAGGACGTTGTTGTCGGCGACGAGCTGGGTGGCGTTCTGCTGGCCGGGGGCCGGCTTGGCGGTGTCGTCCAGGGCCTTGATCTGGAACTTGACGCCGGGAACCTCGTTCTGCTCGTTGGCCTTCTTGACGGCGAGCTCGACGGAGTTGCGGATGCCGAGGCCGAGGGCGGAGAGGTCTCCGGTGAGCGGGGCGTCGACGCCGATGGTGACGGTGGTGGCGCCGCCGGCGCTGCCACTGTCGCCGGACTTCTTCTCGTCGCGCGATCCGCACGCGGTGAGGCTGAGGGCGCCGATGACGGCAATGCTCACGACAACTGCTGCACGATGACGCACGGGGGTCCCCTTCGGTTCAAGAAGGCGCCGCGCCTGAATGGCGGGAGCCGGGGTGCGCTATGGGCCTGGCCCAACTCGGTGGCGCGGTGACTGGCCGTGACTCTAGATGCCGTTGGGCGGCTCGGGCAGTGCTGCGGCGAGGCTGTGATTCTCTTGTTATGAGCACACGTAGCAGTTGTCTCAGCATGTGGTCGTTTCGGCGCGATTCACCGGGCCGCGCTAGGCGTTTACTTGCTGGTAGGGCGATGTAAGGGCCAGAAATGGGGGTCACTGCTGGACGCACCGATAATCGGACGACCTTGTCCGATGCGCGGCTATCGGGCGTGCACGTCCGTATTTCGGACCAGAGGGGGCGGGCGGAAGGCCTCCGGGGCTGCTGCGGGCTCCGGAGCTGACGGGTTGTTTGATTTCGTAATTGTTACGCAGCGTTATAAAGTTTAAAAAATGTGTTGTCGGTGCCCGGAAATGGCACCGCCCCCTTGTCTGGACCAACGCCTGCCCAGGGCAGTGGAAGGTCAAACAAGGGGGCGGCAAAGGTATTTGAGGATCCGTCGGACGCCTCGCGGGAGGGCTGGACCGGATCTCGCGGGAGGGGCGGACCGGACCTCGCGGGAGGATCGGTCGGACCTCGCGGGAAGGTCAGAGGTCGCGCAGCATGCAGGTCAGCCGGCAGCTGGTGATCCGCTTGCCGGTGTCGTCGGTGATCGCGATCTCGTAGGTGGCGGCGGTGCGCCCCTTGAAGACGGCCGTCGCGACCCCGGTGACCAGGCCGGACGTGGCCGAGCGGTGGTGGGTGGCGTTGAGGTCCACGCCGACCGCGTACCGGCCCGGCCCGGCGTGCAGCATCGCGCCGACCGAGCCCAGCGTCTCGGCCAGCGCCGCCGAGGCGCCGCCGTGCAGCAGCCCGTACGGCTGCTGGTTGCCCTCCACGGGCATGGTGCCGACCACCCGGTCGCCGGAGGCCTCGACGATCCGGATGCCGAGCTTCTCGCCGAGGTGGCCGCCGGAGAAGGTCTGCGGGTCGACGCCGAGCTTGGCGAAGTGGTCCAGCACGTCCTGCGGGACCTTGAGGACGGGGGCCGCGTCGGGGGTCGCGTCCGTCATGGGGGGAACTCCTGCCGCTCGGGGATCACGTCGTCGTGCTGCCTGTGATCGTACGACCGTCCTACTCGGCGGTACTGCTCGACTCCGCAGTACCGCCCGACTCCGGGGACAGCGTGGCGGCCCGGCTCCGGGTTGCGCGGCGCCCCTTTTGTCGGTGCCGGGCCCTAGGATCGGTGGCCGGTAGTGGAATCGGCAGGAACGGACGTTGACGTGGCTACGCAGAGTACGGACAAGGGCGCGACGGGTGGCGGCGGGGCCGGCCCGCGGCCCCGGCTGATGCTGCTCGACGGGCACTCGATGGCCTACCGGGCGTTCTACGCCCTGCCCGTGGAGAACTTCAACACCTCCACCGGCCAGCCCACCAACGCGGTCTACGGCTTCGCGTCGATGCTCGCCAACACCGTCCGGGACGAGCAGCCGACCCACCTCGCCGTCGCCTTCGACCTCTCCCGGCAGACCTTCCGCTCCGTCGAGTTCCCCGACTACAAGGCCAACCGCGCCAAGACGCCGGACGAGTTCAAGAGCCAGGTCGGCCTGATCGGCGAACTGCTCGACGCCATGCACGTCCCCCGGATCACCGCCGAGGGCTTCGAGGCCGACGACATCATCGCCACCCTGGCCACCGCCGCCGAGGCGGCCGGCTACGACGTCGACATCGTCACCGGCGACCGGGACTCGCTCCAACTGGTCACCGAGCACGTCACCGTCCTCTACCCGACCAAGGGCGTCTCCGAGCTCACCCGCTACACCCCGGAGAAGGTCGCCGAGAAGTACGGCGTCACCCCGCGCCAGTACCCCGACCTCGCCGCGCTGCGCGGCGACCCGTCCGACAACCTGCCCGGCATCCCCGGGGTCGGCGAGAAGACCGCCGCCAAGTGGGTCAACCAGTTCGGCTCCTTCGACGAACTCGTCGCCCGTGCCGACGAGGTGAAGGGCAAGATCGGCGAGAAGCTGCGCGACCACCTCGACTCGGTCAAGCGCAACCGCGTCCTCACCGAGCTGGTCCGCGACGTCGAACTCCCGCTCGGCGTGGCAGACCTGGCCCGCGCGTCGTTCGACAAGGCGGCCGTCGGCACGCTCATGGAGTCGCTGGAGTTCCGCAACGCCAACTTCCGTGACCGCGTCTTCGGCATCGACCCGGCGGCCGGCGAGGAGGCCGCGGAGGCCGAACTCGCCCCCGGCGTCGAGGTCGACGGCGAACTGCTCACCGACCCGGGCACCCTCGCCGCCTGGCTGCGGCAGCACGCCTCCGACGGCAAGACCACGGTCGCCCTGGCCGCCGTCTACCAGTGGGCGCTCGGCACCGGCGAGGTCACCGAGGTCGCGCTGGCCGCCGGAGAGTCGGCCGCCTGGTTCGACCCGGCCCTGCTCGCCGAGGAGGACGAACGCGCCTTCGCCGGCTGGCTCGCCGACCCGGCCGCCCCCAAGGCCCTGCACATCGCCAAGCAGGTCATGCGGGCCTTCGCCGAGCGCGGCTGGACGATCGAGGGCGTCGTCGCCGACACCGCGCTCGCCGCCTACCTGGAGAAGCCCGGCCGGCGCACCTTCACCCTGGAGGTGCTCGCCGAGGAGTACCTGGCCCGCTCGCTCACCCCCGCCCCCGCCGCCGAGAACGGCCAGCTCGCCTTCGACGCCCCCGAGGAGGACCCGGCGGCCGGCGCCCAGGCGCTGATGCTCCAGGCCCGCGCCGTCCTCGACCTCGCCGCGCTCTTCGACACCCGCCTCGCCGAGGTCGGCGCGATGGGGCTGATGCGCGACATGGAGCTGCCGATCGCCGCCCTGCTCGCCCGGATGGAGCGCTACGGCATCGCCGCCGACCGCGCCTGGCTCACCCGGCTGGAGACCCAGTTCGCCGCCGAGATCCAGCGCTGCGTCGAGGAGGCGCACGCCGCCGCCGGGCACGAGTTCAACCTCGGCTCGCCCAAGCAGCTCCAGGAGATCCTCTTCGGCGAACTCGCCCTCCCCAAGACCAAGAAGATCAAGACCGGCTACACCACCGACGCCGACGCGCTCACCTGGCTCGCCACCCAGACCGACAACGAACTGCCGGTCATCCTGCTGCGCCACCGCGACCAGGCCAAGCTGCGCACCACCGTCGAGGGCCTGCTCAAGACCGTCTCGGCGCAGGGCCGGATCCACACCACCTTCAACCAGATGGTCGCCGCCACCGGCCGGCTCTCCTCGCAGGACCCGAACCTGCAGAACATCCCGGTCCGCACCGAGGAGGGCCGCGCCATCCGCCGCGCCTTCGTCGTCGGCACCGGCTACGAGTCGCTGCTCACCGCCGACTACTCGCAGATCGAGCTGCGGATCATGGCCCACCTCTCCGAGGACGAGGCCCTGATCGAGGCCTTCGCCTCCGGCGAGGACCTGCACACCACCGTCGCCTCCCAGGTCTTCGAGGTCCCGGGCGACGCGGTGGACGCCGAGATGCGCCGCAAGATCAAGGCCATGTCGTACGGGCTCGCCTACGGGCTCTCCGCGTACGGGCTCTCGCAGCAGCTCGGCATCAAGCCCGCCGAGGCGCAGGGCCTGATGGACACCTACTTCGAGCGCTTCGGCGGCGTGCGCGACTACCTGCGTCGGGTCGTCGACGAGGCCCGGGCCACCGGCTACACCGAGACCCTGCTCGGCCGCCGCCGCTACCTGCCCGACCTCAACAGCGACAACCGCCAGCGCCGCGAGATGGCCGAGCGGATGGCCCTCAACGCCCCCATCCAGGGCTCGGCCGCCGACATCGTCAAGATCGCCATGCTCCGGGTGGACGAGGCGCTGCGCGAGGCCGGCCTCACCTCCCGGATGCTGCTCCAGGTGCACGACGAAATCGTGCTGGAGCTGGCCCCGGGCGAGCGCGAACCGGTCGAGGCGATCGTCCGCGAGCAGATGGCCGGCGCCTACCCGCTCCGCGCCCCGCTGGACGTCTCCGTCGGCATCGGCACCAACTGGGAGGCCGCCGCGCACTGACGCGGGGTGGTTCACGGCGGGCCCGGACGCGTGACGCGTCCGGGCCCGCCGCTACGATCTGCCGGTTCGTCGCGCAGCGGGCGCGGGGTGGGGGAGGGGACGGGAGCGCCACCCCCCCCACGCCGCACTGAGGCCGGGCAACGCCCTTCCCGACTCTGTCGTGGATGACTCCGAGTGACGGCAAGTACCCTGTGTCATCGGTAGGTTGACTGTTCACCGGGTGACACGGACAAGTTCGTGCGCGTAGCGTGGGGGGTGGCGGTTGTCATGGGACCGACCCGACGGTGACCGCGCGTACCCGTGCTGTCGGTTGCTCCGCGGTCGCGGAGTCTTCCTCGGTGGGACGCGACGGTCCCGGTCCTGCGACCGAGGAGGCACCTTGTCCAGGGAAATGCTCTTCTACCGGGCCGACGACGGCCTGATAGCGACGGGAAGGCTCGGCACCGACGGCATCTTCGCCGGGCTGGCCGACGGAAAGCTCGCCCCGAACTGGTCGATCATCGTGCCGGTGGGGCGGGAGTTGTTGTTCTACCGTGCCGGTGACGGTGTCATCGCCACGGGCCGGATCGACACGAACGGGATCTTCACCGAGCTGGCCGAGGGGCAGTTGGCGGCCGGCTGGACCCACATCGTGCCGGTGGGGCGGGAGTTGTTGTTCTACCGTGCCGGTGATGGCGTGATCTCCACGGGCCGGATCGACACGAACGGGATCTTCACCGAGTTGGCCGAGGGGCAGTTGGCGGCCGGCTGGACCCACATCGTGCCGGTGGACCGCGAGCTGCTCTTCTACCGCGCCGGTGACGGTGTCATCGCCACCGGCAACCTCAACACCAACGGCATTTTCACCGAGCTGGCCGAGGGTGGTCTGGCGCCGAACTGGTCGATCATCGTGCCGGTGGGGCGGGAGTTGTTGTTCTACCGTGCCGGCGACGGGGTGATCTCCACCGGCCGACTCGACACCAACGGGATCTTCACCGAGCTGGCCGAGGGTGGTCTGGCGCCGAACTGGTCGATCATCGTGCCGGTGGGGCGGGAGTTGTTGTTCTACCGCGCCGGTGACGGAGTGATCTCCACCGGCCGGATCGACACCGAAGGGATCTTCAGCGAGCTGGCCGAGGGTCAGCTGGAACCGGACTGGACCCACATCACCGCCCTGACCGCCTGAGGGCGGAAGGCCGCCGTGCCGAGGTGGCGTGTCGTCACCTCGGCTTCGGCGTGCCGGAGTTCGCCGCACACTGGGGCGTCGGTCGGGCCGGCCCGGACTGGAGGTGTGGCCCAGTCGGCTCACGGCTGATTGGCCCGTGTCAGGGGGCCAATTTCGTACTACCGTAGGCACAATGACAACGGGATCCACTTCGACCGACCAGCTCGTGTCCTTGGCCGAGGCGCCGATGCGTCAGGCCCGCAACTCCGCCGCCTTCTGGACCGCGACCGGCCGATGCCGGGGGCACGAGGTGATCCGGCGCCGCGGATTCGTCGCGGTCGACGGCGACGAGCGTGCGGGCGCGCGGATCCTGATCCAGGAGCCCGACCTCGACCCGGGCGAACTGGCCGAGTTGAGCGAGCTGGTCCGCCGGGCCGCGGGCCCGGTGAACGTCGAGGATCCGTTCAGCTCGACCGACCTGAGCCACCTGGGCATGCGCAGCTGGCAGATGCCGATCATGCTGCGCCTGCCCGGGCCCGTCGGCGCACCGGCGCTGGACGTGATCCGGGTACGGCAGCCCGAGGACCTCCAGGCGGCCGAGCGGGTCGTGATCGAGGGCTTCGAGCTGGACGGATTCGAGCCCCACCGCCCCGGCGAGCTCTTCCCGACGGCCCTGATCGAACAGCCGGGCGTGGACGTGTTCGTCGCCTCGCACGAGGGTGTGGTCGCGGGCGCCTGCGTCAGCGTCGTGGCCGACGGCGTCGGCAGCCACTACTGGGTCGCTACGTCGTCGGCCTTCCGGTCACGCGGCGTGGGCCGGGCCGTGATGCTCGGCGCCCTCGCCCACCTGGCGGACCTGCCGGCCACCCTTACCGCTTCGAAGCTGGGCAGGCCGCTGTACGAGTCGCTGGGCTACACCGTCGCAACGCCCTCGACCTGGTGGGCCTCTGTATAGGAAGTCGGCGGGGCCGACTTCCGGCGCTTACGGGCGGGTGGCGCGGGTGCCCGGTTCCTCGGTTCCGCCCGGCGGATCATGACGACGTAGGCTGCAGCGCATGCACAGCACGCTGACCGAGCACGCCCGGTGTCTCTACGGGGATGAGTACCGTCCGACACCGGCGTGCGGTCAGGAGCATCGCGAGCACTACTTCGTCGAAGAGCTGACGTTCGCTGATGCGGACGCGATTCTGTCGATGCTGCGCGAGCTCAGCCCGAACCTGGTCGACGGCCGGCTCCCGGTGTGGATTCGCAACCTCGCCTATCGGCTCGTGCTCTTGCAGAGGCCGGACGAGCCGGCGCTTCTGCGGGAAGCCGCGCAGAACCTGTGGCTGCGCGGTCCGGAGTGGGACGACATCGCGGCGGAGCTCACGCAGCAAGCCGAAGCGCTGGAAGCCCGCTGACGTCATCAGCTTGTCAGGGCTTGAGCCACGGGCGGATCGAGGTCACGGTGACGGTGCCCGTGAAGACGTAGGCGCGCTGGTCGTAGCGAGTGGCTACGGCCCTTGCGTGCTTGAGCTGGTTGATCGTGCGCCTCGACCTCGTTGCGTCGCGAACGTGCCCGCATCCGCAGCGAGAAAGGCATCCGCTGGGGCGGCCGTCTCCCGACGCGTGCCGCGTGATCAGCCACGTCTGCGGGGAACAGGACAAAACTCAATGGCGAGGCCGCCCACCTCATGCTGGAGTGGGCGGATGGATCATGAAGAAGTGCTCGCCCTGTTCGACCGCCAGATGAGGCGCGACGCGCAGCCCGACAGTGCCGGAGCCCGCGTCGAGCGTGACGGCGACGTCGTACGGCAGGTCGGCGAGGATCACGACTGGAACGGCGTCCTCTGGTCGGACCTCGACGATGCCACGGCGGATGCGGCGATCGCGGCGCAGGTGCGCTACTTCGGCACGCTGGGGCGCGAGTTCGAGTGGAAGGCATACGCCCACGACCGGCCCGGCGATCTCGGGAGGCGGCTGCGGTCGGCCGGGTTCACAGCCGAGCCCGAGGAAGCGGTGATGGTCGCCCGGATCCAGGATCTGCCGGCCGACGTCGCACTCCCCGAGGGCGTCCGCCTGCTCTCGGTGACCGATCCCGCAGGAGTGGACCTCGTGGTGGACGTCCACGAGCAGGCCTTCGGCACCAGCGGCGCCGGTCTGCGGCAGCGGCTGCTCGCCCAACTGACCCAGGACTCGGAAACGGTCAGCATGGTCGTGGCGATGGCCGGCGACCTGCCCGTCTGCTCGGCGCGGATGGAACTGAACCCGGGCACGGAGTTCGCGGGCCTCTGGGGCGGCGGCACTGTGACCGCCTGGCGAGGCCGGGGTATCTACCGGGCCTTGGTCGCCCATCGCGCCCGGATCGCCGCCGGCCTCGGCTACCGCTACCTTCAGGTCGACGCAACCGACCAGAGCCGCCCCATTCTGCAACGACTCGGGTTCGCCGTCCTGAGTACCACGACTCCATACGTCTACCCGCCCCAGCGCAACGACCGCGCAGGGTAGCGCGGCAACGCGGCCATCGGGCACACCCGGTGAACCTCCTCGGTCACAGCACCAGGGGCGTAGCGTGTCGGCGGTGCAGGTGCGTGCGTTCGGTGAGTGGGGCCGAAGGTGTGGAACAGGGGCAGCCGGATCAGATCGGCAGGCTCCAGCCCGGACCGTTCTCGCTGCCGAGCCAGACCCGTTGACCCGCCGCCGAGACCGTGCCTCCGGGGGCGGGCATGGTCCGGGCCTGTGATCCGGTGGCCACGTCCGAGAGGATCTGTTGCCCGCCGGCTCCCATCCGTTCGGCCGATGGCGCCGCCAGCTGCGCGACCCAATTTCCGGTCCACGTATCGAGCTTCGCGGGGTCGATCCGGCTCGCGCGCTCCTCCCCGGGGAGCAGGGCCAGGACCGGGCGGGGCGGCCGGTCGTGGGGCCGGGCGATCATGAAGCTGGAGTAGCCGGGCAGGAACCGGCCCGTGGCCTCGCCGGGGCCGGTCAGGTCGAGCAGCGCCAGGGCGTTGGCGTAGCTCCACCCGGACAGGGTGACCAGGATTCGGCTGCCGGCTTCACCTGGCGGAGCACGTCGCGATCAACCGGTCGAAGGTGCCACCGTTCGGGCCCCCACCGAGACCGTCGCCGGTGATGAGGCGCGGGGCGTAGCCGGCGGCCTTGAGGGCGGCGGTGGCGCGTTCGGGCACTTGGAGCCGGTGTGCACCCAAGGCGGTCGAGTAGCCGGTTCCGGTGCCGATTTCGAGAATCCGGTGACCGGCGTCGGCGCCGTGCTGCTGTCACATGCCCAGCACGAGCGAGGGCAGCGTGGAAGACGACGAGGGCGCCCCGGTCACCGGGTGTTCTCGGGCGTCTTCCGGCCTTGTGCGCCCGTCGAGTTGGGTGATGAGGGTCTGGTCGGCGTAGATCCGGTTGTGGTGTGTGGGAAGTCGATGTGGCCGACTTCCTGTGCGGTGGGGGTGTTGGGCGGTCGCTTGGCGCGGTGGTTGTGGCAGGTGATTCGGGTGGCGTGTGCTGCGCGGGAAGTCGGTGGTGCCGACTTCCCGCGCAAGGCCCTGGCGGGTTGTTGTTGCTTGGTTGCCCGGGGCGCTCGGCTGCGGGTGGGGTAAGGAGCCGGCCTGGTCGCGGAGTGTGAGGTCGGTGGTGGGGTTGTTGTGACTGTGTGCCGTAGATGGCCAGAGTTCTCCCGCTACCTGGCCACTGGTCTTGGTCGCGCCTGACTTCCTGGCCGGGTGTCTCCGTCGATGTCGTGTCCATGCGCTGCGCTCTGTCTGGCCAGGTAGCGCGAAAGCCCTGGCGGCCAGCCCTGTAAAGCGGCGATCTACTGTTCAAGTCACAGTTGCGGGCGTCCGACGGGTGCTGGCTGTCGCTGTGGGTGGGCGCGTGACGTTGTCCGTTGACCCGGGCGCCGGGCATCGTGGGTTCGGCCAGTTGCTGAAGGGGAGCGCCAAGTGTTCGCTGTAGTGGTTCTGCCGGAGTCCCTTCAGGTCGACTCGCGATCGCCACTCTTCGTCGCGGGCCGTGTCTGGTTGGAGATTGCCGGGCATGCGTTTCCAGAGACCGGGTGGAGCGATTCGCCGCTATCGGTGCTCGGGTCGATGGGGACGGCGATCCATCACGCCCTGGATGATGGAGAGGGCGATGTCTACTTCTTCGAGGGGCCCTACTTCATGAAGGTGTTGCTGACGGAGGACGGAGCGCTGAGAGTCGTGGGCGTGTGTGACCGGCATCCGGCGCCTGACGATGGTGGGGTTATCGAGGCGGAGGTGACCGTGCCGGTGCACGAGGTGCTGGACGCTTACCGGAATGCGGTCCGGAGCCTGCGCCAGTGGGCGCAGGAACGCGGCGAGGCTGAGGTGCTCGCGGTCCTGGAGAGGATGTCCGAGCTGGACGAGGCCTGCCACGACCTCTGAGTGGGGTGCTCAGGCTGGCCAGGTACCAGTTGAGGTACGCGGGAAGTCGATGGGGCCGACTTCCTGCGCTTACGGGTTGGTGGACTGGGTGGCGCGGGTGCGGCAGTGGGTGAGGGCGGGTTTGAGGCGGGGGTCGGGGGTGGGGGTGGCGGAGAGGAGTTCGCCGGCGGTGACGAGGGTGGGCCAGTAGCGGGCCGGGTCGCCGGTGCCCGGGCGGGGCTGGGCGGCGGCGAGGGAGAGGTAGGCAGCGGTGAGGTTGCCGGTGACGAACCAGCGGGCGAGCCCGTGTTGGTGGCCGGCGCGGATGCCGCCCAGGGCGTCGATGGCGGTGAGGAAGAGGTCGACGATGGCGAGGTCGCGGGCGTCGAGAGCCTTGGGGATGTCGAACACGCCCAGGGCTTCGAGGAGTTCGCCGGTGTCGGACTCGGTGCCCGGGCGGGGGTTGGCGAGCAGGGCGGCGTAGCAGTCGTTGAGGCGGCGGGCGGCCTCGGCGAGGGGGATGTCGAGGGCGAGGCACACGGCTCGGGCGGCCGGGAGGGGCTTGCGGGAGCGGCGGGCGAGGAAGGCGTAGACCTCGGCGGCGGTGGAGCCCCGGGCGAGCGCGTGCTGGGCGAGGGTGAGGAGGGGAGGTTGCATCGGAGGCGCGCTTCAGGCGGTGATGAGGGTGAGGGAGGGGGCCGGGGAGGGTGCGATCAGCGCCCAGGCGAACTTGCCGATGCCGCCGGCGCGCGGGCAGCAACCCCACCGTTCGGCAAGCTCGTTGACGAGGAAGAGGCCGCGCCCGTGCTCGTCCTCGGGGGAGGCGGTACGGAGGGTGGGGCGGCCGCTGCCCGCGTCGTGGACTTCGAGCCGGAGACGGGAGTTGGCGAGGGCGAATCGGACTTCGATGAGGCGGTCGACGGGGGCGTCGGAGTGCTGGACGGCGTTGGCGAAGAGTTCGCCGAGGAGGAGTTCGGCGATGTCCGAGTAGCGGTCGCCGGTGGGGAGGGCGGAGAGGTAGGCGCGGAGGAGATGGCGCGCGAGCGGCGTCGAGTCCGGGCGGGAGTCGAGGCGGGCGGCGAACGTGCGGGGGCGGCGGGTTGCGAGCATGGCGAAGTTCCTCAGGGGGAGCGGATGGGGGATCGCGGAGGGTCTTACGCGTCGCAGCATCGCTTCGATCCGTAGTGCTACGACTACCCAGCGCGTCCACTGTCCTCTAGGCTTCAGAACTATTCAACCTGTCCGTGCTGTTTGATTGATAGGGCAAATCGCCTTGAACAAGCGTGAACTTGACCCCCAGGCCTCCCCCGCTGCCGAGTTCGGGGTGTTTCTGCGCACGTCGCGTGAGCAGCAGGGCTGGACGCAGGAGTACCTTGCAGGGCTGGTTGGGTGTACGTCGTCGCACATCTCGGCCCTCGAAAATGGCCGGAGGAAAGCAACTCAACGAATCTCAACAGAACTTGACAGGGCCTTCGGTTCGGGGAAGCAGTTCCAGGCGGAGTGGGGGAAGTCGGGCCAGCGCATCCTGTTCGAGGGCTTTGAGGAGTATCTGCGCGACGAGTCGAAGGCTGTAGCAATGCGGCTGTTCGAGATCAACATCGTTCCGAGCATCCTGCAGACGCCCTCGTACATCCGCGCCTATCAGGGAGCACTGGTCAGCCGGGGCGTTTCAACGCAGCAGCAGGCCGACGAGCGGACCGAGCTGTTGCTCCACAGGCAGCAGGTTCTCGCTCGTGATCCTGCGCCGCTCATCCATGCGGTCATCGACGAAGGTGCCTTGCGGCGGTCCATCGGTAACCGCGAAGTCATGGTCGAGCAACTGCAGCACCTGGAGGTCCTTGCGGCTCGGCCTCGCGTCCTTCTTCAGGTCAGCCCGTTCTCGCTGGGTGAGCTCAGGCCGTTTGCGCATCCAATTACGTTGCTGACCACGCCGAGCAGGGCCATGGTTGGCTACGGGGAGACTCAGAAGCGGGGCTTCCTCGAACGCGATCCGGAGACACTGGCCGGGTGGGCCAGTGAGTACGATCACCTCCAGGTTGAGGCGTTGTCACGGGTGGCGAGCATCGAGTTCATTCGAGAAGTGCGGAAGGGTTTTGATCATGAATGACCTGTGCAGCGCCGCTTGGCGAAAGAGCTCGTACAGCGCTCAGCAGGGACAATGCGTCGAGGTGGCAATCGGGCCCCCCGATCAGGTGCCGGTTCGCGACTCCAAAGACCCACACGGCCCCGCGCTCGTCTTCCCGGCGGACGCATGGCAGTCGTTCGTGACCGCCATCCAGACTGGCGAGTT
Source organism: Kitasatospora sp. NPDC097643 (assembly GCF_040302625.1). Taxonomy (NCBI): domain Bacteria; kingdom Bacillati; phylum Actinomycetota; class Actinomycetes; order Kitasatosporales; family Streptomycetaceae; genus Kitasatospora; species Kitasatospora sp. NPDC097643. The sequence goes on along the minus strand of NZ_JBEOSA010000101.1, from coordinate 6,604 downwards.
CGGTGACGTCTGACGCGTCCGGTGAACTGCCCGAGACCCCACTGCCCGTACATGAGTAGTGGGGTCTTCTGCTGCTATTTCCGGGCGTTGGTGCGGCGGGTGGGTTCGGCCGTGGTCGGGTCTTCGGGCCAGGGGTGGCGGGGGTAGCGGCCTCTCAACTCGGCGCGGACGGCGTGGTAGCCGGTGCGCCAGAAGCTCTCCAGATCGCCGGTGACGGCGGCGGGGCGGCCGGCCGGCGAGAGCAGGTGGATGGTCAGCGGGACGCGGCCGGCGGCCAGGGTGGGGGTGGTGGTCCAGCCGAAGAGTTCTTGCAACTTGACTGCCAGCACTGGGCGTTCGGTGGTGTAGTCGACCCGTATTTTCGAGCCGCTGGGGACGGTGATGCGCTCGGGGGCCAGTTCGTCCAGCCGGCCCGCCTCGCCGCTCGCCCAAGGGAGGAGGCGCTGGAGGGCGGCCGTCGTATCAATGCGGGCGAGGTCGGCGCGGCGGCGGGCGCGGGAGAGTTCGGGTTCCAGCCACTCATCGGCGTGGGCGAGGAGGGATTCGTCGCTGACGTTCGGCCAGGGGGCGCCGATGGCGGTGTGGAGGAACGCCAGGCGTTCGCGTAGGCCAGGGGAGGGCCAGGTCAGCAGGGTGCTGACGCCCTCGCGGCTCAGGCCTTCGAGGAGAGCCGCGCGGACGAGGGCGGGGTCGGGGCGGTCGAGGGTGGTCGCAGAAAGCTCGATCGCGCCGAGGGATTCGACCTGGCGGGCGGTGACCTCGTCGCGGCGGGTGTCCCAGTGGACCTCCTCGCGGGCGGTGAGGAGCGCCGCGCCGGCGAGAAGGGCGGTGTCCTCGTCCAGCGCCGCGGCGTGCAGCACCCGGGCGGAGTGCGACCCGGCCGGGCGGTCGGCGACCGCGACGGCGAGCCAGGGCAGGGTGCCGAGCGTGGTGCCGGGGGCGAGTTCGGCCGCCGTGCCGGAGGCCATCAGGTACGGGCTGCGTTCGCCGGGGGCGGGCCGGTCGACCCGCGCGCGGGCGATGCGTTCGGGGAAAGCGAGGGCGACGACCAGCCCGGCGGCGGTCGTGTCGGGCAGGGCGGTGCCGGGCTCGTCGGAGGTGGCGCGCAGGAGGCGGCGGACCTCGTCGCGCCAGCGGCCCGCGTACGGATCCCGGGAGGACTTCAGGCTGCGCCACACCGCGCCGAGATCGTCGCCGAGCGCACGCGGCGGCTCCTCGGAGAGCAGAGCGACCACCTCGGCTGCTCGCCGCGCGCCGACCGCCGACGCCCCGTCGACGAGGGCACGCCCCAGTCGGGGATGCAGCCCGGTGCGGGCGAGGCGGACGCCGCGCTCAGTCGCCCGACCGTCGGAGGAAACGGCGCCCAGCGCCTGGAGGGTCTGCCGGGCGGCGGCCATGGCCCCCGCCGGGGGACGGTCGGGCAGGGCGAGGCCGGTGGCGTCCGGGTCGCCCCAGCAGGCGGCCTGGAGGGCGAAGCCGGTGAGGTCGGCGAGGGCGATCTCGGGGGTGGGGAAGCGGGCGGCGCGGGCGTCCTCGGCCTCGTGCCAGCAGCGGTAGACGGTGCCGGGGGCTTCGCGCCCGGCCCGTCCGGCGCGCTGGCGGGCGGCGGCGAGCGAGGCTCGGACGGTGACGAGGGCGGCCAGGCCGCGGGCGTGGTCGGTGCGGGGTTCGCGGGCGAGCCCGGCGTCGACGACGACCCGGACGCCCGGGACGGTGAGCGAGGACTCGGCGACGGCGGTGGCGAGGACGACCCGGCGGCCGTCCCCGGGAGCGAGCGCGGCGTCCTGGACGGCCTGCGGCGCACGGCCGTGCAGTTGGAGGACGTCAACCGGCAGATCCCCCAGCTGCCCGGCGACCCGCGCGATCTCGCCGACGCCGGGCAGGAAGCAGAGCACGTCCCCGTCCTGCTCGCCCAGGGCCCGCCGGACGACGGCGGCGACGTGGTCGAGCAGCGCCGGGTCGACCCGGGTGCCGTGGGCGGGCCGGACAGCGCGCGGCGGCGGCGCCCAGACGACGTCCACCGGGTGGGAGACCCCGTGCGCCTCGACCACCGGGGCGCCGCCGAGGAGTTCCGCCCAGGCGGCGGTGTCGGAGGTGGCCGAGGCGCAGACCAGGCCGAGCTCGGGCCGCAAGGCCGCCCGGACGTCGAGCAGGAAGGCGAGCGCGGTGTCGGCGTCCAGGTGCCGTTCGTGGCACTCGTCCAGGACGACGACGTCCACGCCGGGCAGTTCCTGGTCACGCTGGAGCCGTTGCAGCAGCACGCCGGTGGTGACCACCTCGACCACCGTCTCCGGCCCGACGCGGCGCTCGCCGCGCACGGTGTACCCGACCTCGCGGCCCACGGACGAGCCGAGCAGCCAGGCCATCCGCCGGGCGGCGGCCCGGACGGCGAGCCGGCGCGGTTCGGCGACGAGCACCCGGAGCGTCGGACGCCCGGGATCGAGCAGCCCGGCCAGGGCGAGCGGCACCAGCGTCGTCTTGCCGGTGCCGGGCGGCGCGGCGAGGACGGCGGTGCCGTGCTCGGCGAGGGCCCGGTGCAGGGCGGGCAGGGCGGTGCGGACGGGCAGCCCGCGCCAGGCCGGGTTCAGCAAGGCGTCAGCCCCGTTCGGTGACGAAGATCGCGGTGCCGGGGATCAGCCGCCCGCGCAGCGGGGACCAGCCGCCCCACTCCTGCTCCAGGCCGGCGGGCCACTCGGGTTCGACGAGGTCGATCAGCCGGAAGCCGGCGCCGACGAGTTCGCGCACCCGGTCACCGAGCGTGCGGTGGTGCTCGACGTAGCTGGCGCGGCCCTGCTCGTCCTGCTCGACGTACGGGGTGCGGTCGAAGTACGAGGCGGTCGCGGTGAGGCCCTCGACGCCGGGCTCGTCGGGGAAGGCCCAGCGGATCGGGTGGGTCACCGAGAACACCCAGCGCCCGCCGGGCCGCAGCACGCGGTGCACCTCCCGCATCAGGGCGGCGGTGTCGGCGCTGAACGGCACCGCGCCGTAGGCGGAGCAGACGAGGTCGAAGGAGGCGTCGGCGAAGGGGAGGACGGCGGCGTCGGCCTGGACGACCGGGACGGGCGCGGTGCCGCGGTCGAGGTCGATCCGCCGCGAGTGCTGGAGCTGGCGGAACGAGATGTCCAGGGCGACCGGGCGGGCGCCCTGGGCGGCCAGCCAGCGCGAGCACTGGGCGGCGCCGGCGCCGAGCTCCAGGACGTCCCGGCCGGCGACCTCGCCGAGCAGGCGGGCGTCGGCCTCGTCCAGGCCCTCGGGGCACCAGGTGAAGCGGTCGTCGCCGAGGAACTCGCCGTGCTCGTCCTGGTACTCGTCGGCGTTGCGGTCCCACCAGTGCCGGCTGGCCCGGCTGCTCTCCCCGCTGCCGGCCTCGCGCCGGACCGCGTCGTCGCCGTCCTCCTCCTCGACCCCCGCGGCGGAGGTGTCAAGATCGTGCAGGTTCGACTGGGGGGTGGTGGCCACGGTGATAATGCCCATCGCGTAGGGTGTGGGGTGCGGAAGCGCCGCTGCCGCGAACCGGCCCGAGAGGGTCCGGATCCTGGCGGTGGCATCCGGGGAAGGGCTCCCTGCGGGCGCCACCGTGAGGTGCGCAATCGGAGGATATGGCCTGATCCGTACCGGGCTCCACCGTCTTGCCGCTCTTGGCGTTGACCGTGCCTGGCCGTCCCCGTATGCTACAAGTTGCGCTGCGGGCCTGCGCGCCTCGGACGGAGCAGGTCGCGCTCGCATCTGTCGAAGACCCCACGGTCGCAAGACGGACGCCGATTTCTCGCTGTGCGGGAATCCCGGTGCGCCGTGTTCTTGGCTGTCCGGCTTTCGGTGGGAGCGATACGGGCCCTCCGCGTGGCATTACCTACGACTTTCATGTCCGTACCGGAGCCCTTTTCCTAATGACGAGCCCCACCGACTCCTCCCTCAGCACCACCCCGCAGGTCGCGGTCAACGACATCGGCGACGCGGAGGCCTTCCTCGCCGCCATCGACGAGACCATCAAGTACTTCAACGATGGCGACATCGTCGAGGGCGTCATCGTGAAGGTCGACCGTGACGAGGTGCTCCTCGACATCGGTTACAAGACCGAGGGCGTCATCCCGTCCCGCGAGCTCTCGATCAAGCACGACGTTGACCCGCACGAGGTCGTCGCCGTCGGTGACAACATCGAGGCCCTGGTTCTCCAGAAGGAGGACAAGGAGGGTCGTCTCATCCTGTCCAAGAAGCGCGCTCAGTACGAGCGTGCCTGGGGCACGATCGAGAAGATCAAGGAAGAGGACGGCATCGTCACCGGTACCGTCATCGAGGTCGTCAAGGGTGGTCTCATCCTCGACATCGGCCTCCGTGGCTTCCTCCCGGCCTCGCTGGTCGAGATGCGTCGCGTCCGCGACCTCCAGCCCTACGTGGGCAAGGAGCTCGAGGCCAAGATCATCGAGCTGGACAAGAACCGCAACAACGTGGTCCTGTCCCGCCGTGCCTGGCTGGAGCAGACCCAGAGCGAGGTCCGCCAGACCTTCCTCACCACCCTGCAGAAGGGCCAGGTGCGCTCCGGCGTCGTCTCCTCGATCGTCAACTTCGGTGCCTTCGTGGACCTGGGTGGCGTCGACGGCCTGGTGCACGTCTCCGAGCTGTCCTGGAAGCACATCGACCACCCGTCCGAGGTTGTCGAGGTCGGCCAGGAGGTCACCGTCGAGGTTCTCGACGTTGACATGGACCGCGAGCGCGTCTCCCTGTCGCTGAAGGCGACCCAGGAGGACCCGTGGCAGCAGTTCGCCCGCACGCACCAGATCGGCCAGGTCGTCCCGGGTAAGGTCACCAAGCTGGTTCCGTTCGGTGCGTTCGTCCGCGTGGACGAGGGCATCGAGGGTCTGGTCCACATCTCCGAGCTGGCCGAGCGCCACGTGGAGATCCCGGAGCAGGTCGTCCAGGTCGGCGACGAGATCTTCGTCAAGGTCATCGACATCGACCTCGAGCGTCGTCGCATCAGCCTGTCGCTGAAGCAGGCCAACGAGGCCCTGGGTGCCAACCCGGCCGAGGTCGAGTTCGACCCGACCCTGTACGGCATGGCCGCCTCCTACGACGACCAGGGCAACTACATCTACCCGGAGGGCTTCGACCCCGAGGCGAACGACTGGCTGCCCGGCTTCGAGAAGCAGCGTGAGGAGTGGGAGCGCCAGTACGCCGAGGCGCAGGCCCGCTTCGAGCAGCACCAGGCCCAGGTCATCAAGAGCCGTGAGGCCGACGCCCAGGCCGCCGAGGAGGGTGGCGACGCCGTCGCCGCCGCCGCCGGTGGTTCGTACTCCTCCAGCAGCGACGAGGGCTCCGGCGCTCTCGCTTCGGACGAGGCCCTGGCTGCCCTGCGCGAGAAGCTGGCCGGCGGCCAGAGCTGAGGCTCTCGCTTCCCGCTAGCAGCTAGCTAGACGGTGGGCCCCACCCGGATTTCCGGGTGGGGCCCATTTCGTTTTCCCTCTTCACTTATTTGTCGTTTATGTGAAGGAGTTTTGTGAGATGGAGCTCATTGGCCTTCTATAGGGTGAACGCCGGGTTGCCCCTACATTGGGTGGAGCTGCCCGAAAGGCTCCTTTATGCGCAACCCCTCCACCACCGCTGCTGACCCCGAGGTCAAGGTCGGTGGTCGACTCGCCGCCATTGGTCGATTCTGCTTCCGCCACCGTCGGTGGGTGCTCGGTTTCTGGGCCGTCGTCCTCGTCATAGGCGTGCTGATCGGCGGCCGGGTGTTCGAGGGCACCGTCGCCGGGGCCTCCTCGGCCAGCTCCGAGGCGGACAAGGGCAACGCGGTGGTCGCCGCGGCCGATCCGGCCAAGGGCACCGTCACCGCCGTCGTGGACGGGAAACCGGTCGACGACCCGGGGGTGAAGGCGGCCGTCGAGAAGGCCACCGCCGAGATCGCCGCCCTGCCCGGGGTCTCCTCCGCGCTCGACGCCTACGGGCCCGGCCCGGCCGCGACCGCGCTGCGCTCCGCCGACGGCGCCGCGAGCCTGGTCACGGTACGGATGGCCGACGCGAGCACCAACGCCCAGACCGACGCCGTCACCGAGCGGCTCGCGGCCCTGAACGGCGAGACCGGCGCGCACGTCACCGTCGGTGGGGACCTGGTGCTCCAGGACGAGGTCAAGCAGCAGACCGAGAAGGACACCCGCTTCGGCGAGATGGTCACCCTGCCGCTCACCCTGATCGTCATGGTGCTGGTCTTCGGCGGCCTGGCCGCGGCCAGCCTGCCGGTGATCGGCGCGGTGGCCTCGGTGGGCGGGGCGCTGCTGGCCATGTTCGGCTTCAGCCAGATCATGGACATCGACACCAGCGTGCTGCCGATCGCCACCGTGCTGGGGCTCGGCCTCTCGATCGACTACGCGCTGCTCATGGTCAACCGCTTCCGTGAGGAACGCGGCCACGGCGCGGGCATCGCCGCCGCCGTCGAACGGACCGCCGCCACGGCGGGCCGCACCGTCGCCTTCTCCGGGCTGACCGTCGCCGTCGCGCTGTCGGGCCTGTTCGTCTTCACCAGCCCGGTGCTGCGCGCGGTGGCCGCCGCCGGGGTGAGCGTGGTCGTGATCGCCGTCGCCGCCGCGCTGACGCTCGTCCCCGCGCTGCTCGG
>NZ_JBEOSA010000100.1:0-23178 GCF_040302625.1 Kitasatospora sp. NPDC097643 | reverse complement strand
CCCGCCAGCCCGCTCGACGACCTTCCCCAGGACACCCCATGTATCGCACCGCACTGCGCAACGTGCTGGCCCACAAGGGCCGACTGCTGATGACGACGCTCGCCGTCCTCCTCGGCACCGCCTTCGTCGCCGGCACCCTCGTCTTCACCGACACCCTCGGCAACGCGCTGAGGTCCCAGAGCGCCAAGAGCTACACCGACATCGCCGTCACGATCAGCGACCGGGGCGCCGTCGGCCGGGGCTACGACCACGGCGGGCGGGCCGCCACCGAAGCGGCCCTCACCGAGGAGACCCGCAAGGCCGTCGCGGCCCTGCCCGGCGCCGCCGACGCCCGTGGCGTGGTCAGCGGCTTCGCCGGCATCGCCGACAAGAAGGGCGCGCTGATCGGCGACGGCTTCTCCACCACCGGCACCAACTACGTGCCCGGCGCCGACGGCACCGACCCGCGCTACCCGCTGGTCGACGGGCGCGGCCCGCGCACCTCCGGCGAGATCGCGCTGGACACCAGGACCGCCGAGAAGGGCGGCTTCAAGGTCGGCGACACCGTGCGGATCGCCGTCAACGGCCCGGTGATGGAGCTCAAGCTCACCGGCACCCTGCACACCAACGATCCCCGGGTGGTCTCCGGCGGCTCGCTCGCCGCGTTCGACACCGCCACCGCCCAGCAGCTCTACCTCACCCCCGGCCGCTTCTCCGAGATCGACGTCAAGGGCAAGCCGGGCGCTGACGACGCCGCGCTGCTGGCCGCCGTCAAGCAGGCCGTCCCGCGGGGCGACGCGATCGAGGCCAGGACCGGCCGTGAACTCGCCGACGAGCAGGACCGGATGATCGAGCGGGGCACCAAGGGCCTGAGCACCGCTCTGCTGGTCTTCGCCGGCATCGCGCTGTTCGTCGGGATCTTCATCATCGCCAACACCTTCACCATGCTGGTCGCCCAGCGCACCAAGGAACTCGCCCTGCTGCGGGCCGTCGGGGCCAGTCGCAAGCAGGTCTCCCGCTCGGTGCTGGTCGAGGCGGTGCTGGTCGGTCTGACCGCCTCGGTGGCCGGCCTGGTCACGGGCATCGGGATCGCCGTCGGGCTGCGCGCGCTGATGAACGGCCCGTGGGAGGCCAACCTGCCGGAGGGCCCGCTGGTCGTCGCCCCGTCCACGGTGCTCGCCTCGCTCGTCGTCGGCGTGGCGGTGACGACGCTCTCCGCCTGGCTGCCGGCCCGCCGGGCCGCCCGGATCGCCCCGGTGGCGGCGATGAGCTCGGTCGAGCAGCCCGCCACCCAGAAGAGCCTGGTGGTGCGCAACACCATCGGCGCGCTGTTCTCGCTGGCCGGCGCGGCCGGCCTGGCCGCCGGGGTGGGTGGCAAGGAGGTCAAGCTGGTCGGCCTCGGCGCGGCCGCCCTGCTGATCGGCGTGTTCGTGCTCACCCCGCTGCTGTCCCGGCCGCTGATCGCCCTGCTCGCCCCGCTGCTGCACCGGCTGTACGGCACGCCGGGCAAGCTGGCCAAGGAGAACGCGATCCGCAACCCGCGGCGCACCGCCGCCACCGCCTCGGCGCTGACCATCGGCGTCACCCTGATCACCGCGCTGACCGTGGTCGGCGCCTCGGTGAACAAGGCCGTGGACGAGGCCACCACGAGCGACCTCAAGGCCGACTTCACGGTCACCATGCAGAACTACTCGATGCTCTCCCCCGAGGTCGCCACCCAGATCGCCAAGGCGCCCGGCGTCGCCGGGATGACCGCGCTGCGCATCGTGCCGGTCGAGACCCGCAAGGGCGGCGACGGCGAGTGGCTGATCGCGGTCGACGCCGACGGCATCGGCCAGCTGGCCGCCGTCAAGGTCCAGCAGGGCTCCCCGGACGCCCTCAAGGAGGGCAAGCTGCTGATCAGTTCGGGGGCCTCGAAGCGCACCGGTTACCAGGTCGGCGACAGTTTCCCCGTCACCTACCCGGACGGCACCCAGGGGTCGCTCACGGTCGGCGGCGTGCTGGCGTCCGACTCCGAGCTGTCCGGCATCGTCGCCCCCGAGGCCGTGGTCGGCCGGCACGCGCTGCCGGGCACCGGGGTGGACAAGATCCTGGTGAAGGGCGTGAACGGCGCCGACGCCAAGCTCAAGCAGGCGCTGCGGGACGCGACCGGCGGCAACCCGCTGATCGCGGTCAAGGGCGAGAAGGACATCAAGGCGGAGAACCGCCAGATGGTCACCGCCGTGCTGAACATCATGTACGGGCTGCTCGGGATGTCCGTGGTGATCGCCGTGCTCGGTGTGGTGAACACCATGGCGATGTCGGTGTTCGAGCGCCGCCGGGAGATCGGCATGCTGCGGGCGATCGGCCTGGACCGGACCGGGATCGGCCGGATGGTCCGGCTGGAGTCGCTGCTGATCGCCCTGTTCGGCGGGATCGTCGGCGTCGGCCTGGGGATCCTGGTCGCCTGGGCGGGCACCCGCACGATGGCGGACTCGTTCAAGAACATCACCACCGTGGTGCCGCCGCTGCAGATCCTCGGCTTCCTGGTCGCCGCCGCCCTGATCGGCCTGCTGGCCGCCCTCTGGCCGGCCCGCCGGGCCGCGCGGACGGACATCCTGGACGCGATCAAGAGCGCGTAGCCTGCGGACGCCACCGGTGGAGCCCCGGACGGTCACCCGACCGTCCGGGGCTCCGGTGCGTCACGAGGTGGTGAACACCACGCCCTGGTTGGAGGGTTGCAGCGTGCCGGTGGTGAAGCCGGCGGCGGAGACCGGGAGTTGCGCGACCGGCTTGCCGTCGAGGCCGAGCACCTCGGCGGTCAGCGCGGTGGTCTCGTCCGGCGGGGTGAGCCGGACGCCCGCCAGCACCTTGCACTTCGGGTCGGACTTCTCGCAGACGGCCCACTTGAGCCCGGCGAACGCGGACGTGCCGGGCTTGAGGGTCGACAGCACCGGCTGGCCCGGGTACGGCTCGCGCTTGACGGCCACCTCGACCGGGCTGTTGTCGGCGAGCAGGCCGCCGTAGCCCGGGTAGCCGTAGACCGTGCAGCTGCGGGAGCCCTTGTTGGTGAGGATCACCATGGCCGAGCCGGGCCCCTGGAGCTGCACGGCGGCCTTGAGCTCGTCGGCGTGGCAGCGGGCGCCGGCGGGCGCGCTCCCGGCCGGGCCGGTGGCCTTGCCACCCGCGCCGGCCGCCCCACCGGTCGTCCCGGTTGTCGTACCGCCGGCCGCGGTCGACGCCGGTGCGGCCGCGCTCCCCGCGTCGTCGTTGCAGCCGGTCAGCAGGACGGTGGCGGCGAGCGCGGCGGTGCCGACGGCGAGCAGCCGGGACGAGCGGCGGATGGTCATGGTCCCCCCAGGGGTGCGCGGTGGTGCGAGGCTTTCCATCCGTCAGCACGGGCGCCGGGCCCGGGCCGGTTCGCCGGCCGGAGGACTGTCACAGGCCCGTGACACGGCGCCCCGGCCCGGGCGGACCCACGAGGGAAAACGCCACCGCCCCGCCCGGCGGGTGCCGGGCGGGGCGGTGAACGGTGAGCGGTGGTGTCAGGCGGCCGGCTTGGCGGCGTCCGGCTTCGGCGCCGCCGGCTTGCCGGCGACGGGCTTCGCCCTGCCGCCGATCAGGCCGAAGAAGACCGCCAGGGTGGGCACCAGGTAGAGCGCCCAGACCACCAGCTGGAGCACCGTCGGGTCCGGCTGGAAGTTGAACACGCCCTTCAGCAGGGTGCCGTACCAGCTGTCCTTGGGGATGGTGCTGCTGATGTCGAAGGCCACGTCGTGCAGGCCGCCGAGCCAGCCGGCCTCCTGGAGGTCGTGGACGCCGTAGGCGAGCACGCCGGCCGCGACGACGACCAGCATGGCGCCGGTCCAGGTGAAGAACTTGGCCAGGTTGATCTTCAGCGCGCCGCGGTAGAACAGCCAGCCGAGCACCACCGAGGTGGCCAGGCCCAGCGCCGCGCCGATCAGCGGGTTGTAGCCGTCGCCGGTGGCCTGCACCGCCGACCAGATGAACAGCGCGGTCTCCAGGCCCTCGCGGCCGACCGCCAGGAAGGAGGTGACCACCAGCGCCACGGTGCCCATGGCGAGGGCGGCGTCCAGCTTGCCGTGCAGCTCGGTCTTCAGGTGCCGGGCGGTGCGGCGCATCCAGAAGACCATCCAGGTGACCAGCCCGACCGAGATGACCGACAGCGAGCCGCCGAGCGCCTCCTGCGCCTCGAAGGTCAGCTGGGAGGAGCCGAACTGCAGCACGGCGCCGAAGGCCATGCTCAGCACCACGGCCGAGAGCACGCCGATCCAGACCGGCGGCAGCTTGTCCTGCCGGCCGGTCTTGACCAGGTAGGCGATCAGAATGCAGACGACCAGGCTGGCTTCGAGTCCTTCGCGCAGGCCGATCAGGTAGTTGCCGAACACGCGGCCTCCTGGGGGTTTCGAGGTGGTACGGGGGTGCGGTGGGAGCCTCAGCCGAACAGGGCCTGGCCCCACCACTCCCCGGGCTTGCGGACGCCCGCCGGGCAGGCGAAGTGGGCGGAGCCGACGTGCTGGATGTACTCGTTGAGCTTGTCGCTGCCCGCGAGCCGCTGCTGGAGCGGCACGAAGGCCTTGCGGGTGTCGCGCTGGTAGGCGAGGAAGAACAGACCGGCGTCGAGGCGGCCGAGGCCGTCGGTGCCGTCGGTGAAGGAGAAGCCGCGGCGCAGGATCATCAGGCCGTTGTTGGCGTCCGGGTGGGCCAGGGCGACGTGCGAGTCGGCCGGCATGGCCTTGAGGTCCGGAGCGTCGTGCTCCTTCTCCTTGCCGTACGGGGCGCCCTCGCCCTTGGTGCGGCCGAAGACGTCCTCCTGCTCCTTGAGCGCGGTGCGGTCCCAGGTCTCGATGTGCATCCGGATCCGGCGGGCCACCAGGTAGGAGCCGCCGGTCATCCACTCGGGGCCGTCGCCGGGGGCGGCCCAGACGTGGTCGGCCAGCTTGCCGGTGTCGGTGCCCGGGATGTTGTGGGTGCCGTCCTTGAAGCCCATCAGGTTGCGCGGGGTCTGCGCGTCCGGGGTGGTCGAGGAGGTCTTGCCGAAACCGAGCTGCGACCAGCGGATGTTGACGGTGCCCATACCGATCCGGGCCAGGTTGCGGATCGCGTGCACGGCGACCTGCGGGTCGTCGGCGCAGGCCTGGATGCAGAGGTCGCCGCCGCTGCGCTGCGGGTCGAGCTTGTCGCCCTTGAAGGCCGGCAGGTCGATCAGGGCCTCGGGGCGCTTGGCCTTGAGGCCGAAGCGGTCGACGCCGTCCTTCTCGAACAGGCTCGGCCCGAAGCCGATGGTGAGGGTCAGCCGGGAGGCGGGCAGGCCGAGGGCCTCGCCGGTGTCGTCCGGCGGGGCCTCGGGCAGGCCGGTGGCGGCGCCGGTGCCGATCTCGCGGCCCCCGGTCATCGCGGCCGCGGCCTTGGTCCACTCCTTGAGCATCTTGATCAGCGACTCGCGGGTGGCCTTCTCGGACACGTCGAAGGCGGCGAAGTGCAGCCGGTCCTGGACCGGGGTGGCGATGCCGGACTGGTGCTCCCCGTAGAAGGGCACGTCGGCGCCGGCCTGGGCGGCGGGCGCCGGGGCCGGGTCGTCCTGCCGGGTGGCGGCGGCGACCGAGCCGACGGCGGCGGCGCCGAGCGCGACGCCCGCGCCGGCCCAGCCGATCACGGACCGTCGGCTGACGGTGGCCCCCGTGGTGGCGGTGGCGTCGGCGACGGCCGGCGTCCCGTTCTGCTGCTCGTTCTCGGCGTCCATCGGCGGGTCGTTCCTTCTCTGTGCTGACTCACGGATGCCGTGGCGGCCGGTGCGGACCGCCACGGCTTCGGTGGGGTGGGGACGGTGCTCGGGTGTGACCGCGGTTACTTGGCGACCACGGCGGCGGCCAGCTTCGACAGCGGCTCGCCCAGCGAGTTGACCGCGTCGGAGAAGGTCTTGCGCTCGGCCTCGGTGACCTTGTCGTAGGAGGTGAAGGTGCCGTCGGCCTGCTTGTACTTGGCGAGCAGGGTGTTGATGGCGGCGAACTCGGAGTCGAGCGTCTTGGCCAGGTCGGCGTCCTTCTCGGCGGCGACCGGCTTCAGCAGCTCGTAGGCCTTCTGCGCGCCCTCGACGTTGGCCTGGAAGTCGGCCAGGTCGGTGTGGCTGTAGCGGTCCTCCTCGCCGGTGATCTTGTTGGTGGCGACCTCGTCCAGCAGCTCCTTGGCGCCGTTGGCCATGCTGGTCGCGGTGATCTCGGCGGACGGGATCTTCTTCTGCCAGTCCTTGAGGTCGGTGACCAGCTGGTCGGCGAGCTTCTTCTCGTCGTCGCCGATCTTGGCGTCCGCCCAGAGCGACTTCTCCAGCTTGTGCCAGCCGGTCCACTGCTGGCCGGCCTCGACCTTGTCCTCGCGGGTGTCGGTCTTGGGGTCGACGTCACCGAAGCTCTCGGCGACCGGCTCGGTGCGCTCCCAGCCGGTGCGCGACGGCGCGTAGAGGGACTTGGCCTTCTCCAGGTCGCCGGCGTTGATCGCGGCGGCGAAGGCCTCGACGGCCGGGACGGTGGCGTCGGCCTGCTCCTGGGCGTACTTGCGGTAGGCGTCGACGGCGGTGGCCAGGCGCGGGTCGGCCTTGGCGGTGGCGCCGCCCTCGCCGGTCACGGTGATCTTCTGGCGGATGCCGTCGCCGACCATGCCGGGCTTGCAGGCGATCTCGTACGAGCCGGCCTTGATCTCGGCGTTGACGGTGGCCTTGGTGCCGGGGCCGATGTTCTCCCGCTCGGTGATGATCTTGTCGCCCTCACCGTAGACGTAGACCTCGGTGGTCTTCGAGCCCTTGTTGCTGATGTCGAGGACGACGTGACCGGCCGGGAAGGTGGTCTTGGAGACCTCGCACGCCGTGTCGGTGGCGTTCACCTTCACCGCGTCCGCGCCACCCGCCTTGTCGTCCTTCTTGTCCGCGCACCCCGCCAGGGTGGCGGTCGCCACGGCGAGGGTGAGCAGCGCGGCTGCGGTGGTACGGCGGCGGGCGGACATACGAGCTCCAACGGAGAGGACAGGGTGCAGCAGGGCAGGGCTGAGCGTGGGCGACGGAACCGGAGCTACCGACGCCCCCACCCACTTAGCTAAGGCATACCTTAGGGAAATCTGATTTCACCGTCTACACCGGCCCCCACCTGCGAAGCCCGCAGGTGGGGGCGGCCCTTGCGGCCCCTGGTCCGTCAGCCCACCGACCATCAGTCGCCGGGGGTCCGGCGGGCGGCCGCGCGGGCCGTCCAGCGGCCCTCGTGCCGGCTGATCCGGATCGGGTGGCCGAAGGTCGCGCTGATCAGTTCGGTGGTCATCACCTCGTCCACCGGACCGGCCGCCACGCACTCCCCCGCGCGCAGCAGCAGCGCGTGCGTGGTGCTCTCCGGCAGCTCTTCCAGGTGGTGCGTGACCAGCACGCTGGCCAGCTCGGGGTGCTGGTGGCGCAGCAGGTCCAGGCTGTCCAGCAGCAGCTCGCGGGCGGTCAGGTCCAGCCCGGTGGCGGGCTCGTCGAGCAGCAGCAACCGGGGGCTGGGCATCAGCGCGCGGGCGATCAGGGCCCGACCGCGCTCGCCCTGGGAGAGGGTGGTCCACGGGGCGTCGGCCATCGCGGTCATGCCGAGCGTGTCGATCAGCCGCTCGGCCCGCTCGACCACCTCGGGGGCGGGCTTGCGGTGCCACTCCGGCTCGATGGTGTTGGTGTGCCCGGTGAGCACCACCTCCCGCACGGTCAGCGGCGAGCGCAGCGGGTGGCGCGGGTTGACGTGCCCGAGGTGGGCGCGCAGCTCGCGGACGTCGACCCGGCCGAGCCGGCGGCCGAGCACCTCCACCTCGCCCCGGGTGGGGTGGGAGACCGCGCCCAGCAGCGCGAGCAGGGTGGACTTTCCGGCGCCGTTGGGGCCGAGCAGCGCCCAGTGCTCGCCGGGCTCGATGGTGAGGCCGATCCCGCGCAGCAGGTACCGGCCGTCGCGGACGACGTCGACGTCCCGGGTGCGCAGCAGCGGGCCGGGGTGAATGGGGTCCAACGTGCTCATGGGGCCGAGCGTAGCGGCGGTGATCTTCGGCGGCCGGGCGGTCCGAGGGGTGGACGTGTCACAACCCTGTTGTACAAAGGCAGTTGGGAGGATCATCGTGGGTCCCAGGGGAGAGGGGCAGCCACATGACGGTGGACGGGGAGTGGACGGCGGACACCCTGCACGGCCTGGTCGCGCAGCGCGCGCAGGAGCGGCCGGAGGCGGTGGCCGTCCGGTGCGGGCGGCACGACCTGACGTACCGGGAACTGGACGAACGGGCCGCCCGGCTGGCCCGCCAGCTGGCGGCGCGGGGGCTGTCCCCGGGCGGCCGGGCGGCGGTGGCGCTCGGCCGGGGGGCGGAGGTGTACGTCGCGCTGCTGGCCGTGCTGAAGGCGGGCGCCGCGTTCGTGCCGCTGGAGCCGAGCGCGCCGGACGCGCTGCTGCGCCACGTCCTCGCGGACGCCGCCCCGCAGCTGGTGGTGACCGAGGAGGGCCACCGGGTGCGGCTCACCGACGCCGGGAGCGCCACGGTGGTCTGCCTGGACACGCTGCCGGAGACGGCGGCCGGGCCGGTCGACGGAGACGTGGAAGTGGTGCCCGAGACGGCGGCCGGGCCGGTCGACGGAGCGGCGGAGGTGGTGACCGGGCCGGCGGACCTCGCCTGCGTCTTCTACACCTCCGGCTCCACCGGCCTGCCGGTCGGCGCGCTGATCGAGCACCGCAACCTGCTGGCCGCCTACGCGGGCTGGCGCGAGGTGTACCGGCTCTCCGCCGAGGACCGGATCCTCCAGACCGCGAGCCTGGAGTTCGACGTCTTCACCGCGGACTGGGTGCGCGCCCTCGGCACCGGCGCCACGCTCGTCGTGTCCCCGCGCAACCTCACCCTGGACCGCACCGCCGACATCGCCGCCCTGCCCGAGCTGGTGGCCGCCGAGCGGATCACCGTCCTGGAGCTGAACGTCCGCACCGCGCGCCGGCTGACCGCCCACCTGGCGGAGACCGGCGGCGGCCTGCCCGGTGTGCGGCTGCTCACCGTCGGCGCCGAGAAGTGGTACCTGGACGAGCAGTTGGGCCTGCAACGGCTGCTCGGCGAGCGGACCAGGGTGCTCAACGTGTACGGCCTCGCCGAGGCCACCGTCGACAGCACCTGCTTCGACGCGCTGGGCACCGCCGCCGCCGAGGGCGCCGAGCGGGTCTCGCTGGTCGGTCGGCCGTTCCCCGGCACCCGGGTGTACGTGCTCGGTCCGGACGGCAGGCCGGTCCCGCGCGGCGAGGTCGGCGAGATCGCGGTCGCCGGCTCCGGGCTCGGCCGCGGCTACCTCAACCGGCCCGACGACACCCGGCACCGCTTCGTCCGCGCGGACTTCGACCCGGACGGCCGGGTGCTGCTGACCGGGGACCTCGGGCTGCTCCGGGAGGACGGCGTCCTGGAGTTCACCGGCCGGGCGGCGAACGTGCTCGGGCCGGTCGCCTTCGCCCGCAAGGCCGCGGTGGTCGCCGCGGTCGCGGCGGCGGCCCGCGCCGAGGGGGTGCTGCGCGGCCACCCGGCGGTGCGGGAGGCGGTCGTGGTGCAGCTGGAGGTGCGGCCCGGGGAGCGGCGGCCGGTCGGGTACGCGGTGACCGACCCGAGCGTGGACGGCGCCGACGGCTGGTCGCTCTCCCAGTACCTGGCGTCGGCGCTGCCGAGCTGGGTCGCGCCCTCGGCCGTCGTGGTGCTGCCCGAACTCCCGCGCACCCGGGCCGGGAAGCTGGACCGCGCCGCGCTGCCGCTGCCGGCCCCGCCCGGGCACGCCGCGGTCCGCTCCGGCAAGTCCGGGGGCGGCAAGGGCGGCGGCAAGGCCGGGGGGCGCAGCGGGGACAGCCCGGTCACGGTGGGCTGCGCGACGGTCGGCGTCACGCTGCTCTTCGCGTTCATCGCCTTCGCCCTCACCGACGTGTGGTTCCCCGGCTCGACCGACGTCACCGGGGTGCCCTCCCCGTACGCCGGGTGGTTCCAGGTCCTCTACCTCTGCGAGTACCTCGCGTTCGGCGCGGGCCTGACGTACTTCTTCGTCGGCTTCGACGCGCTGCTGCGGGTCGGCCGGTCGTACCGGCTGACCGTCCTGACCCACTGCTCGATCGCCTGGCTGCTGGTCAACTGGTGGCCGCAGGACAACCTGTACCGGCTCACCGATCCCAAGGACTGGGCGCGGGAGACGGCGATGGTGTTCGCGTTCAACGTGCCGGTGATGATCGCCGCGCTGGTGGTGGTGCTGTTCGTCATCTCGCCGCAGCGCGCCCCGGGGAAGCAGAAGACGTGACGCCTGCTCAGCGCAGCGCCTCGAACATCCCGGCCAGCCCCTGGTTGGCCGCGGCGATCAGCGCCTGTGCCGCGTCCAGTGCCTGCACCGCGTCCTGCGCCGCCCCGGTGCCGGACGCGGCGAGCGCGAGGCCGACGGCGGGCTCGGGGTCGTAGCCCGCCGTCGGGATCAGCGGGAGGAGGGTGACGCCGAGCCCGGCGCAGCGCGGGCGCAGCCGCTCCAGGTGGTCGTACAGCGCCTCGGGGGCCAGCCGGGCGCCGAGCGGCATCGCGTCCAGGGTGCGGACCACGTGCCCGGGGCCGCGCACCTGGTCCAGCCGGGCGCGCAGCATGAAGGCGACGGCCGGGCCGGTGAGCCGCAGGTTGATCTCGGTGGGGGCGAGCCGGCGCTGCCGGTCGGTGACGAAGTCCACGTCGTACCAGCCCCGGTAGCCCTCGGCGGCCAGCCGCTCCCCCACCGCGAGGGCGAACCGCCGGGCCGTCCCGGCGGCGCCGGCCGGGACGGCGCCCGGGCCGACGGTGACGCCCTGGTAGCGGGTGCCGGCCACCAGCATCTCCCCCGCGCCGACCGGGTGGACGGTGCCGTCCGGGCCGATCACCGCGTCGTGGGTGAGGTCGCGCAGCCGGGCGTCCGGGCCCGGGTCGATGTGCTCCTCCAGCAGCAACGGGCCCCGCGGCGGCAGGACTTCGGTGCGGACCAGCTGGCGCAGCAGGGCCCGGCCACCGCCCGCGCCGAACAGCTCGGCCGGGGTCACCACGACGGTGCCGTAGCCGCCGACGCCGTGCGGGCTCTTGAGGACGGTGGTCAGGCCGCGGGCGGCGCGGGCCGAGAGCCGGCGGGCGGCCCGGCCCCGGCCGTCCCGGGTTTCCTGTCGGGGGACGACGACGCCCGGGTGGTCGGCGGCGAGTTCGGCGAACAGCCCGTGCGCGGCGGCCTTGGACTCGTAGCGGCGCACGGCGGCGAGTTCGGGCCCCTCGCCCTGGGCGGCGGTGCGGCCCCAGTGCACCACCGGTCGGCCGAGCCCGGCGATCCGCTGGGCCAGGGCGGGCCGTTCGGCCAGCGCCCGGGCCACGGTGCGGTCCGGTGCGAGGCCGCCGTGCACCTCGACCGGGCCCCACTCCAACTCCCGGGCCAGCCAGTCGGTCCACTCGCCGCCCACCTCGGCGGGCAGCACCAGCAGCGCGGGTTCGGGGCTGTAGCAGGTGGCCAGGCAGGCGTAGCCGTGCGCGGCCCGCCGTCGCCGGGCGCGCTGGGCCGGGTCCATCCGCTCGTCGAAGAACTGCTCGTTGAAGTCCGCGACGTTGCCCACGTGGACCGCCGCCCGCCCGCCGGTCCAGGCCCCCACCCATCCGTCCATGGGGGTGAGCGTAGGGCCCCGGACGGCGGTGAGCGTAGGGGCCGGACAGTGGTGGGCGTCGGGCCCGGTAAGGGCTCGTCACGACCGGCGCGTATGCCCGATGTTAATTTCTGATCATTTTTGATTTGACCAGGACACAACTTGGCAAAGATATGACCTTCCCTCTAGCTGACTCTGACTGATCGCCGTCAATCTCTGACGCAGCTCTTATCCCGCAGCTACCCCGACTGGAGTCAGAGTGAGCCCCACCTCCTCCTCCCGCCGTCCCCTCACGGCTGGAGCCATCGCGGTCGTCGCCGCCCTCGGTGCCGTCACCATCCCCACCGGCACCGCCTCCGCCGCGCCCACCACGCGCGATGCGGCGATCGCCCAGGCCCGCGCCAACGTCGTGCGCAACGCCGGCACCTTCGGCTTCGGCAGCGGCCAGGACCTCGTCGTCAAGGACGTCGTCATCGACGCCGACGGCACCCAGCACGTCCGCTTCGACCGCACCTACCAGGGCCTGCCCGTGGTCGGCGGCGACCTGGTCGTCCACCAGGACGCCCGCGGCCGGCTCAAGGACAACTCCCGCGCCGCCGCCCACGACCCGGCCGTGAGGTCCACCACCCCGAAGGTCCCCGCGCAGGCCGGCGCCGCCGACGCGATCGCCGCCGCCCCCGGCGTCACCGACGCCACCAGCACTCCCGAGCTGGTCGTCTGGGCCGCCGACGGCACCCCCCGCCTCGCCTGGCGGACGACCGTCGAGGGCACCGGCGACCACGGCCAGCCGGCCGGCCGGGTCGTCGTCACCGACGCCACCACCGGCGAGCAGATCGAGGCCTACGACGCCGAGCACGAGGCCACCGGCACCGGCCACTCCGAGTACACCGGCGACGTCCCGCTGGACACCACCCAGCAGTCCGGCGGCGGCTACACCCTCGCCGACCCGATCCGCGGCCACGTCACCAAGGACGCCAACAACCTCTCCGCGAGCTCGGTCAAGGCCACCTCCGGCACGCCGTTCACCAGCGCCACCAACACCTGGGGCGACGGGAAGAAGTTCTCCACCGACCGCTCCACCGCCGCCGTCGACGCCCACGCCAACACCGCCTGGACGTACGACTACTACAAGAACGTCTTCGGCCGGAACGGCATCAAGAACGACGGCCGGGGCGCCACCGTCTTCGTCCACGTCGGCACCAACTGGGACAACGCCCAGTGGTCCGACGCCTGCTTCTGCATGATGACCGGCGACGGCAACGGCACCACCGACCCCGAGCAGGTCGACCTCGACACCATGGGCCACGAGATGACCCACGGCGTCACCAGCGCCACCGCCAACCTGCGTTACAGCGGCGAGTCCGGCGGCCTCAACGAGTCCACCAGCGACATCTTCGGCACCATGGTGGAGTGGTACGCCAACAACGCCGTCGACACCCCCGACTACCTGTTCAGCGACCAGTCCACCCCGCCGTGGCTGCGCCGCTTCGACAAGCCCTCGCTGGACGGCAAGTCGGCGGACTGCTGGAGCAAGACGGTCGGCCGGCTCGACGTGCACAACTCCTCGGGCGTCGGCAACCACTGGTTCTACCTGGCCAGCGAGGGCAGCGGCAGCAAGACCATCAACGGCTTCACGTACAACAGCCCCACCTGCAACGGCTCCACCGTCACCGGCATCGGCAACCAGAAGGTCGCCAAGATCTGGTACCGCGCGCTGACCGTCTACATGACGTCCACCACCAACTACGCCGGTGCCCGCACCGCCTCGCTGAGCGCCGCCAAGGACCTGTACGGCCTCAACAGCACCGAGTACAAGGCGGTCGCGGCGGCCTGGAGCGGGGTCAACGTCAACTGACGTTCGGGGGGCTCTAGCCGGTGAACCCGACGTGGACGTGGTCGTGGTGGGTGTCGTCGGTGAAGAACTGATTGCCGACGCCGCCCGCGACCACCACCGGCCCGCCCACGTTGTACGACCCGGCGGCGGCCGCGTCCCGCATGAAGGACTCCACCAGTTGCCGGGGCGTCCCCGGGTCCACCACCGGCCGGCCGTCGATCCGCCAGACGTCGAAGGCCCGGCCCGGCGGATGGTCGCTGGGCCGGGTCGTGCCGAACACGTTCAACGGATGGCCGGTCCGTACCACGCTCACCGAGAGCGTGTACGGGCCGGCCAGTCGCAGCATCGCGCCCAGCACGCTGTCGTGCACCGACCCGCTGCGCAGATCGGCCACCGCCTCGGGCGGCAGCTCGATCCTCGGCTGGGCCAGCACCTCGGCGACCAGCGCGGACGGTGCGGCGGCCGCCGGGCCCGGCTCGCCCGGGTGCAGGTCGGTGACGGTCCAGCGCGGCTCGGCCCGGCTCAGCCGGACGTCCACCGTGGTGCCGCCCTCGGCGACCCCGCCGTCCGGCCGCCGGGTCCACTGCCGGCAGACCACCAGCACGCTCGCCGAGTCGGCGAGGATCCCGCCGTACTGGGCGTCGATCACCTCCAGGCTCGCCTCGGACGCGGGCGGGGCCAGCGGCCCGGCCTGGTCCGCCAGGGCGGGCGGCAGGCCCAGCGCCGCCACCCGGGCCCGGGCCGCTGCCACCCCCTGCCCGCCGGGTGGCCACGCGCCGAGCGCGGCGACCAGTTCGACGGCGCGGCGCTTGACGTCGGGCTGGATCTCGCCCGGGCCGGGCTGCCAGAGCGGGGGGTTCGGCAGCGGGGTGGGGGTGGGGGTGGGGGTGGGGGTGCCGGTCTCTGCTGGTGGCGAACTTGAACTCGCCATGGCCGCAGGCTTCTTGGCACTGCTCGCACAACCCGCCGTACCCAGCAGCAGCACCGCCGCACCCGCCCGGAACAGGTCACGCCGATCCGTGCCGCGTCCACCGTCCGTACTCGTCACGCGGCCCAGTATGTGACCTGGTGCACCCGTGACGCGGCAGGCCCGCGAACTGGCGGCGGCCCTTCACCCTCGGCGGCCCTTCACCCTCGGCGGCCTCGCCCCGGCACGTCGAACTCCCGCCTGCCGGGCGATGCTCCCCTCTTTCCTACCTGCCGCTGCCCGCCTCCTGCCAGGCCGCGTTCCAGCCGGCCAGCTCGGCCGGGCGGTTGGTGATGACACCGTCCACGCCGGCGGCATCCAGGGCCTTCCAGCGGGCCGGCTGGTCGACCGTCCAGACGTTGACGGCCACCCCGGCGGCGTGCAGGTCCGCCACCACCTCGGGGCGGGCGGCGAGTGCGCCGTCGGAGGGGTGGTAGGCCGTCAGGCCGAGCTCGCGGGCGGTGGCCACCGGGTCGGGGTCCAGCGTCGAGCGGAGCAGCGCGAGCGGCAGCTCCGGTGCCAGCTCGCGGGTGTACCGCAGCGCGTCGACCTCGAAGCTCTGCACGACCACGCGGTCGGCCATGCCGTGGTCGCGCACCTCCTGGACGATCCGGGCGACCTCCTCGCGGCTGTGCGGACCCTTGATCTCCAGCAGCAGCTTGCCGCCGCGGGTGCGCAGGTCGTCCAGCTGGGCGGCCAGGGTCGGCAGCCGGGTGCCCGCGTAGGCCGGGGCGAACCAGGATCCGGCGTCCAGCGCGTCGAGCTGGGCGGAGGTCAGGTCGCGGATCCGGCCGCGGCCGTTGGTGGTGCGGTCCACGGTCTCGTCGTGCAGCACGTAGGGCACGCCGTCCCGGCTCGGTTGGACGTCGTTCTCGATCCACTCGGCACCGGCCCGGCGGGCCACCTCGTCCGAGAGCAGGGTGTTCTCCGGCGCGGCGGAGGAGCCGCCGCGGTGGGCGAAGACCGTCAGCGGCGCGCCGGCCGGGCGGATCCGGGCGCTGGGCGCCGCGCCGGTTCGTGCGGCGGCGGCTCGTGCGGCGGCGGGGGTGCCGGCGGTGGCGGCTCTCGCGGTGGCAGTGCCGGCCGGGCCGGTGAGCGCGACGCTGCCGAGCCCGAGGGCAACGGCGAGCAGTGTCGCGACCAGGCCGGTCCGACGTCGACGGGGGTGGTGACTCCGGGTCATGCCTAGCACAGTACGCATAGCGGACGAACCCACTCCTACAATACTGAAAACCCGCCGTGACGATCCTGCGTTCGGAGTGTGCCCGGCGGCCCCGACCCGGCCCTTCTCCCCCGCTCACCCCTCGCCGGTCAACGGCTCCAGGATCCCCTCGGCGGCGGCCGTGCGGGCGTACAGCACCGAGCGCCCGGCGCGGTGGGCGCTGACCAGGCCGGCGTCCCGCAGGGCGGTCAGGTACTGGGAGACCGCCGAGGGCGAGAGCCCGGTGCGGCGGGCGAGCTCGGTGGTGGAGGCCGGGGCGGCGAGTTCGGTCAGCAGCAGGGTGCGGGAGCGCCCGAGGACGGCGGCGAGCGCGGTGCTCCCGGTCGCGGGGCGGCGCTCCCACAAGGTGCCGATCCCGCGGGCCGGGTAGGTGAGTTGGGGCGGATCGGCGGGGCCGACGAGGGTGAACAGCGCCGGACCGGTGAAGGCGGACGGAATCAGCAGCAGACCCGCGACGCCGGGTGCCCGGTGGGGCAGCGGGCTGCGCCGGCGGCTCAGCCGCAGGGTGTCCTCGTTCCACTGCACCTCGGTGTGCAGTTCGTTGAGCACCCGCGCCGCGCCGTACTCGGCGGCCCGGCGGGCGCGGTACAGGACGTCCGCGTCGAGCAGCGCGCGGATCCGCGCCCAGTACGGGGCGAGGGCGAGCTCCCAGTACCCCTCGATCGCCTCGACGAGCCGGACCAACCCGGCCTCGGGGTCGGCGTACAGCGCGCTCAGCCGGGGTCCGAGCCCGCCCGCCCCGGCCCGGAGCCGGTCCAGGTCGTGCCGGACCCGCTCGGGTGGGGTCGCCCGGATCGCGGCGAGCTCCTCCGCGAGCGTGGCGGCGGGCCCGGCCGGGGCCGGGTTGATGAAGTCGGGCACGTACCCGGCGGGCGGGACGATCTCGGTCAGCCACCCCCGGTCCGGCCCGGCCGAGGCCAGCCGGGGCCGCACCTGCTCCACCCAGGGGCGGTGGACGGGGTGGGCGACGCCGGAGTGCAGCAGGCGCAGGCTCGGGCCCACCTCCCACATCGGCGACACGGCGAAGCGCATGCTCGCCAGATCGCCCGCCGTGAACAGCAGCTCGGCCGCCAACTCCGCCCCCCGGTGGATTCACACATGTCCGAATCGTTGGCGGTCAGGGTAGTTCAGTGACGATCATGACGGGCATGACTTCCGACACCCTTGGTACCGCCTCCGCTTCCTCCCCGGTCCCCGCCCCCGTCCATGCGTCCGTCTCCGGCACCTGGACGCTCGGCGACCGCACCGTCCACCGGATCGGCTTCGGCACGATGCGCCTGCCGCAGACCGGCCGGGCGCTCGTGCCGCAGGCCGTGCCGCGCGATCGCGGGCAGGCCGTCCGGGTGCTGCGGCGCGCGGTCGAACTCGGCGTCAACCACATCGACACCGCCGCCTTCTACTTCTCCCCGCTGCGCTCCGCCAACGAGCTGATCAACCACGCCCTCGCGCCCTACGGCGACGACCTGGTGATCGCCACCAAGGTCGGCCCCGCCCGCGGCCTGAACGGCGAATGGCTGGAGCACGCACGGACCCCTGAGCAGCTGCGCGGCCAGGTCGAGGAGAACCTGCGCCAACTCGGCCGCGACCACCTCGACCTGGTGAACCTGCGTATCCTCGGCACCGACTCGGTCGCCGAACGCTTCGGCGCCCTGGCCGAGTTGCAGCAGGCCGGCCTGATCCGCCACCTCGGGCTCTCCAACGTCCAGCCGCACCAGATCACCGAGGCGCAGACCGTCGCGCCGGTGGTCTGCGTGCAGAACCCGTACGGCATCGGCGCCTCCGCCGAACAGGAGGCCGTCCTGCGGCTCTGCGCCGACCAGGGCATCGCCTTCGTCCCCTTCTACGCGATCGCCGGGGCGGGCCGGGAGACCGGCGCCGACGAGGCCGCCGAGCCCGCCCAGGTCCTCGCGGTGGCGAAGACGCACGGGGTGAGCACCGCGCAGGTCCGCCTGGCGTGGACGCTGCACCGGGGTCCGCACGTGCTGGCCATCCCGGGCACCGGCGACCCGGCCCACCTGGAGGACAACCTCGCCGCCGGCGCCCTCCGGCTCTCGGCCGAGGACCTGGCGCTGCTGGAGGAGGCCCACACGGCCTGAGCCTGAGGGTGGGGCCGCCGGGCCGCCGGGCCGCCGGGCCGCCGAGCCGCCGCGACAGTCGACAGAAATATACAGACCGGTCTATTGTTTTCCGCATGGGAGTCAAGGGCGAGGAGACCCGGTCCCGGCTGATCGCCGGCACCCGGGCACTGATCGAGGCGCAGGGCTACTTCGGCACCGGTGTCAACCACATCGTGGCCGAGAGCGGTGCACCCCGCGGCTCGCTCTACTTCCACTTCCCCGAGGGCAAGGACCAACTGGTCGCCACCGCACTGGTCCAGGCCGGCCAGGAGGTCGAGGAATTGCTCAAGGCGCTCGCCGCCGAGGGCGCCGACAGCGCCACCCTCACCCGGCGACTGACCGAGGTCTTCGCCGACCGGCTGATCAGCTCCGACTACCGCAAGGGCTGCCCGATCGCGACCGTCGCACTGGAGGTCGCGGGCACCAACGAGACCCTGCGCGCCGTCTGCGCCGAGATCTACGAGAGCTGGCAGCGGGTGCTCGCCGACCAGCTGGAGGCCGAGGGCTTCCGGCCGGCCGAGGCCGCCACGGCCGCCGGGCAGGCGCTCGCCCTGATGGAGGGCGCCGTCCTGCTCGCCTCGGTCCGCCGCAGCCGCGAACCGCTCGACCACGCCGAACACGCCGTCCTGCACCTGCTCGGCGCGAAGCCGACCAAGGCAGCCAAGGCGGCGAAGGCGTAGGCACCGCCACCCCAGGGCGCCGGGTCAGGTCACTCACCAACCCGGCGCCCTCTTTCAGGCCCACAAAATATACAGACCGGTCTACAGATTCTGGAGCGCAGCATGCCGCCCCTCCCGCCGCCACCCCGCACCCTCGTCCTCGGCGCGACCGGCTTCCTCGGCCGCTGGCTGGTCCTCGAACTCCTCAGCCGCGGCGAACCGGTGGCCGCCGCCGTCCGCGACGGCCGAGGCCCGGACGGCGGCAACCGGAGCACCGCCCTGCGCCGCTGGCTGCGCGACCACGGCGCCGACGACACCGCCCTCACCACCGTCACCACCGACCTCACCCGCCCCGGCCTCGGCCTCTCCCCCGCCGACGACACCCGGCTCGCCGAGGTCCGCGACGTCCACAACCTCGCCGCCCGCTACCAGTTCGGCCTCACCCGCACCCAGGCCGAACCCACCAACGTCGACGGCGCCCTCCACGCCCTCCACTGGTCCGCCACCCGCCCCCGGCTGCGCCGCCTGGTCCACCTCTCCGGCTACCGCGTCGGCCGCGACCCGCACCCGCAGTACCCGCTCGACCCCCGCACCACCGCAGCGCTCTACGCACGACTCGGTGCCTACGAGGCGTCCAAGCAGCTCGGCGACGCCGCCGTCCGCGTCACCGCACCCCGCCTCGGCGTCCCGCTCACCACCGTCAACCCCAGCAGCGTGATCGGCCACTCGCGCACCGGCGAGGCCGACCAGTACCTCGGCCTCGCCCAGCTGGTCCGCCAACTCCACCGCGGCCGCCTCCCGCTGCTCCCCGGCACCCGCCGCACCTTCCTGCCCGTCGTCACCGTCGACCACCTGGCCCGCTTCCTCGCCGCCGTCCCCGCACACGACCGGGATCCCGTCCAGGCCCACACCGTCCTCGACCCCAGCACCCCCTTCCTCCCCGACCTGATCACCCTCCTCGCCACCCACCTCGGCGTCCGCCCACCCCGCGCCCTGATCCCCGTCGCCCTCGTCCGCCGCCTCCCCCGCACCCTCACCGGCGCCGACCCCGAAACCCTCACCTTCCTCTCCGAGGACCAGTACGACACCACCTCCGCCGACCACCTCGCCACCACCACCGGCCTCACCCACCCACCCCTCACCCCCGCCCTCCACCACTGGGCCACCCACCTCACCACCCCCTGACCCCCCACCCCGCACAGAAAGTCGCCCCACCCGACTTCCCGTGCGCCCGAACCACGGTCAACCTCCGCCACCCGGGCCGACTCCCAAGCAACGCACACCAGCGCGCGCAGGAAGTCGGCCCGCCCGACTTCCTGCGCAACCTCCCGGCCAGACACCCCTGATCACGCCACACACCCCGGCGCACAAGAAGTCCGGGCCCACCCGACCCCTGCCCGGGCGCCTCGGCAGCCCGGGGCTCCGCACTCCGGGCCCGCACCCGAGTGACGCCCATCAGCATGCGCAAGAAGTCGATCCACCCGACTTCCAGCGCAAACCCCTGTCCGGGCGCCCCGGATCGAACCCACACCTCAGCGCGGAGACAGCCAACCGGCCCGACCTCCTGCCCACGCGCGCCTAGGTGGCACAGGGCTCCGGCGCCCCGGCCGGTACCCGAGTGAACGCATCAGCGCGCGTAGGAAGTCGACCCGCCGGACCTCCTACTCCGATCCCCCGAACGACGGCCAATCTCCACCCCCGACCGACACCCGCCACCGCGCGCAGGAAGTCGACCCGTCCGACTTCCTGCGCACTCCCTCTCCAGAGACCCCGGATCGCGCCCTCCGGCAGGAGGTCGGCCCACTCGGCCTCCCGTCCGGGGCGGGACCGGTGACGTAGGGGCTCCGCGTCCCGGGTTAGCACCCGACGGGTGCGCGCCAGCGGGCGCGGGAAGTCGGCCCGTCCGACTTCCTGCGCAACGCCCGCTCCTCGGCATCCCGGATCGGGCACCCGTACAGGAGAACGGCCCACTCGACCTCCCACCCGCGTAGGGGCTCCGCGCCCCGGGCCGGTACCCGAGGGGCGGGCACCAGCGGGCGCGGGAAGTCGGCCCGGCCGACTTCCCGCGCAAGGCCCGTCCCAGGCAGCTCGGATTGCGCGCAGGGAGTCGGTGTGTCGGAAGGTGCGGCCTTCTGTGGGGGGGGTCAGGTGGGGGTGGGGGCGGGGTGGGGGGATGGCTTGGGGCGGGGGAGCAGGAGGGGGGTGGTCAGGAGGAGGAGGCCGGCGAGGGCAATGGCGGTGCGGGGGGTGGTGGTGGCGGCCAGTAGGCCCCACAGGGCGGTGAGGGTCGCGATGGCGGCGCTGCTGCTGATCGACCAGGCGGTGAGGGTGCGGGCGAGCTTGTCGGGGGCGGCGTGTTCGAGCCGGTAGGTGGCCAGGATCGGGTTGAACAGGCCGCAGCAGGTCACCAGGCCGAGTTCGACGACGATGACGATGAGCATCCCGGGGACGCCGGGCCGGACGAACACCAGTCCGATCCCCCAGCACGCCCGCAGCACCCCGGCGGCGAGCAGCACCCGCTGCTGCCCGAACCGCGCCGCGAGTGGACGGGCCAGGCGCGAGCCGATCAGGCCGCCGAGGCACGGGACCGCGAACACCAGGCCGTACTGCCAGGGCGCGAACCCGAGCCGGTCCAGCAGGAGGACGGCCAGCAGCGGTTCGGTGGCCATGATCAGACCGTTGACCGCGATCGTGTTGAAGAACAGCGGGCGCAGCACGGGGTGGCCGAGGATGTGGCGCCAGCCTTCGAGCAGCTCACCTGCTCGGGTCCCGGTCACACCAAGGCGTTCGGGGCGTACGGGCCGGGGTTCGGTGCCGCCGATGGCGCGGATGCCAAGGGCCGAGAGCAGGTGGCTCACCGCGTCGGCGAGCACGGTGGCCACCGGGCCGAACAGTCCGATGGCGGCCCCGCCGAGTGGTGGCCCGGCCATGGTCGCGGTCCAGGTGGTGGCCTCGAACCGGCTGTTCGCCACGAGCAGGTCCTCGGGCAGCACGAGCGCCTTCAGGTACGCCCCACTGGCCGCTCGGAACGCGATGTCGGCCGCCGCCACGACGACGGAGACGACGAGGAGTTGGGCGAAGCCGAGCCGGCCGAGCGCGAACGCGGCGGGGACGCTCAGCAACGCCGTGAACCGGGTCAGGTCCATCGCCATCATGACCGGACGTTTGCGCCGGAACTCCACCCACGGGCCGAGCGGCACCGCGACCAGGGCCCCCACCGCCCGCCCGGCGGCGGCCAGCACCGCCACCTCGGTCGGCCCGCAGTGCAGCACCAGGACCGCGATCAGCGGAAACGCCCCGAACCCGAGCCCCGAGCCGTACGAACTGACCGCGTACGCCGCCCACAGCCACCCGAACCGCCTCCCCAGCCTTCGCCCACCCGCCACGCGCCACACACCTCTCGCCTCATCGAAGAACAACCACGAGCTGACCGCCGACATCAAAGCGAGGACCGAACAGCGGGATCAAACAACCGATCAGCCACCACCGCACAACCAATCGTTGTAGTCCTACGATGGCCGGCATGGATCTCGACGCCGTACGCACCTTCGTGACCGCCGCCGACGCAGGCCGCTTCCAGGACGCCGCCGACGACCTGTCGATCACCCAGCAGGCCGTCTCCAAGCGCATCGCCGCACTGGAGCGGATCCTCGGCGTGCAGCTGTTCACCCGCACGGCGCGCGGGGCGAAGCTCACCATCGACGGACAGGCGTTCCTGCCGCACGCCCGCGCCCTCCTCCGGGCCGAGGAGCGGGCGATGGCCTCCGTCCAGCCGGGCAGCCGCGCGCTGCGCGTCGACGTGCTCGGCCGCCGCGGTGGCCCGGCCGGCCTGTTGCGCGAGTTCCACCGCACGCACCCCGAGGTCGAACTCGACGTCGTGACCCTCTTCGACATCGACGCAGCCGTCGCCGCCATCCGGTCCGGCACGATCGACGCGTCGTTCCGCGCCGTCTCCATGCCCGGCTGGCGGCTCCCCGAGGACGTCGAGGCCGCCCGGGTCTTCGACGAGCCCCTCCAACTGCTCACCGGACCGGCCCACGAGCTCGCCGCCGCCCGCACCGTCACGCTCGCCGAGCTCGTCGGGCACCGGATCTGGATCCCCGGCGCCGCTCCCGGCACCGAGTGGGCCGCCTACTACGACGACCTCACCGCCGCGTTCGGTCTCACCATCGAGACCACCGGACCCGACTTCGGCGTCGAGCCCCTGCTGGACACCATCGCCGACTCCCGGTCGCTGGCGACCTTCGTCAGCGAGCAGAGCCGCCTGGTCTGGCCCGCCGACCAGGGCCTGCGCCGCATCGACGTCCGGGATCCGACGCCCGTCTACCCGCACTCGCTGCTGTGGCGCCGCGACAACCTGCACCCGGCGCTGGCCGCGTTCCGCGACCACCTCCGCTCCCGACAGGCCGAGGCCGAGCACCCCACCACCGGGACCTGGGCACCCGCCTGGGCCTAGGGTCCGTCCGGCGGATCTTGTGACCGTCCGACGATAAGGTCGCTGTTCTGGTCGTGGGGCGGGGAGATTTGACCAACGACGAGTGGATGCGGCTTGAGCCGCATCTGCCGAAGTCCGGTGCTGGGGGCGGACGGTGGTGCGACCACCGTCGGGTGGTCAACGGGATCCTGTTCCGGGTCCGCACCGAAGTGCCGTGGCGAGACCTGCCCTAGCTGTTCTGACCACGGAGGTTGGTGACAGAGCTCATGGTGGCGTGATCTTGAAATGAGTGAGGGCCTTCTGGCTCGGTGTGGATTGCGACATCTGCA